>DGWH01000092.1:9265-87834 GCA_002395225.1 Christensenella sp. UBA4263
GACATCCGGGTGGTGCTCATTAAGCTGGCCGACCGCCTTCACAACATGCGCACCCTCAAATCACAGCCGCCGGAGAGCCAGAAGCGGATTGCGCAGGAAACGCTGGATATCTATGCACCGCTGGCGCATCGTCTGGGCGTTTATATGATCAAGCAGGAGCTTGAGGACCTGTGCCTGCGTTACCTGGATCCGGATGGGTATCAGAACCTCATCATCCGGGTGGGAATGAAGCGGGCTGAGCGGGAAAACAGCATTCGTGAGGTCATCTCCGATCTGCAGAAAAAGCTGGAGGAGATGAATCTGCACTTTGAGATTGACGGCCGGCCGAAGCATTTCTACAGCATCTACCGGAAAATGGTCCTTCAGCACAAACCCTTTGAGCAGATTTTTGACCTGATTGCCATTCGTGTCCTGGTGGACACCGTTCAGGACTGCTATGCGGTTCTCGGTGTGGTTCATACCCTCTGGCGGCAGGTGCCCAATCGATTCAAAGACTATATTTCCATGCCCAAGCCCAACATGTACCAATCCCTGCATACCACGGTCATCTCGGAAAAGGGCATGCCCTTTGAGGTGCAGATCCGGACCTATGAAATGCACCGGATCGCCGAATACGGCATTGCAGCCCACTGGCGGTACAAGGAAGGGCGGCATGTGGCGGATTCCCTTGACAATAAGCTTTACTGGCTGCGCCAGATTCTCGACTGGCAGAATGACACCCGGGACAGTGAGGAATTTATCCGTTCACTCAAGGTGGATCTGTTCAGTGATGAGATCTTTGTGTTTACCCCGAAAGGGGAAATCGTCGACCTGCCCAAGGGCGCCATTCCCATTGACTTTGCCTACCGGATCCACAGTGCGGTCGGAAACAAATGTGTCGGCGCCAAGGTAAACGGGCGGATTGTCACGCTGGACACCCCGCTCAATACCGGTGATTTCGTCGAAATCATCACGCAGCAGAACAGCAAGGGACCCAGCCGCGACTGGCTCAAGATTGTCAAAACCTCCCAGGCCAAGGCCAAAATCCGTCAGTTCTACAAGAAGGAACTGAAAGATGAAAACATCGCCACCGGCAAGCAGATGCTGGATGCGGAGGCAAAGCGTCAGGGCCATCATCTCTCCACGCTGCAGAAAACCGAGTACCTGGAACCGATCCTGAGAAAGTTTTCCTTTGCGGACCTTGAGGATCTGTATGCGGCGGTGGGCAGCGGCGGCATTACCTCCAACCAGGTCATTACCCGCCTGGTGGATGAAATCAGGCAGCAGGAAAAGCCGCTGATTCCGCTTCAGCCACGGGTCACTCCGGGACAGGGAACAGCCACGCACACCTCCCAGGGGGGCAAGACGGATACCGGCATCAAGATCGCCGGACTGCCCGGCTGTCAGGTGCATTTTGCCAAGTGCTGTGCGCCGCTGCCCGGAGATGAGATTATCGGCTATATCACACGGGGACGCGGGGTGACGGTCCATTCAAAGGAATGTGTCAATGTCAACGCCTCCCATGATCCGGCCCGCTGGGTTGAGGCTGAGTGGGCCGATACCACCAATACCTCGTACAACGGGTCTCTGCAGATCCACTGTCAGGACCGTCACAATCTGCTGGCCGACATCATGAGTTATCTGACGGCCCTCAAGATCACGGTGACGGCGGTCTCGGCGCGGCTTAATCCGTCCAACCAGACCTGCACCATTGAAATGACCCTTCAGGTCGCGAACAAGAAGGAACTGGACTGGGTCATCCGTCAGCTGGAAAAGCGGCAGGATACCATCAGTATTTCGCGAATCTGAGTCCAACAACCCGTTTCTGCTCGGATACACTGCAGAAACGGGAACATGAACGGGAGGAATTGCATGCGGCTTGTCATCCAGCGTGTTTTACATGCAGAGGTCACGGTAGAGGGAAAGGAAGTGGGCCGCTGCGGCCACGGTTATATGGTCCTTTGCGGCGCCGAGACAGGGGATACCCAGCAGGATGTGGATTACTGTGTACAGAAAACCGCCCATCTGCGTATTTTTGAGGATGAGAACGGGAAGATGAACCGGTCCATTCTGGATATCGGCGGTTCCATTCTGGCCATTTCCCAGTTTACGCTGCTGGGCGACGGGCGTCACGGCAGAAGGCCCAGCTTCGATCAGGCCGAGCGGCCGGAGCAGGCAAAACAGCTGTATGACTGTTACTGTCAGGCCCTTCGGGACATGGGCATTCCGGTTGAATGCGGCATTTTCGGGGCGGATATGAAAGTCTCCCTTGTCAATGACGGGCCGGTAACCCTTCTGATGGATTCACGAAAGGGGTTTTAAAGAGTGACCATTTATACACTGTCCGATGATGACTTTCTCGGGGCGAACTGCTATGTGGTGAAAACGGAGGAAGGTTGTATCGTGATTGACGCGGGCGTCCCTCTTGAGACGGTTCAGCAGCGTGCCGGCAATTGTCCCATTGCGGCTGTCCTTCTGACACATGCACATGTGGATCATGTCCTGTACCTTCAGATGTATACCGCGAAGGGTATCCCCGTCTATCTTCACGAAGCGGACAATGCTGCCATGGGCGATCCGGAGCTGAACCTTTCCTCGGACCTGCTTGAAACCATGACGTTTCCTGCGGCAGACCACCTGATCCGGGAAGGGGACCGGCTGTCTCTGGCGGGGCTGGATATTGAGGTCCTGCATACCCCCGGACACACGCCGGGATCCGTCTGTTTCCGGATCGGGGATGACCTGTTCTCCGGCGACACGCTGTTTCGGAGCGGCTATGGACGCGTCGATTTTCCCGGGGGAAATGTCGCTGATATGGCTGCCAGTCTGAAACGGCTGAAAAAACTGCCCGGGCAGACCCGGGTATATCCCGGCCACGGCGGGCCGACCACCATCGCCAGGGAGCAGTGGTAAGTCATGCCAAGAATGCAGATTGTAACAGATGAGCCCTGTTTTCAGAACGATCTGGGCGATGTCATCCGTCTGTTTTTCGGCGAAGGCGCCGCGGATGAGGACGGCAGGGACATTCTTACTCATACACACCGCGAGGAAAACGGCCTCTGGACCGATACGGTCCGGCTGGAGCTGGAGGGCCAGTCCCAGCTCTACACGCTCAGTGCACCGGCTGTGTCCGGCACGCCGGTGGAGGTGCGCCGCTATGCCAAGCGCCTGGCCAAGCGCACCGCCTATCAGGCCCTCAAGCAGGCCACGGGCCGGGAACTGCCCTGGGGCTCTCTGACCGGCATCCGGCCATCCCGCCTGTTCCGTCAGCAGATGGAAACCGGGCTGACGGCGGAGGAGACGGAGCGCCTGTTCCGGGACGAGTTTGATGTGTCACCGGATCGAATTGCCCTGGTCCGGGAGGTCCTGGACACCCAGCAGGGCATGACGGACGGGAATCCGGATGAGATGGACCTGTATGTTGGCATTCCGTTTTGCACCACCCGCTGTTCCTACTGCTCCTTTTCCTCTGGCGTTATCGGCGACGGGCATCTGGTGGAGCCGTACCTTACTGCACTGCTGTCGGAAATCGAGGCCTGTGCCGCTCTGGCACGGGAACATCACCTTCTCATCCGGACCGCCTATATCGGCGGCGGAACGCCCACCAGCCTCAGCGCCTCGCAGCTGAATCGTCTGCTCCGGTTCATGCATGAGTCGTTTCCGGATCTCTCGGAATGGACGGTGGAGGCGGGCCGCCCGGATACCATTGACCGCGCAAAACTTTCTGTGATGCGCCAGTTTCCCGTAACCCGGATCAGCATCAACCCGCAGTCCATGAATGATGTGACCCTGGCCGCCATCGGCCGTGCCCATTCGGCAGCGGACTGTCTGCGAGCCTTTGAGGAGGCCCGGGCAGCCGGCTTTGAGGATATCAACATGGACATCATCACGGCGCTGCCCGGTGAGGATCTCCCCATGTTCCGGCATACCCTTGAGGTCATCGGCGATCTTCAGCCGGATAGCCTGACGGTCCATACGCTGGCCATCAAACATGCCTCGAAGTTGCATGAGATACGTTATGAGCAGCGCACGGATGAGATGATTACACAGATGGCCGATGAGGGACGGGCACTGGCCCACCGGCTGGGGATGCGGGCTTATTATCTGTACAGACAGAAATACATGGCCTCAAACCTTGAAAACGTGGGGTATGCCCGGCCCGGGAAAATCTGCCGGTACAATATCGACAACATGGAGGAGACAAAGGGCGTGCTGGCACTGGGGGCTGGTGCCATTTCCAAGCGCCTGATGGGTCATGACCAGCGCATTCTGCGAGCCCCAAATGTGTCCAATATTGAGACCTATATCAGCCGGGTCAATGAGATGGTGCAGCGAAAAGCGGACATGCTCAAGGCAAAACCGGAAGGGGAGGAAAACCATGATACTCTCGGATAAACAGGCCCTTCGAAAATGCATCAAACAGGTGATCCGTCAGAGCGAAACCATTGATACGGTCCTGTTTAATCCGCTGACAGATGACATCGGGCTGGAGCCCATGCTCAAAAGCATTCCCGGCGGTGAACGTCTGCGGGCCGGAACCGGCGAAACACCGATCTCCGACAGGGCCGCAGAAATGTATGCTGCCTTCAATGCCCTGGGCATTCCGCTGAACAGCTTTGAAGAAGCCGGAACGCAGCAGAAGCTCTACGCCAGGGAAACCTGGATACGGGAAATTCTGGATGTGATGCCGGCCAGGAACGTCCTGACGGTCGTTCCCATGAATGCCCCGTCAACACCTGCCAACATGGACAACCGCTTCGTTCCGCTTCTGCGCGTGGAGGAGGAACAGGTCAGTATAGGCCGGTACGGACTGAACCTTGAGGCGGAGGCGGGGAATATCTTCGAGACATCCGTGCGTCTTGGAACCCGGCAGATTCTGCTGAACGGATTCCGCGAGGATTTCCTTCACTACTGCCTCCTGCCGCTCGCGGAGGATCACCACCTGATTCTCCATCTCTGCCTTGACAAGGGACGGGAACTGGCCCGACTCCTGCAGCTCATGAGCGGATTTCCCCAGGCACATTGCGTCATCTATATGCCGGACACGGCGGAGGAGGAACTGATTTCCGCCGCACAGGGGCGGCAACGGATTTACCCGGTCATCCGTTCCCTCCGAAACATGGAGGCAGCCGCGTCGGCACTGGGATTCCGCTTTCATCCGCTGGCCGGATTTTCGGCTCTGCCCGAGCAGATGCTGGGCAGATGGATACGGATACGGGATCAGCTCAGTGACCTGATGACGGAGCAATATGTAAAACTGGCCAGAACCGGTTATGAACTCACCAGTGAGGCCATTGAAAAGGATCTTTCGGGATTCCTTTGCAATAACCTGCAGGATTTCTGCGGAATTGAATGAACCAATAGAGAGGAAAAGAAGATGAATCCGACTTTTACAATTGAAATGATGAACGGCAAGACAATGAAAGGCGAACTGTATCCGGAGATTGCGCCCGAGAGTGTGGGCAATTTCGTCGCTCTGGCCAACAGCGGCTTTTATGATGGTCTGATCTTCCATCGGGTCATTCCCGGCTTTATGATTCAGGGAGGCGATCCGAACGGCATGGGTACCGGCGGACCGGGATATACCATCCGCGGCGAATTCCGGATGAACGGTTTCCCGAACAATCTTGCCCATACCCGCGGGGTTCTTTCCATGGCCCGGTCCATGATGCCCAACTCCGCCGGCTCCCAGTTTTTCATCATGGTGGCAAATGCCCCGCATCTGGATGGCTCCTATGCCGCCTTTGGCCGGGTCACGGAGGGCATGGACACCGCGGACCTCATTGTCAGCGTCCAGACCAATTCCATGGACAAGCCGCTTGAGCCGCAGGTCATCAAGAGCATCCGCGTGGAGACCAACGGAAACACCTATCCGTTCACCAAGCTCGGAAAGTAACGGGTGAATGCGGTGGAAAAGCGGAAAGTCGTCCTTCGCGTCATGGGAAAGGAATACGCGCTGGTAACGGATCAGTCAGAGGAACAGCTGGTCCGTATCACCAGCTATGTGGACCGCCGCATGCGCGAGCTCGCTGTTCTGTCGCGGGCAAATGAGGGGATGCTTCCTCTTCTGACATGTATGACCCTGGCAGAGGAACTGATCAATTCACAGAACGAAAACAAGCGTCTGGTGCGTGAACTTTCCATGATGCAGGACAAAATGCGGCAGCTGGAAAAAGCACCGGAATAATGACGGAAACAGAGAAAGCGAAAATACCAGTACCGGTGTTTTCGCTTTTTTCGGAGGAACAGATGGAACTATTAGCGCCGGCTGGAAACCGAAAGGCTCTGGATGCTGCCATTGCGGCAGGTGCAGATGCCATTTACCTGGGATATACGGCCTTTTCTGCCAGAAGCTATGCAGGAAACTTTGATGAAAAGGGCCTGGCGGACGCCGTTCGGGCAGCGCATCAGATGGGACGGCGAATCTACGTGACGGTAAACACACTGGTCAAGGAAGAGGAGCTGCCGGAGCTGACCGAGGCACTGAGGGTCATTCGGGACTCCGGTGCGGATGCCATTCTGGTGCAGGATCTGGGTGTTCTCCGCGTCGCCAGGACCGCTTTCCCGGATCTGGTCATTCATGCCAGTACGCAGATGACGGTCAACAATGTTGAGGGCGTACAGCTGCTCCGTGATCTGGGCGTCCGTCGGGTCGTTCCGGCAAGAGAATGCCGGATCAGCGAACTTCATGCCATGGCCAGGACCGGCGTGGAGATTGAAGCGTTTGTCCACGGGGCCCTCTGTGTCTGCGTGTCCGGTCAGTGCCTTTTCTCGGGGATGATCGGCGGCCGCAGCGGAAACCGGGGGAAATGCTCGCAGCCCTGCCGGCTGCCGTACACGCTCAGTGACGGAACCCGCGGGTATCTCCTGTCCCCGAAAGACCTCATGCTGATTTCAAGAATCCGGGAACTCCGCGAGGCGGGAATTGAATCGCTTAAGATTGAAGGGCGCATGAAGAGTCCGGAATACGTGGCCACGGTGACGGACTGCTATCGCCGGGCAATGGATACGGCGGCAATGCCATCCCAGCAGGATCTTTTCGCGCTGCGTCAGATTTTCAACCGGGGCGGCTTTACCGAGGGATATGTCTTTTCCCAGAATCATCGTGCCCTGATGAGCTGGGAAAAGCCCAATCACCAGGGCATCCCTGCCGGAAAGATTACCGGCATCTCCGGAAACCGCATTCTGGTCACGGCCGAGACGGATATCGAAACAGGCGATGTGTTCCAGCTCCGCAGCAATGCCTCGGAACAGGAAATTGTTTACAAAGGGCCTGCCACCCGGAAAGGGAAAACCTTTGCGCTCCAGGCCGGGACGCATCAGGCCCGGCCCGGGGACATCGTGTGGCGGCTGGTCAGTGTCCGCCTCAATGAGCACGCCCGGTCATTTCAGGCCTCGGAGCATCCGCGGATTCCGATTCGGGCAGCGCTTGTGGCCAATCCGGGTGAGCCGGCCTGTCTCACCCTGACGGATCCGGACGGGCACACTGGCCGGGCCGCTGGTACGGTCCCTGTCCAGAAAGCCGACAGCAATGCCCTGACGGAAACGGGGCTGATGCGGACCCTTGGGAAACTGCGGGAAACCCCTTACACGCTTGAGAAAGTCGAACTGACTGGAACCGGGGCATTCCTTCCGGTGAGTGAACTCAATCAGCTGCGGCGCACCGCCGTTGCGGCACTGATGCACCGCGCCGGTCCCGCAGCGGTGGAGATCCGCAGTACGCCGCTGCCCGCGCAGGAGCGCGGACTGATTGCCGTTACGGAAAACCCGGAGGAAGCCGCGGCGATGCTTGCGGCAGGGGCGGATCAGGTGGCCTGGTATCCCAGAGATTACCGGATCGATTCCCTTCAGCAATCGGCGGAAAAGCTGACCGCACCGGTTATCTTTGTGCTGCCTCAGGTGACCGAAACCGGGGAACTGGAGGCCCTGCACGACTTTACAGCCCAAAACAGCGCCCGGTTTACCGCGGTTCAGATCAACAATATCGGCCAGATCGGGAACTGGCCGGTGCCCATGGTGGGCGGTCAGAGCCTCAACGTCATGAATTCCGAGTGTGCCCGTCTCCTGACCCAACTGGGACTGGGCCGGCTGACCCTGTCCTGTGAGCTCAACGCAAAGGAAATCCGCCGGCTCAAAGAAGCAGGCGGAAACTATGAACTGGAGTGTTACGGGCGTGTGCAGCTGATGCTGCTGTCCCACTGCCCGAGAAGGACCAGAGCCGGGGATGTGCATACCGACGGGCTTTGCAATGCCTGTCAGGCCGACAATGGCTGGTGCGAGACACTGACGGACCGGAAGGGGATGACCTTCCCGCTGCGGCGGATAAAGATGCAGGACCGGTGCCAGATTTCACTTTACAACAGCGTTGTGACGGATATGGCCAGACATGCAGGCGTTTTGCGTTCACTTGACTGCGTCTGGCGGCTGATGTTTACGGATGAACCGCCTGAGACGCGGCTTGCCGTGATCCGGGCCTACCGGCGCCTGCTTGATACCGGCGAGGCACCCGAACCGGTGATGAACGGAACGGCCGGGCATCTGATGCGCGGCGTCGAATAAAGGCAATGAATAGGGGAACATATGGAGGGAAAAAATGAACAAGCGATCCTTTCATGTTTTGGAATACAACAAGATTATCGAACAACTGAAAAATCTGTGCGTATCGGATCTTGGCCGTGAACTGGCAGATGCCCTTCTTCCTCAGTCGGACTATGAGGAGGTGCTGCGGCGTCAGGAGGAGACGGCGGAGGCAGAGGGATTCCTTTCCCGTTCAGGCGGGAATCCGGTGATCTTTTTCCCGGATGTCCGGCAGATTCTGCGCCTGGCCGAAATCGGCAGTACGCTCTCTCCGAAAATGCTCCTGGATATTGCCTCGGTTCTTCGTGCCGCCAAAGCGGCAAAGGAACCGCTGGTCCATTCCAAGAATGACACGTCCCAGATGCCCAGGCTCATTGCCAGCGCCGGGAACCTGGGAACCCTCCGAGAGGTGGAGCAGGCCATTACCGATGCCATTCTGAGCGAGGAGGAGATTGCAGACCGGGCCAGCCCGGAACTGTACAATATCCGCCGGAAGGTCCGTTCCTGCAATGAGCGCGTACGGGAAAAGCTCAACGGGATGATTCACAGTGCCACGTTTCAGAAGTATCTGCAGGAACCGATTGTCACCATGCGCTCAGACCGGTATGTGCTGCCGGTCAAGCAGGAATACCGGCAGATGGTCCCGGGCATTGTGCATGACCAGAGCACCACGGGGGCGACTGTTTTCGTGGAGCCCATGGCCGTCGTGGAAATCGGGAATGAGCTGAAACAGCTGGTGGCTGCGGAAAAGGCGGAGATTGAACGGATCCTCAAGGCGCTCTCAGCCCGCATTGCCCCAGAAGTCGGGACGATCGAAGCGGACCTGCAGATCCTGGCGTTCCTTGATTTCACCTTTGCCAAAGCGCTCCTGGCCCACGAGATGCACGCACAGGCGCCGCAGATGAACCGGGAGGGCATTATCCGGATTCTGAAAGGCCGGCATCCGCTGATCGATCCCGCCAAAGTCGTTCCGCTGGATATCTATCTGGGGGAGAACTTTACGACACTGGTGATCACGGGCCCGAACACCGGCGGAAAGACGGTTTCCTTAAAGACCGTCGGTCTGTTTTGCGCCATGGCCCAGGCCGGACTCCAGGTTTCCGCGGATTACGGGACCACACTGCCGGTCTTTGATGAAATCTTTGCGGATATCGGCGACGAGCAGTCCATTGAACAGTCCCTTTCCACCTTCTCCGGCCATATGCGCAATATTGTCCACATTCTTGAAAACGTCACGCCGGATTCCCTGGTTCTTTTCGATGAGCTCGGAGCCGGAACGGATCCCACCGAGGGCGCGGCACTGGCGCAGTCCATTCTTTCCTACCTGCTCAAAATGCGGACACGGACACTGGCCACGACCCACTACAGTGAGCTGAAGGAATATGCCATGACGACGCCGGGGGCGGAAAACGCGTCCGTCGAGTTTGATGTCGCCACCCTGGCCCCGACCTATCATCTCCTGATCGGCATCCCGGGAAAATCCAATGCCTTTGAGATTTCACGAAAGCTGGGGCTTCCGGAATTCATCATCGACAGTGCAAAGGACCTCCTCAGCAAGGATCAGATCCGCTTTGAGGATGTGCTGGCCAACGCGGAATCCTACCGGCAGCAGGCTGAGCGGGAGCGTGAACTGGCCGAAAATGCCCGCCTTGAGATGACCAATCTTCGCAATCAGGCTGAACAGGAACGAAAGAAACTGGAAGAACAGCGGGAGCGGCTGACCGCCCGTGCCAAAGAGGATGCCAAGCGGATCGTGGAAAATGCCCGCCGGGAATCCGAGGCCCTGATTGAAGAGCTCCGGAAGCAGCGCAAGGCTGGAAGCGGCATTCAGGAACATGAGGTTCAGCGTGTTCGTCAGCAGATCGACCAGCTGCGCAGCCAGGGACAGGAACAGGAGGAAACGCCCTCTGAAACCCTCAAGTCCGTCACTGTCGGTGAAATGGTTCATATCATCTCCATGGACACGGATGCAACCGTCGTATCGCTTCCAGATACCAAAGGATATGTGAATCTGAAAGCCGGGATGATGCGCATGCGCGTTCAGCTCTCCGATCTGCGCAGCATGACCAGCAGCGAAAAGAAAAACCGGAAGGAAAAAGTCCGGCACGAACAGAAACAGTCGGGCAATACCAACCGGGTCACCATTACGCAGCGGGCTGTACGCCGTGAACTGGATGTGCGGGGTCTTGCCGCGGATGAGGCCATTCCCGAGGTCCAGAAGTTCCTCGATGATGCCACGATTTCCTCTCTTGGGGAGGTCTGCATCATCCACGGCGTCGGTACCGGCGTGCTCCGTGCCCGGATTCAGGAATACCTCCGGCGGCATCACGCCGTCGTCTCCTTCCGTCCGGGCCGATACGGCGAAGGGGAAGCCGGTGTCACGATCGTCACACTGAAATAAATTGTCGCTGTCCCGGATGGCAACAGGCATCCGGGACAGCGACTGCATTGGGGAGTGCATATGCCCTGACTCTGTCAGGCCCTGTCCATCCTTCCTGTTCCGGCAGCAGAGGAACGAGGCAACACTGAAACAGGGATGTCCCGGTGTTTTTTTTATTCTTGTCTGATTGCGGCTGAAAAAGACCAGAAACACATTTTCTTTTCAGCCTGATTATGCTATAATCTCGTTACTGTTTTCAGAAAACCTGAAATAGTATTTTTTGTGAGAGTGAAGGGAGGAAACGGTCTGTGGGAATTTCCCGGATATTTGGTGGAGGCGTCCATCCCGTTGAAGCAGGGAAGGGAAAAGATTCAACCAAGTCAAATGGTATCATAGACCTGACACCACCGGCAAAAGTAACGATTCCAATGTCCATGCATGCTGGAGCTCCTGCCACCGTATGCGTCCAGGTGGGACAGGAGGTCAAGCTCGGACAGGTGATCGGTGAGGCGAAAGGCGCGATTTCTGCGCCCGTACACGCATCGGTTTCCGGAAAAGTTGTTGCAGTCGGAAAATGTATGCTGCCATCCGGCAGAGAGGCGGATGCCGTAACGATCGAAAATGATTTCAAGGATGAATGGGATCCCTCGGTTGAGGCGTCGGCACTGACAGGAAATGTAAGCGCCGAACAGATTATTGAGGCGGCCCGTTCAAAGGGAATCGTCGGCATGGGAGGTGCCGGATTCCCGACCGCCGTGAAGCTGGATACGTCGAAGCTGGATCCAAAGCCGGATGTACTGGTCGTTAACGGAAGCGAATGCGAGCCCTATCTGACCAGTGATCATCGGATTATGGTCGAGTGTGCGGACCGTGTTGCAGAGGGCATTGTTCTCGCCCTGAAAGCGACTGGATGCCAGAAAGCCTTTGTGGGCATTGAGGACAATAAACCGGATGCCGTAGAGGCGATGAAAAAAGCCGCGCAGGGACGGTTTGAGGTTGTTGCGCTGCCTGCCCGTTATCCGCAGGGCTTTGAAAAGATGCTGATCTACAGCCTGACCGGACGGAAGGTCCCCAACGGGGCACTGCCATCCGCGGCCGGCTGCGTGGTGCTGAATGTCGGCACCTGCGAGGCACTTTGCCGTGCCGTCAGGGAAGGGCGTCCGCTGATTGATCGTGTGGTCACGGTGGCCGGTCATGTCAATAAGCCCGGCAACTTCCGGATTCGCATCGGTGCAACGGCGCTGGATCTTGAGGATGCAGCTGAAGGTTTTGGTGAAGGGGTTACGAAAATCATTGTCGGCGGCGGCATGATGGGCAATGCGATTCCTTCCATCAACCTGCCTGTCACCAAGAATTTTGGCGGTCTTGTGACGCTGGCCGAGGAGGGACATGTTCCCGAGGAATCTGCCTGTATCCGCTGCGGCCGTTGCGTACGGGCGTGCCCGATGAAACTGATGCCCACCCGCATTGATGCCTATGCGCGTCATCGTGACTGGGCCGGTGCAGTGGCAGCCGGTGCCAAAAACTGTATGGAGTGCGGCTGCTGTACGTACGTCTGTCCGGCAAAACGCCAGCTGACACAGAGCATCCGTATGGCAAAGGCACTTGCCAGAATCAAGAAGCTTTAATCGAATCCGGAGGAACGTAGAGTATGAAACAGTATGTAATCTCATCATCTCCGCATCTCCGTGACAACAGTTCCACGAGGCGGATTATGCAGGATGTCTGCATTGCACTCCTGCCAGCTGCAGTCATGGGCGTGCTGTATTTCGGCTATCGCTCGGCAATCATCATTGCCCTGTCTGTTCTGGCGGCAGTACTCAGTGAATGGTTCTATTGCAAGGTCAGTCATACAAAAGAAACGATCGGTGATTTCAGCGCGGTGGTTACCGGACTGCTCCTGGCCATGAACCTTCCAAGTACCGTCCCTTACTGGATGCCGGTCGTCGGCTCAGCTATCGCCATTCTTCTGTGCAAGGCCATTTTTGGCGGTATCGGGCAGAACTTTGTCAATCCTGCGCTTGCCGGTCGCGCTATTCTTTCACTTTCCTGGGCAACGCTGATGAACACATTCACGCAGCCCGCGCTGTTTAATTTTGTCGGTGTGGATGTCGCCTCAGGCGCAACTCCCATCGGTGCCGGTGTCGCCGGAAAGTACACGCTGCTGGATCTTGCCATTGGCAATATTCCCGGAACCATCGGGGAGACCTGCAAGATTGCTCTTCTGATCGGTGCCGCTTATCTGTTCATCCGGCAGATCATTTCCTGGCATATTCCGGTCGCCTTCATCGGCACGTTTGCCGTATGCTATCTGATTGCAACCAAAATGGATATCAATGAAACGCTTTATCAGGTGCTCAGCGGTGGTCTGATTCTCGGTGCCTTCTTCATGGCCACGGATTATTCCACTTCGCCGACCACAAACAAAGGCAAACTGCTGTTCGGTTTTGGCTGCGGTCTGCTTCTGTTCATCTTCCGCTACTGCAAGAGCGCCAAAGCGGAATGGTGTTCCTTTGCGATTCTCCTGATGAACGTTGCATCTCCGCTGATTGAGCGTATTACGTACAACAAGAGCTTCGGGGAGGTCAAGAAAGCATGAATAACATGATTGTAAAACTTGGCGTCCGTCTCTTCCTGTTCTGCCTGATTGCAGCCATTGCTCTTGCCATTACGAATGAGGTGACCAAAGGCCCCATCGCCGAACAGGCACTTAAGTCAAAAATGGCCGCTCTGAATACGGTTATGCCCGGCTGTACCTACGAGGAAGCGGATATCGGCGAACTCGAGGAAGGCAGCGAACTGGATGAGCTGTTTATTGCCAAAGACAAGGACGGCAATATTGTCGGTTATGCCATTACTGCCAGCCCGAACGGTTACGGCGGAGAAATCCCGATTACGTTCGGTATCTCTGCAGAAGGTCATATCACCCAGGTTTACGTCGGATCTCTGCAGGAGACCGCCGGTCTGGGAACAAAAGTCGGAGAAGCCGACTTTAAAGACCAGTTTATCGGCATTGCGGCAGATGATGCCACCCTGCGTGAGGATGTCGATACGATTTCCGGTGCGTCCATCTCCTCCGGCGCTTTCCTGCGCGCGGCCGAGGATGCGCTCGCCTATTCAAAGAATGTTCTGGGCATTACGCCTGCCGTGGGCGATAAGGATGCCATCCTTGCTGCTTACAACGCGGCAAACGGCGGCGAGGGCGAAACGGAAGAAGTTCCTGTGACCACCCATACCGCTTCCGTTAAGGGATTTGATGCTTTCGATGTCAATGTGGATGTCGATGGCAACGGAAAAATCGTCGCGGTTTCCGTTCCCGCACACAAGGAGACCGAAGGTTTCGGTGCGGATCTGATTGCTGACAAGGCCGTCTTTGATGCACTTGTCGGACAGGATATTGCCACCGCAAAGATTGATGTCAGGACCGGCGCCACGCTGACCAGCAACGCCATCAATGAGGCACTGTCCAAAGTCGCTGCCGAAGTTTCCGGCGGCGGAGCTGGAAAAACCTATGATGTGACCGGTTTTGCTCCTTTCAAGGTTGCCATTGAACTGGATGACTCCGGCAAGATTGTTTCCGTAACCGTTCCGGAGCATGGGGAAACCCCCGGATTCGGCGCGGATCTGATCGCCGATACAGCCGTCTTTGACGCACTTGCCGGACAGGATATTGCCGCAGCTCAGATTGACGTGAAGAGCGGTGCCACGCTGACCAGCAATGCCATCAATGATGCACTGGCACAGGCGGCCAAGGACTTTGCCGGCGGCGGAGATGCGGCCGTCACGGTTCCCGGCGATCCTTATACCGTCAAGGGAATGAACAAGTTCACCATCTATATCGAACTGGATGGGGATAAGATTTCGTCAATCTCTGTTCCTCAGCATGAGGAAACCCCCGGACTGGGTGCCGCGCTCCTGACAGAGGAAGCACTTGCACCGCTGGTCGGGAAATCCATCTCCGAAGCCAAAGTCGACACGGTGTCCGGCTCCACGCTGACCAGCAATGCGCTCAACGCAGCTCTTGGCATGGCTGCCGCTGCCAACGGCTTTGAACATGAGACAGAGGAAGCCCCCAAGGCTGACACATCTGTCAAAGCGTCCTTCTCTTCCGGCTCTGCCAAGACAGAGGAAACGAAGACCGAAACCGCCGACAAGGCCGGGAAGGTGACCAGCGTTGATGTGACCGGTTTCCAGGCTTTCACCGTTGAAATCGGCCTGGATGAGGCAGGGAAGATCACCAGCGTCGTGATTCCCAAGCATGATGAAACACCCGGATTCGGCGCGGACCTGATCGCTGACACGGCTGTCTTTGAAGCGCTCATTGGCCAGGACATCGCCACGGCTCAGATTGATGTCCGGAGCGGTGCGACCCTGACCAGCAACGCCATCAACGAAGCACTGGCGAAGGCCGCGTCGGAGAATGGCTTTGCCGCCGAAAAGACCGAGGAAGCCCCTAAGGCTGAGGCATCTGTCAGCGCCTCCTTCTCCTCCGGCTCTGCCAAGACCGAGGAAACAAAACCCGAACCCGCCGAACAGGCCGGGAATGTGACCCGTGTTGATGTGACCGGTTTTGCGGATTTCACCGTTGAAATCGGTCTGGATGAGGCAGGGAAGATCACCAGCGTAGCGATTCCCCAGCATGGGGAAACGCCGGGATTCGGCGCAGACCTGATCGCCGACACCGCCGTCTTTGAAGCGCTGGTCGGCCAGGACATCGCCACGGCTCAGATTGATGTCCGGAGCGGCGCAACCCTGACCAGCAACGCCATCAACGAAGCGCTTAAAAAGGCCGCAGCGGAGAATGGCTTTGCTGCCGAGAAGACAGAAGAAGCCCCAAAGGCTGAGGCATCTGTCAAGGCATCCTTCTCCTCCGGCTCCACAAAAACCGAAGAAACAAAGACTGAAACCGCCGACAAAGCGGGGAAGGTGACCAGCGTTGAGGTGACCGGTTTCCAGGCATTCACCGTTGAAATCGGTCTGGATGAGGCAGGGAAGATCACCAGCGTGGTGATTCCCCAGCATGGGGAAACGCCGGGATTCGGCGCAGACCTGATCGCCGACACCGCCGTCTTTGAAGCACTGGTCGGCCAGGATATCGCCACGGCTCAGATCGATGTGAAGAGCGGTGCGACCCTGACCAGCAACGCCATCAACGAAGCCCTGGCAAAAGCTGCGGCGGAGAATGGCTTTGCTGCCGAGAAGACAGAAGAAGCCCCCAAGGCCGCGGCATCTGTCAAAGCCTCCTTCTCCTCCGGCTCCACAAAAACCGAAGAAACAAAGACTGAAACCGCCGACAAAGCGGGGAAGGTGACCAGCGTTGAAGTGACCGGTTTCCAGGCATTCACCGTTGAAATCGGTCTGGATGAGGCAGGGAAGATCACCAGCGTGGTCATTCCCAAGCATGATGAGACACCGGGATTCGGTGCGGACCTGATCGCCGACACCGCCGTCTTTGAGGCTCTGGTCGGCCAGGATATCGCCACGGCTCAGATCGATGTGAAGAGCGGTGCGACCCTGACCAGCAACGCCATCAACGAAGCGCTGGCAAAGGCCGCGGCGGAGAATGGATTTGCCGCTGCGGATGACGCTGCTGCGACTGCATCCGAGGCTCAGAATTCCGTTCCTGCCGAGAAAACCGTCCATGAAGAGGTGACCGGTTTTCAGGCATTCACCGTTGATATTACGGTAGATGGTGAGGGGAAGATCCTCCGTGTAGAGATTCCCAAACATGAGGAAACACCTGGATTCGGCGCTGACCTGATTGAGGACAAAGCCGTCTTTGAGGCACTGATCGGACAGGAACTTGCAAATGCGCAGATTGATGTCAAGAGCGGCGCAACCCTGACCAGCAATGCCATTAACGATGCGCTGAAGCATGCTGCTGAGGAGGTTGGCAAATGAAGAAATACGTTAAAATCTTCATGAACGGCATTGTCGATGAAAACCCGACATTCCGTATGGTTTTGGGTATGTGTCCGACGCTTGCAATTACCACACTTGCAAGCAATGGCATCGGCATGGGACTCGCTGTTACATTTGTTCTGATATTCTCAAATCTGGTTATTTCCCTTCTTCGCAAAGCGATTCCGGATCAGATTCGTATTCCTGCTTTTATCGTGGTTATCGCTACCTTCGTTACCATTGTTCAGCTGATCATCAAGGCATTCCTTCCTGCTCTGGATGAATCTCTGGGTGTGTTTATTCCGCTGATCGTGGTTAACTGTATCATTTTCGGACGTGCAGAGGCATTTGCATTCAAGAATCCGCCGCTGGATGCCGCCGTTGACGGCTTTGGCATGGGAATCGGTTTTACTATTGCGATCACGCTGATTTCCTCTGTCCGTGAGATTCTGGGTGTGGGTACCTGGTTCGGCGTTCAGGTGATGCCTGAGAGCTACCTGCCGATGAACATTCTGATCCGTCCTGCCGGCGGCTTCATCGTCCTCGGTCTGCTTCTGGCTCTGATGAATAAACTGCTGCCTAAGAAGGCGTAAGGAGGAAATGCGATGAATGCTGTTCTTACGATTCTGATCGGATCGATCTTCGTTAACAATTTCGCCATGTCGCGTTTCTATGGAATCTGTCCTTTCCTGGGCGTGTCGAAAAAGCTTGAAACGGCTTTCGGCATGGGCATGGCAGTTACCTTTGTTATGGCGCTTGCTTCTTTTGCCTCCTATCTGGTCAATACGTACCTGCTTATTCCCTTTGATCTTGAGTATCTGCAGGTCATTGCCTTCATTCTCGTGATTGCCGTTCTGGTTGGTATCGTTGAAATGGCAATCAAGAAAATGTCGCCGTCCCTGTATCAGGCACTGGGTGTCTACCTCCCGCTGATTACCACCAACTGCGCCGTTCTGGGTGTCACGCAGCTGAACGTCACCGAGGGATACAACCTTGTGCTCTCCGTTCTGAACGGCGTCGCATCTGCCGTCGGCTATACACTGGCAATCTGCCTGTTCGCAGGAATCCGTGAGCGCCTTGAAGTCGGAAATCTGCCCAAGTGGATGGAAGGCTTCCCGGGTGCCATGATTGCCGCCGGCCTGATGGCTGTTGCCTTCAACGGCTTCAGCGGTCTGATCTGATGAAAGCGAGGAGGAGATGACGTGAGTATCACTGCAATTGGTATTGCCGCGCTTGTCATGAGTCTGCTGGGTCTGGCATTCGGTGCACTCCTTGGCGTAACGGATAAGGTTTTCAAGGTGGAAACAGATCCGACCTTTGATGCACTCCGTGCCTGTCTTCCGGGTGCAAACTGCGGCGCGTGCGGATTCCCCGGCTGCGACGGTTATGCAACCGCTGTGGCCAAAGGCGAGGCAAAGGTTGGCGCCTGCGCTCCGGGCGGCATGGCGGTTGCCCAGAAAATGGGCGCCATCATGGGTGTCGAAGCCACCCTTGATGCCAAGTATGTCTCAACCGTGGCCTGCCAGGGCTATGGCGATCACTGCACATACAAGGCCAACTATGAGGGCATTCAGGACTGTATTGCCGCTCAGCTGGTAAACAACGGTTCCAAAACCTGCGCATATTCCTGTCTCGGACTGGGAAGCTGCGTCAGCGTCTGCCCGTTTGATGCGATTCACATTGATCCTGAGAAGCACATCGCGGTGGTGGACAAGGATAAGTGTCAGAGCTGCAGGCGCTGCATCGACATCTGCCCGCAGCATGTACTGACCATGCAGCCCGAGAAGCATGTCGTTGCGCTGTACTGCCACAATCCCGAAAAGGGACAGGCACTGCGCGCCAAGTGCGACAACGCCTGTATCGGCTGCTCTGCCTGCGCGAAGGCCTGCAACTTCGGTGCCATTGAGATGGTTGGCGATCTGCCGAAAATCGACTACAGCAAGTGCATTGGCTGTATGGCCTGTGCGGATGTCTGCCCGACCGGTGCCATGACGGCTGAGTTTGATCAGCGGAAAGAGGCCTATATCGATCCGGACAAGTGCATTGGCTGCACCATCTGCGCAAAGAACTGTAAGTTTGATGCCATTGAGGGCGAACTGAAGAAAACGCACCGCGTCCTCGGCGCCTGCACCGGCTGCGGCATCTGCGCGCAGAAGTGCCCGAAGAAAGCCATTACCATGAGGGAGCGTCGTGCCCCCAGAAATCGTCAGGATAAGGCGAAAAAGCCGGCAACTGCCCCGGTAAAACCGGCTGCACCGAAACCTGCAGCAGCTCCGGTCAAGCCCGCCCCGGCAGCCCCTGCGGCTGACAAAGCCTGATCGAGACATCACAAAGAAGGAAACCAGCCCGTCTGGCTTCCTTCTTTCATTTTGTCCCGGGCCGCGAAAACAGTTCCCATTGTGGAATTTGCGGTTATGGTGTACAATAGGCGTCGCAGGTTTTAAAAAGGCTAACAGTATGGAGCGGACCTGTCTATGGACAAACGGAAACCATTCTGGTCAGGGAGGCCCTGCCTTAAAAGCAGCCAGGCTTCTTACTCTGAACAGATATCCCATCCGCGAGGCCGCCCGGATCTGAGCAGGCGGCAAAAGGCATTGAACGAAAAGAAAGAAAACAACATGATTTATCTGGATCACGCGGCCACCTCCCCGATGCCGCGGCGTGTTCTTGAGGCGCAGCAGGCACTTTCAGAGGAAGTCTGGGGAAATCCGGGCGGCATCTATCAGGCAGGGCGCCGGGCCCGGCGGGCACTGGATGAGGCCCGGGAAAAGCTGGCCCGGATTCTGGGGGCACAGCCGGGGGAGATCTATTTCACATCCGGCGGCACGGAATCGGATAACTGGGCCATTATGGGGACGGCACAGGCCTTTCCCGAGCGGCGCCATATCATTACCACGCAGATTGAGCATCACGCGGTCATCAATCCCTGCCGGTGGCTGGAGAGTCAGGGCTGGCAGGTGACCTGGCTGAAGCCGGACCGAGAGGGCATCATTTCCCCGGAGCAGGTCCGGGAGGCGATCCGGCTTGATACCTGCCTGATCAGCATTCAGATGGCAAACAATGAGATCGGAACGATTGAACCGATTGAGGCCATTGGCCAGATCGCAAGGGAAAACGCCATTCCTCTGCATACGGACGCCGTTCAGGCGGTGGGGCAGATCCCGGTAAACCTCGCAGCATTGCAGGTGGACATGCTGTCCTTCTCGGGGCACAAGTTCGGCGCGCCCAAAGGCATCGGGGCACTGTACCTGCGATCCGGCACACGGATTGAGCCCTTTGAACGGGGCGGCGGGCAGGAAAAGGGAATGCGTTCCGGCACGGAAAATGCGGTGGGCGCCTCCCTGATGGCCCTGGCGCTGGAGGAATACCGGAAAGGCGATTTTGAGGTCATGCGTCAAAGGCGCGACCGCTTTATAACCGCGCTCAGGGAGGCATTCCCGGATGTGAGCATCAACGGAAGCCTTTTGCACCGTCTCCCGGGGAACATGCACTTTTCCATTCCCGGCATTCATGCCGACAGCCTGCTGATGCAGCTGGATCTGGCAGGCATTGCCGCCTCAGCGGGAAGTGCCTGTACAGCCGGAAGCCTTGAACCCTCGCATGTCATCGCCGCCATTGGCGGAGATACGGAGGCGGCCAGCCTTCGGCTGACCCTGGGCCATGAAACCACGGAGGATGAACTCGCAGAGGTGTTTCAGTGCCTGAAACGGATTCTTGAAAAGCGGAAAGGATAACAGATGATCTACGGAAACACAGAAGGAATCCGGGATTCGGAACTGGCCAGACTGGAAAGTCTGTACGATTTTGAAGTTGAACCGGACTGTTTTGCGCCCCGGGAACTGCTGGAGGTGATGACTGAATTTACCGGCATGATCGGGCGGGAACTCTCGGTCTATATCGCGCGTTCCGGCGAGGTACTGGATGTGTCGGTCGGCAATCAGAACAGCGTCGGCCTGAGAAACATCCGGCTGAGGCGCAATGCCAATCGCCTGAGCAAGGTGCGTTGTATTCACACGCACCCAAACGGAGATGCGCATCTCTCTGAGGTGGACATCAGCTCCCTTAAAAGCATGTACTTTGACAGCATGGCGGCCGTCGGCGTTCAGGAGGGGCAGATAACCGGCGTTCAGGCCTCTTTTCTGACCCTGACGGAAAGCGGCGAACTGGGCGCGGTTCTTACCAAAGTTGTGCAGGCACATGCCATTCCTCAGCGTGCCTGGATGGAACGCATTGAGGAAACGGACCGGAGTTCGCTGCTTCCGTCCCGGAACGCCAGCACCCAGGATGAACGGGAACGGGCCGTCCTGGTGAGCATTGAGGATGAACAGTCCATTGAGGAACTTGCCGCGCTGGCCGAAACGGCCGGTGCGCTGGTGGTGGGCAAAGTCATTCAGAAAAAATCCCGCCCGGATACGGCCACGTTCATCGGGCACGGCAAGGCGGATGAACTTTCCCTGTTTGCCCAGGCAAAAGAGGCCGATCTGGTGATCTTTGACGATGAACTCAGCGGCGTTCAGCAGCGGAATCTTGAGCAGATTCTCGCCGGCACCCGGGTTCTGGACCGGACCGCCCTGATTCTGGATATCTTTGCCCAGCGGGCCCGGTCCCTTGAGGGCAAACTGCAGGTCGAGATGGCTCAGCTTGTCTACCAGCTTCCGCGGCTGACCGGCCACGGCATTGCACTGTCCCGTCTTGGCGGCGGCATTGGCACCCGCGGCCCAGGTGAGACGCAGCTGGAGATGGACCGGCGGCGCATCCGCCGGCGCCTGACCGCCCTGCAGAACGAAATCAACCGTCTGGGGGACCAGCGGCGCTTGCGCCGCGGAAAGCGGGAACGGAATCAGATGAAGACGGTGGCCCTGGTCGGGTATACCAATGCCGGAAAGACGACCCTTCTGAACCGGCTCAGCGGCGAAAGCTCCTTTGCGGAAAACATGCTGTTTGCCACGCTTGATCCGCTGGTCAGAACCGTTCATTATCCGGATGGAAACGGCAGCTTCCTGCTGATCGACACCGTCGGCTTTATCAGCAAGCTGCCGCATGCCCTGGTGGATGCGTTCCGTTCCACCCTGGAGGAAACCGTTACGGCCGACCTTCTGCTGGTGGTATCAGACGGTTCCTCGCCGCAGATGCATGAACAGTACAAGGTCGTCATGGAGGTTCTGCATTCCCTTGAAGCAGACGAAAAGCCGATTCTGCATGTGCTCAATAAGACCGACCTTGAATCCGGTCCGGATGAAACCGCTTTCCCGGAGGCGGTGCGCGTCAGCGCGCTGACCGGGGAGGGAATGGATCATCTGTTCGCCGAAATTCGGGAAAAGCTCTGCGATACCACCAGACAGGTCAGGATCACCCTGCCGTATACACAGGCACAGGGGGAGGCCTGGGTTCACAGGAACTGTCATATTCTTGAGGAACAGTACACGGATACCGGGTATGACCTCCTCGTGGAGGCGGATGATGTCCTGCTGGGAACGCTTTACCATCAGTTTGACAGAGACTGTATTTCCGTGATTGAAAACAGTTAATGTCCGGCCTGTGAACAGGTCCTGAACCTGAGAAGATCTGGAAAGGGGATAGAGAGAGGGATGTTTTTGGATTCGCTGGCCGGTGTCCTTCTCGGATTCACGGTGGCCTTCCAGTCCTGGGGATTCATGATGCCGCATCAGAATCCCATGGATACGCTGATTCTGGTCAATAAGCAGAACAGAGCGCCCGTTCAGCCGGTCATGCTGGTAAAACCGGATGTGCCGCCGGTGGAGGAACGTATCTCGGAAAACATCTATATGCGCCCGGATGCCGCCGCGGCACTTGAACAGATGTTTGAGGCGGCAAAACAGGACGGGATCATGCTTTATGCGCTCAGCGGTTTTCGCAGCTATGCCACCCAGAAAGCAATTTACAACCGGAAGGAACGGCCGGAATACGGGATTTCCAGCGTCGCCAAGCCGGGGTATTCGGAACACCAGACCGGCCTGGCCATGGATTTTGAGGGCGAATCGACCCTGGGAAAAGGGCTGATAGAGGCCATTGCGGATTCGCCTGAGGGCATCTGGATGGCGCAGCACTGCTGGGAATATGGCTATATTCTCCGCTACCCGAAGGAAAAGGAATCCATCACGGGCTATATCTACGAGCCCTGGCATATCCGGTACGTGGGAACAGAGGCCGCGCTTGAAATCCGTGATCTGGGTGTCACATTTGAGGAATATATCCAAATGATCCGAAGCGAGCGGGTCAGGAGTCTTGAACAGGAGGAGATTATTGTTGAACAGAATACGACTGGGACTGATGATGCTGGGTCTGCTGATCCTGACGGGAACCGGGTTGGCGGAGCGTCTGGATCTGGCGACGATGGAAAACGCGGAGCAGGCACAGACGCTGATCGAGAAAACATGGGATTATCCGATTCCCTATGAGCTCCTTAAAACCAGTGACTATATCGTGCTGGCCAATAAGACGCATCTGCTGGATGAGAACTATATTCCGCAGGACCTGGTGAAGGTAAAGGTACGGAAAATCAGTTCAACGCCCATTGAGATGCGGGAAGCGGCGTCGGATGCGCTTACGGCGCTGTTTGAGGCCGCCAAGGCAGACGGGATTTCCCTGTATGCCCATTCCGGATACCGGAGTTACCGGACCCAGAAGACGATGTACTACAACCGCCTGAAGAAGAACAACGGGAAAGACGACGGCGTTGTGGCGGTGCCCGGTTCATCGGACCATCAGACCGGTCTGGGAATTGATGTCATCAACAAGGCCGGCATCGGAAAGAAATTTACCAGTGCGTTCGCAAAGACGAAAGAGGGCATCTGGCTGGCCGAACACTGCTGGGACTTCGGATTCATTATCCGCTACCAGAAAGATAAGGAAGATCTGACCGAGATCATCTATGAGCCCTGGCATCTTCGCTACGTGGGTATTCAGGTTTCCGAATACCTCCGCCAGAGCAACCTCTGTCTGGAAGAGTTTACGGAGGAATGGCAGAGGGCCGTGCAGGCGTATGAAAACTGAGCACCGGGCGAATTCGAATGAAATTGACGATCATTCCTGAATAGGGTATAATGCAGCTAACTGTCAGCAGCCTGTTCCCGGATTCTGTGAATCAGAACATGCGCTGAGATTGATTGGGAGGGTGTACAATGACCATTCTATGTACGGGCGGTGCCGGATATATCGGCAGCCATACCTGTGTGGAGCTTCTGAATGCCGGTCACGAGGTCGTGATCGCGGATAACCTTTATAACAGCAACGTCCATGTTCTTGAGCGGATTGAGGAAATCACCGGGAAAAAGGTCCGGTTTTATGAGGCGGATGTCACGGATGCTGCCGCTGTTGCCCCGATCTTTGAGGAAAACAAGATCGATGCCATCATCCACTTTGCCGCCTATAAGGCGGTGGGCGAGTCCGTGGCCAAGCCGGTTGAGTATTACCGGAACAATCTGGACTGCACGCTGACCATGCTGGAGGCCATGAAGAAGTATGACGTGCGCCGCTTCATCTTCAGCTCCTCCGCCACGGTCTACGGGATTCCGGATCATATGCCCCTGGATGAGACCATGCCCACCAGCGCCACCAACCCCTATGGCTGGACAAAATACATGAACGAGCGCATCCTGACGGATGCAGCCAAGGCAAACCCCGAATGGTCCATCGTGCTGCTCCGGTATTTCAATCCCATCGGAGCGCATGAGACCGGCCGGATCGGCGAAATGCCCAACGGCATCCCCAACAACCTGTTCCCGTATATCCTTCAGGTTGCCCTTGGCAAGCTCCCGTATCTGCACGTATACGGCAATGACTACAACACCAAGGACGGCACCGGCGTGCGGGATTATATCCATGTCGTCGACCTGGCCAAGGGCCATGTTCTGGCGGCGGAGTATGCACAGACGCATACCGGCACAGAGGTCATCAATCTTGGCACGGGACACGGATACAGCGTGCTTGAGATTATCAAGACCTTTGAAAAGGTCAACGGAATTGAAATCCCGTACAAGATCGAAGCAAGAAGAGCCGGGGATATTGCCGAGTGCTATGCAGATGCCTCAAAGGCTAAGAAACTCTTGGGCTGGACTGCCACCAGGGAAATCGACGATATGTGCAGGGATGGCTGGCGCTGGCAGAAAAACAACCCGAACGGATATGAAGGTTAACTGAATCAGAATACAAAAACAGGATTTCAGCGCCGGACATTGCCAGAGCATGAAATCCTGTTCCTTTTGAACGCAGAGAGTGGGCCTGCCGCCACAGCGGCAGTTTATCAAAGAATGTGCACCAGAAAAGCAGCGGTGCCATAAGACCAAACTATGGCTCATTGAGGAGTAGTGGCCCTGTCGCATAGCGACAGTTAAGTCAAATCCAGGCCTCATACAATGTTGATCCGGCAAACGACCAACATTGAGGCTCGCAAAGGAGTGGCCCTGTCACGCAGTGACAGTTAGGCAAATCCAGGCCTCATGCCATTGCTTCTTCGGCAAATGACAACTGTGAGGCCTGCAAAGGAGAAACGATGATAGATCGGTATACAAGCAAGCGCATGTCGGAGCTGTGGAGTCTTGAACACAAGTATCAGACATGGCTGGAGGTAGAGCTTCTGGCGACAGAGGCCTGGGCCGTGCTGGGCGCTGTTCCGCAGGAGGATGCGGTGAACATGCGCAGAAACGCACGTTTTACCGTTGAGCGGGTCGCTGAAATTGAGGAAAGCACCCGACATGATGTGGTGGCATTTACACGCTGCGTGGCGGAGAGCCTGGGCGGGGAGAGCAAGTACCTGCACTTCGGGCTGACCAGCACCGACGTGGTGGATACGGCGATGTCCTGCACCGCCGTACAGGCCTGCCGGTATCTGCTGGAGGATATCCGTGAAATGCGGGAGATTCTGAAAGCACAGGCGATCCGGTATAAACAGACGCCGATCATGGGCCGGACCCACGGCGTGCATGCGGAACCCACCACACTGGGGCTGAAGTTTGCCCTGTGGTATGAGGATATGGGCCGCAATCTTGACCGGATGGAGCATGCCCTTGAGACCATCCGGGTCGGGAAGATCTCCGGCGCGGTGGGCACCTATGCCAATGTGGATCCCTTCGTCGAGCAGTACGTCTGCGAGCATCTGGGACTCAAGGCCGCGCCCATCAGCACGCAGGTGCTCCAGCGGGACAGGTACGCGGAGTTTTTATCCGCGGTCGCCATTACCGGTTCATGTCTTGAGAAGATCGCCCTTGAAATCCGGAGCCTGCAGCGAACGGAGATCCGTGAGGTGGAGGAACCGTTCCGCAAAGGGCAGAAAGGCTCCTCCGCCATGCCGCACAAGCGCAACCCGATCAACTGTGAAAAAGTCTGCGGCCTCTCACGGCTCCTGCGCGGCTATGCCATGACCGCCATGGAAGATGTGGCGCTGTGGCACGAGCGGGATATCAGTCATTCATCGGTTGAACGGATCATCCTGCCGGATGCCACCTCGCTCCTTGAGCATATGTTCATCACCATGAACCGTATCCTGAAGGACCTGTTTGTGTATCCGGAAAACATGCGCCGTTCCATGAGCATGTCCTATGATCTCCCGTACTCCCAGCAGGTCCTCCTGACCCTGATCGGCAGCGGAATGCTGCGGGAAACCGCGTATGATCTGGTTCAGAAATGTGCCATGCAGGCGTGGGAAGGTCAGGTTTCCTTTAAACAGCTGATCCTTGAGAATGAGGAGATCCGGAAGCATCTCTCGCAGGAGCAGATCAATGCGTGTTTTGAGCTCTCGCATCATCTGAGGCATGTGGATGAGATCTACCATCGGCTCGGCCTTGAATGAGCAGACAGCCCTTTTTCATCACCCCGGGAAAACCCGAACAGCCTGGGCAGCGGCCATGCAAAAAAAATAACTGTTGTTTCTTTTGACATGGTATTATATAATGTTTTCTGGATTAGTTTTGCCTGAATCAGGAGGATGTATGTACAGATTACTTCTTGTGACAGACAAGCCGGATATATGCACGCTTTACAATGAATATCCGGATTGGGAAGCCCAGGGCTTTGAAAAACCAACTGTAATGAAGAATGCCGAAGCGGGCATTCATCAGTTGACGAATGGGCATTTTGACGTGGTCTCATGGCTTCTGCCCGTCAGTGAAGGAAAGCAGATGGCTTCGTTTATTACCAAGAAGCCGGACATCATGGGAATTGAAACAATGCGGGATGCCCGGCTGCTTCGGCGGGAGCTGGGAAATGCCCGGCGCGAGCTGGCGACAAGGGATGCCCAGCGGCAGGTTTCACAGCCGGATGATGTCATGAAAGTCATGAGTTCCCGCTTTTTCTGCGATCTTCTCCGTGGAGACGGATTTACGGAAAAGCAGGTGGATGAAAAACTGCATACGCTGGGACTGGTGGATATCGATCCGGTCAGGCCCATTGCCATTGCCTCTTTCCGTCTGCCTCAGGGAGATTTCTTTCTGGCCGAGGTCTGGCAGTATGGCCGGGACCGGCTTGAAAACGCACTTCGGAATATCTTTGAAAACACGGGAGACCGGGACATTTATTGTGTCATGCTCATGATCAACCCGCATCACATGCGCATTCTGGCCATTCCGCATAAGGATATTTCAGAAAAAGACGTGTATGCGGAGATGGTTTCGCACCTTGAGGCGTGCAGGACCAATCTTGAACAGTATTTTGAATTAACCATGAATATCAGGCGGATGCATGCCTATTCGAGTCTTTATGAGCTGGCGCTGGAGAACCTTCAGAGAACAGCCCATTAAAACAGCCTGATTTCATTTCAAAGGGGTTTGGATGTGAGCGAACAGTTGGAGAATGTGACAAGGCCGGACCTTTTTCAGTCACTCTTCGGCAACGGAGATGAAAACATGCGCCGCCTTGAGTCACTGATGCATGTTCATATAGAACTCAGAAACGGGACCATTGTCGTTGAGGGCGGGGATGCCGGAATGGTTGACCTGACCAATGAGATTATCAACCGCCTGTACCGTCTGGTTCTGGATAAGGAACATGTGGACCCGGCAGTCGTCAGTTATGCCGTACAGCTCGCGGAGAAAGGCGAGCTGGATAAAATTGATTCACTGTATAAAGAGGTTGTGGCCAGTACGTTCCGCGGCAGGCCCATCCGCTGCAAAACACTGGGGCAGCTGGCCTATGTCGATGCGGTCAAAAATCATACCCTGACCTTTGCCGTCGGGCCTGCCGGAACCGGAAAAACCTATCTGGCCGTGGCCATGGCGGTCAGCGCCCTCAAGGGGAAACAGGTGGAGCGGATTATTCTGACGCGTCCGGCCGTTGAGGCAGGGGAAAAGCTGGGCTTTCTTCCCGGCGACCTGAATCAGAAAGTCGATCCGTATCTGAGACCGCTGTATGATGCCATGTATGACCTTCTGGGCGCGGATACGGCCCAGCGCCTCCAGGAGCGGGGCGTCATTGAGGTGGCACCGCTGGCGTACATGCGCGGCCGCACCCTTTCGGACGCCTTTATCATCCTGGATGAGGCACAGAATACGACCCGGGAGCAGATGAAGATGTTCCTGACACGCCTGGGATTCCGTTCAAAGGTGATCGTCACCGGCGACCCTTCGCAGAAGGATCTGGGGTACGGAAAGCAGAGCGGCCTGGATGAGGCGCTCCGGGTTCTAAGGGAGGTAAAGGAAATCGCCATTATGGAACTGACCGCACATGATGTGGTCCGTCATGAGCTGGTGCAGAAGATCGTCGAAGCGTACAGTGCCTATGCTGCAAAGAAGGAGGCTGAACATGGAAGGAAAACCGACTTCACCTCAGCTGCTGCAGAATCTGAACCGTAGAAGCAAACAGGTCATATTCACCGTTGTTCTGTATCTGATTCTGGTGTTTATCTGCCTGATTTCCGTTGTTCCCACACAGTATGACCTCAACGTCGGCGAAGTATCCCCGGTAACCATTACCGCCAGCAAGGATGTGGTGGATGAGCTGACCACGGAGCGCCGGCGCAAGGCCGCCGCGGATGCCGTTTCACCCGTCTATTATAAGGATGATACGGTCAGCGATACGGTACTGGCAAATATCGAAAAGGTTTTCTCCGAACTGCGGTCCGTCCGGGAACTGGGACAGCAGATCCGTTCCTCCTGGACCACCCGGACCGGTACCTTTACCGATGATGACTATGCACAGGCGCAGAAGCTCCTCAGTGTCATCACGCTTTCCAATTATCAGCTGCAGACGCTGATGCGGACCGATGAATCGGATTTCGAATCCCTTTACCGCAGTCTGACCAGCGCCGCCAGAACCGCCCTGGTATCCACCATCACGGAGGGACAGCTGGGGGATGCCATCAGCAACATTCAGCAGATTGTGGCATACAATACCCGGACAGACCTGTGGTATAATGTCGCCATTCCGATCCTCCGGGGAACCCTTCAGCCGAATATGCTCATCGACCAGCAGGTCACCGAGGAGAACCGGCAGAAGGCACGGGATGCGGTGGAACCCACGGTCTATAAAAAAGATCAGAACGTGGTCGTCAAAGGGGACCGCGTCACCACGGAAAAGTACGCAGTTCTTGATGCCCTTGGTCTTCTGGCCGGAAAGAAAACCGATTATTTCCTCTATATCAGCTCATCCGTGCTGATTCTTTCCTTCCTGGCGCTGACCTATCTCTATATTTACCTGTTTATCCCCAAAATCTTCCAGGATGCCAAAAGTGCGCTGGTCATGGGCATCTCGCTCATTCTGACCCTGGTCCTGTGTATCCTGATGGGAATGTACATTGACCTTTCCACCATGCCGATGCTGCTGGCCGCCATGCTGGTGGTCAATCTGCTGGGAGCGCGTGAGGCCTATGCGGTCAATTTCCTTCTTTCGCTCATTCTGACTTTTGTCACCATGAAGCGCTCGGATTTTGAAACCTCACAGATGCTGGGGGTTCTGCTGGCCAGCACACTGGGCGGCATTCTGGTGATTTTCCTGATGCGCCGGAACAGCACGCGCATCTTCGTCATCATCGACGGTCTGATCGCCGGCTTCTTCCAGCTGATCCTGCTGGCCTGTGTCCTGACGCTCAGTTCAAGCGATACAAGCGATGTCTTTGCCCGGTCCATGTGGGTGATCATGGGCGCACTGTTTTCTGCCATTGTCTGTATCGGCCTGCAGTCCGTCTTTGAAAGCCTGTTTAACCTGACCACGCCCTCCAAGCTGATTGAGCTCTCCAGTCCCAGCCAGCCGCTTCTCAAGCGGCTCATGATTGAGACGCCGGGCACCTATCATCATTCCATGGTCGTTGCCAATCTGGCAGAGGCCGCGGCGGAAGCGGTCGGCGCCAATGCGCTTCTTTGCCGGGTAGGCGCGTATTATCATGATATCGGCAAGCTGATCCGTCCCATGTATTTCAAGGAGAATCAGATGGGGGAAAATCCCCATGATCATACGGATCCGCGGGTGTCAACCGCCATTCTGACCGAGCATACCCTTGACGGGGTTGAACTGGCGAAAAAGCATCATCTGCCGGAACCCATCATCGACATGATTCGTCAGCATCACGGGGATACGCCGGTCATGTACTTCTATGCCAAGGCGGTCCAGCAGTACGGGGAGGAGAATGTCGATATTGCCGAATTCCGCTATGCCGGTCCGAAACCGCAGAGCGCGGAGGCCGGCATCCTCATGATGGCCGACACCGTCGAGGCGGCGGTCCGCTCCATTCCGGAGCCGACCCATGAGAAGATCTCCCAGATGATCCGCAAGCTGATCCGCGGAAAGATGGAAGATGGCCAGCTGGATGACTGTCCGCTGACCTTCAGGGATATCGGCCGGATCACCTTTGCCTTTGAGACCGTCCTCCAGGGCGTGTTCCATGAACGTATTGAATATCCGGACCTGAACAAGATCCGCGAAAGATCGCGCAAAAAGAAACAACAGATGGTGCAGAAATGATCATTCTTGAAATTGAGGACAGCCGGCACTTTCTCCGGGCGGAGGATGAGGAACTGATGCGGCGGTGTGCGGAGTCCGCGCTTGCCGTCGAGGGCCTGGCCCTGCCGGTAGTGGTATACTGCCGGATCACGGATGACCGGGAGATTCAGGTGATAAACCGGGAACAGCGGGAAACAGACCGTTCCACCGATGTTCTTTCCTTCCCGAGCGTTGCCTATCCCGCGGGACAGACCGCCCGGAATGCCCGGGCGCTGCTTGAGGCAGAGTATGATCCGGAGATGAACGCCTTCTTTCTGGGGGACATCATTCTTTCCCATGAACATGTGGTAGCGCAGGCACAGGAATACGGACATTCCCTCAGCCGGGAAACCGGCTATCTGCTGACCCATGCCATGTTTCATCTGATGGGATATGACCACATGAACGACCATGACCGGATGGTCATGCGTGCCCATGAAAAGGCTGCCATGAATGCAGTCGGTCTTTTTCGAGAGGAGGAAAACAGATTGACAGATGAGGAACTGATCACGCTGGCCTATGAAGCGCGTGAATTTGCCTATGCTCCTTATTCGGAATACAAAGTCGGGGCAGCGCTGCTGTGTGAGGATGGCCGCGTGTTCAAAGGCTGCAATATCGAGAATGCAGCCTATCCGAATACCTACTGTGCCGAGCGCACGGCACTGGTCAAGGCAGTCAGCGAGGGGGCCAGGAAGTTTACCAAGCTGGCGATTACCGGCAGCGGTTCGACGCCCTATCCCTGCGGGGCATGCCGTCAGTCCCTGTATGAATTTGCGCCGGACCTGGAAATCCTGATTGCCTGGGATGGAAATGTCATCCATACCTCTCTGCCGGAACTGCTGCCGAACGGCTTTGGCCCCTCATCACTTGGAAAGTAAGAAAGGAACTGTCATAAATGGATAAGGACGGGAAGTTTTATTCCGGATTTGCTGCGATTGTCGGCCGGCCGAATGTGGGCAAATCAACGCTCATGAATGCCATGGTCGGCGAAAAGGTGGCCATCGTATCCAGTAAGCCGCAGACGACCAGAAACCGGATTATGGGCGTTTCCACCGGTGAAAACTGGCAGCTCGTCTTTCTGGATACCCCCGGGATGCATGAACCCAGAACCAAACTGGGGGAATACATGGTCAAAAGCATCCACGATGCCATGGAGGGAATTGACGTTCTCATCGTCGTTCTGGCCATCAATGAGATCGGAAAACAGGACCGGGCTATTGTCGAACAGATGTGCGCAACAAACGTGCCGAAAGTTCTGGTGCTGAACAAGACGGATACGGTCCCTGAAAATGTGATCTTTGAGCGCCTCAAGGAATTTGCCGACGCCGGATATGACGCAGTCATCCCGGTCAGCGCCGAGGGCGGACAGGGCATGGGCGAGCTCCGGCATTCGCTGGTAAAGCTGCTGCCGGAAGGGCCCAAATACTTCCCGGAGGATATGATGACCGACCAGCCGGAGCGGCTGATCTGCGGGGAAATCATCCGTGAAAAAGCGCTTCTGCATCTTCGCGACGAAGTGCCTCACGGTATTGGCGTCGAGATGATGCGCATTGAGGCCGTCAGTGATCATCTGACGGAGATTCATGCCACCCTGTACTGTGAGCGGAGCAGCCATAAAGGCATCATCATCGGAAAACAGGGAAGCATGCTCAAGCTCATCGGCCAGGAAGCCAGGCAGGATATCGAAAAGCTGCTGGGGACGAAAGTCAACCTGCAGCTCTGGGTAAAGGTCCGGGAGGACTGGCGCAACAAGCCCTCGGATCTGCACACCCTGGGTTACGAATAAACGCAGACAAAATGAACTGCCCTCAGGCGAGGGCAGTTCATTTTATGTATGCGATTTTTTCGTTCGGTTGTCCCAGGCACGCTGTGCCTCGGCCATCAGCTCATCCTGTGCAATCAGGGCGTCCTGCTGCTGCTTTTTCGCTTCCTGATCATGCGCCACGGCCAGCATCAGGCGAATCCGGTTCTCCTGATTGACCTTTGTGGCGGAGAGATCATAGTCAATGGGCACAATGTTGATTCCGGGATGAACCTCGGTCAGGCGCCGGATCATGCCCTTGCCGTTGATGTGATTGGGGAGACAGCCAAAGGGCTGGGTACAGACGATGTTCTCATAGCCGTTTTCCGCCAGTTCCAGCATCTCCGCGGTCAGCAGCCATCCTTCGCCCATCTTGGAGCCGTATCCGATGACCCCTTTGACCAGGGACTTGATATGACTGTACCGGGTGGGCGGGACAAACCGGTCATGTCCTTTGAACGCCTCGATCAGGATGCGTTCCATCCGCTGACAGTACCGGAGGAACAGCTTGCAGAAAATGAGCTTGAAAACGTTGCCGCCATACAGATGGATATCCTCAATCCGGTTGTCGATTTTGAAGAGGATGAATCCCATAATGCCCGGCAGCATGTACTCACAGTCCTGTTTTCTCAGGAACTCCTCCAGGCCGTTATTGCCAAGCGAGGAGTATTTTACGTAGATTTCACCGACAATGCCCACCTTCGTCTTCGGCTCACGGCTGCGCTCAATGGCATCAAACTCGTTGACGATCTGCCGGAGATTTTCACGCATCTCCCTGTATCCGAGGCCTTTGCCCACGTTAAACTGCTCAATGAGACGCTCATTCCATGTCTCCACCAGTTTATCCGTCTGGCCTTTCTGGTATTCATACGGCCGGGTCTGATTGGAGGCACACATGATGCAGTCCCCGTAGATCAGCGAGGCAATGAGCTGACGCAGAAGGGGAATGGTCAGCTTAAATCCGGAGGCGTGTTCAAGGCCGGAAAGGTTGGCAGAAATGACGGGAATATAGTCAAGACCGGCTTTCCGGAGCGCCTTCCGCAAAAGGAAAATATAGTTGCTGGCACGGCAGCCGCCGCCGGTCTGGGTAATGATCAGGGCAGTTTTGTGCAGATCATATTCGCCGGAATGCAGGGCATCCAGGAACTGCCCGATGACCAGCAGCGCCGGAACACAGGTATCATTGTGGACGTATTTCAGTCCCTCTGCCATGACATTCGGCCCGTGGTTTTTGAGCACAACGGCATTGTACCCGTTCAGCCGCAGCACCTTTTCAATCAGGGAAAAATGGAATTCCAGCATATTGGGGACCAGAATGGTATAGCCCTGGTCCCGCATTTCCTTTGTAAATTCTACATGTTGTATGTCCACTCACATGCCCTCCTTGCGCTTACCGGCTTCCTGCTGGTCAATCGCTGCAAACAGAGACCGGAGACGGATACGAACCGCACCAAGATTGGTGATTTCATCAATTTTGATCTGTGTATAGATTTTCCCGGCATCCTCCAGAATTTCTCGGACCTCATCGGTGGTAATCGCATCCACGCCGCAGCCGAAGGATACCAGCTGAACCAGATTGATATCCGGCTGAGAGGTAATGTACTTGGCAGCTGCGTACAGACGGGAATGATAGGTCCACTGATTCAGGACATGCACCGGTTCCTTATGCATATACGCGCTCAGCGAGTCCTCGGTGATGACCGCGGCGCCAAATCCGGCAATCAGGCGGTCAATTCCGTGATTGATTTCAGGATCCACATGGTACGGCCGGCCGATGAGGCAGATGATGCGGCGTTTCTCGGCGCGGGCCCTGTCCATCATTTCCGCACCGGTTTTCCGGATGTCCTGCATCCATTCCTCATAGGCCGCATAGGCCCGGTCACAGGCATGGTGCACTTCCGCCCGGGTGATGTCCGGAAAGTGTTTCTTCAGGATATGATAGAACTTTCCGGGGAAATGATGCCGGTGGTCAATGCCCACATAGTCATGGATAAACCGGATATTCCGCACCGCAGGCATATTGGCCGAGATGACCTCCGGATAATACGCCACCACCGGGCAGTTATAGTGATTATCGCCCAGCTGCTCATCCATATTGTAGGACATGCAGGGGTAGAAGATGGTATCAAGTCCCTGATCGATCAGCCACTGAATATGGCCGTGCAGCAGTTTGGCCGGGAAACAGACCGTGTCCGAGGGGATGGTGGCCTGTCCGGAAATGTACAGCTCCCGGGTGGAATAGGGGGACACCACCGGATCAAAGCCCAGATCCGTGAACAGCGCATGCCAAAACGGGAGCAGCTCAAACAGATTGAGTCCCATGGGAATGCCGATCCGGCCTCTGCGTGGATGCTCGGGGTGCGCATTTCGAAGGGCCGTGATTTTGGCCTGCTTGTAGGCATACAGGTTGAGCCCGTCGTCCTTTTTCGCCCCGGTTACCGGGCGGTCGCAGCGGTTGCCGCTGATGTATTTCCGTTTGTCGCCAAAGTTGTGCACCGTGAGACGGCAATGGTTTTCGCACAGGCCGCACCGGACCTCCTTGACGGAGTGCTGGAACTGGTCGATGGCCTCAAGATCCAGAATGGTGCTCTGGCCCGGATGAATCCCACGCTGGGTCCTGGCGTACAAGGCCGCGCCGTAGGCACCCATCAGCCCGGCAATGTCCGGCCGGATCACCTCGACCCCCAGTTCCTTTTCAAACGCACGGAGGACCGCATCATTGAGGAACGTGCCGCCCTGCACGACAATTCGTTTTCCCAGCTCTTCCGGACGGCCGCAGCGAATGACCTTGTAAAGGGCATTCTTGACAACGGAGATGGACAGACCGGCAGAGATGTCCGTAATATCCGCGCCGTCTTTCTGGGCCTGCTTGACCGAGGAATTCATGAATACGGTGCAGCGGCTGCCCAGATCCACCGGCCGCCTGGCAGCCAGGCCAAGCTGCGCAAAATCCGCAATGGGGTAGCCCAGGGCTCCGGCAAATGTCTGCAGGAAGGACCCGCAGCCGGAGGAACAGGCCTCATTCAGGAAGATGTTGTCAATGGCCCCGTTATGGATCTTAAAGCATTTGATGTCCTGTCCGCCGATATCGATAATAAAATCGACATCGGGGAGAAACGAACGGGCAGCTTCGAAATGGGCCACCGTTTCAACCAGACCGAAATCCACGCCAAACGCGTTCCGGATCAGGTCCTCACCGTAACCGGTGACCGCGCCGGCGAGAATGTTCCAGGAGGGATATTTGGTCCGCACATCCCGGATAAAATCAAGCACATGGGGAACAGGGTCGCCCTCATTGCCCTGATAGCGGGTCAGCAGCAGCTGACCGTCCCGGGAGACGACCACGGACTTGATGGTGGTGGAACCGGAATCAATGCCCAGATACACATCGCCGGAATAGGTGTCCGGATCAAGAACCGGCACCTTTGACCGGGCATGCCGCCGGCGGAATTCAGCCAGTTCCTTTTCTGACTCAAACAGCGGGGGAAGCGCATTATAGGATTCCGTGCTGTGAAAGGCATCGATCGCATCAATGCATTCCTTCAGCCGAACCGGCGCAGAGGGCTGCTTGGCCGCACCGAACGCCACATAATACAGCGAATTTTCCGGGCAAACCCCTTTCAGATGAAGCACCTCATCAAAACAGGCCCGCAGCTCGCTGAGGAAGGTCAGGGGGCCGCCGAGATACAGCACGTTCCCTTCAATGGGCCGTCCCTGGGCCAGCCCGGCAATGGTCTGGTTGACCACCGCCATGAAAATGGAACGGGAGATGTCCTCATGTCTGGCGCCCTGGTTGAGGAGCGGCTGGACATCCGTCTTGGCAAAAACGCCGCAGCGGGAGGCGATGGTATAGGTCTTTTCGGCCCGTGCCGCCGCCTCGTTCATATCCGTGGGGGTCGTATTGAGAAGGGTCGCCATCTGATCAATAAACGCACCCGTGCCGCCTGCACAGGATCCGTTCATCCGGACCTCCAGCGTCCCCTGAAGAAACAAGATTTTGGCATCCTCGCCGCCCAGCTCAATGATGCAGTCCGTCCCCGGCATCAGCGTATCTGCGGCCACCTTCGTCGCATAGACCTCCTGAACAAAGGACAGTCTGGCGCCAAGGGCAAGGCCCATGCCGGCAGAACCGGAAATGCTGATACAAACAGGCTCATCATGGATAAACTCCTGATTAAGCCGGGTGAGAAACTCCTTGGTTTTCTGTGTTATGAGTGAGTAATGACGCTCGTAACAGGAATAGAGGATGGAATCATGCTCATCGAGAACAACGCACTTGATCGTCGTAGAGCCGATATCCAGGCCGATTCTGTACTGATTTGCCATTGATAATCCCCTTTGCGTAAATCTATGGTTCCAACTGATGCTGTCCTGTTTTGCTTTCTCAGGCGTAACATGGCACGCTTTTTTTCTCTGCTGGTAAGAAAAAGACATAAAAATATAAAGGGACAGACTCAATCGAAACGATATTATAAGCGATTCCGTTAGGTTTGACAAGCTCGACTTTCCCCGGGTCAATCCTCCGCCGTGCAAAAAAGACAGCCTGCAGTTTGTGCAGACTGTCGATTTTTACATTTCGCGGCGCCCGGAAACCGCACGTGAGAGCGTGACCTCATCCGTATATTCAAGGTCTCCGCCCACGGGCAGACCATGAGCGATTCGGGTGACAAGAACGCCTTTCGGCTTGAGCAGACGAGCAATGTAACTGGCCGTTGCCTCTCCCTCAATGTCCGGATTTGTCGCCATGATCACCTCTTTGACGGATTCCTTTTCAATCCGGTCCAGCAGTTCGCGGATGCGGATATCCTCCGGTCCGATGCCGTTCATGGGGGAAAGAATGCCGTGCAGGACATGGTAAGTGCCCCGGTATTCATGCATCCGTTCCATGGCCGCAACATCCCGCGGATCCTTCACGACACAGATAATGCCGTTGTGGCGTTCCGGATTCTGACAGATGGGACAGGGATCACTGACCGTGAAATTCCCGCAGATGCTGCAGTACCGGATGGCCTTGCGTCCCTGCCAGATCGCTGCGGCAAGCTCCCGGACCTGATCCTCCGGCTGCGAGGCAATGTGATAGGCGAGACGAAGGGCGGTCTTGCTGCCGATTCCAGGCAGACGGGCCAGCTGCTGCTGCATGCGGGAAATCGGTTCAATCTGCTCAGCCATGCTCAGAACAACCCGCCCATTCCGGTGGCTCCGCTCAGTTTGGACATCTGTGCCTCCCGGTTATCCTCACCCTGCTTCAGCGCATCGTTGACCGCTGCCAGAATGGTATCCTCGAGCATTTCCACATCGTCCGGATCCACCACATCTTTATTGATTTTAAGAGAAACAAGCTGCCTGAGTCCGTTTACCGTGCAGGTGACCGCACCGCCGCCGGCAGTTCCCGTATATTCCATACTGTCAAGTTTCTCATTCATTTCAAGTGCCTGCTGCTGCAGTTTCTGTGCCTGACGCATCAGCTGCTGCATATTATTTCCTCCCGGAAATCCGGAAAATCCTCCACGTGCCATGACGTTTTACCTCCTAACTGATGATGGGCCCTATTATACATGAGATGCCGTGAAAATGGAAGTAAGAAGTTTTGATGGTCCCTGCAATGGTTTTCCCTTCGCGAGATGATTGATTTTCTCTTCGTTGTGAGATAAAATAATTAGCAAAAACGTGATACATTTAGGGTCGCACAGATGACTTCAACGGAGGGGTTATGCAAAAAATCACGAAAATGCTGAATGGGCGCTGGATCCCGTATACCGTCGCAACTTGTTCTGCCGTCGTCCTTTATGTCTTCCTTACAAATTTCCATAACATTCACTCGGCTTTCAACGCGCTGATCGGATATACCTTTCCGGTGGTGATGGCCATCATTATTGCATATATTCTCGATCCGCTTGTCCGTTTTTTTGAACGCTTTCCCTTCGGAAAGCTGAAAAACCGGCATCTTGCCAGAAACCTTTCTGTCGGACTGGCGTTTCTGTTTCTTCTTGTTTTCGTCATTATCCTGATGTCGGCCCTGATCCCGCAGCTGATTTCAAGCGTACTGAGTTTCATTGACAATATGGACGGATACATTACGCAGCTGCTGAACCTGATCAATTCCTTCGGACTGACCGTTGAGCAGAATGTCGAGGGCATTAATCTGGACCTGTCTGCCGTGACGACGTACAGCGCCAATATTCTCGGCACGATTTCGAAATACCTGCGGGAAAACCTTTCCGTCGTTCTCAGCAGTTCCACCACCATCGGCAGCCGCATCTTTACCTGGATTATTGCCTTTATTCTTTCCATCTACTTTCTGATCGACCTTAAATCGATTATCCGGGGTGTCAGGCGTCTGCTGAAACTGATTGTTCCGGAGGACAAGCAGATGGGTCTGCGCCTTTTCCTCTCAAAATGCAATGCCATTATCGGAAAATACGTGGTATTTGCACTGATTGATGCACTCATTGTCGGATTTTCCAATTTCATCTTTATGACCATCATGAAGATGCCTTATGCGGTCCTGATTTCCGTCGTGGTCGGGGTAACCAACCTGGCACCGACTTTCGGCCCGCTGGTCGGTGCCGTGATCGGGGCATTTATCCTGCTCCTGGCCGACCCCTGGAACGCGCTTGCGTTCATCATCTTTACCATTATTCTGCAGACCATTGACGGGTATGTCATCAAACCGAAGATGTTCGGCGGCACACTCGGGGTTTCATCGGTCGTTATTCTTGCCTTTATCATTATCGGCGGGCGCATGTTCGGCATCTGGGGGCTGCTTCTGGCGATTCCGACGGCTGCGATTGCCGACTTTGTCTATAACGAACTGTTCCTGCCATGGCTTGAAAAGCGCAAAAAGGCCGCACAGGAACAGAAAAAGAAACAGCTGCAGGAACAGGCCGCGGCAAAGCAGTGACCCGAGCAGGCAAATCAGCCCGGGCTCAGCTTCGGGCCTGAGGAGGAACGTCAGATGGACTTTACGCGAATTCGGTCTGAAATCGAAAAGCTGGAGGGGAACATCGGCATCGCCATTGAGGCGGGCGATGGCACCCGGTATCAGTTTAACGGCGATATGCCGATTGAGGCCGCGTCGGTGATTAAGCTGCCGATTATGGGCGCCGTATTTGAAGCCGCTCAGGAAGAGCGGATACAGCTGGATCAGCTGGTGGAAACACGGGCGGAGGAGATGATGCCGGGCTGCGGTGTCCTGACCCGCCTGCATCCCGGTCTTCGTCTGACCGTGCGGGATCTGGTGGTTCTGATGATCATCGTTTCCGATAATACGGCGACAAACGGCCTGATTGATCTGGTCGGAATGGACGCCATAAACCGCTTTATTGACCGCCAGGGCCTCCGCGGAACACGGCTGCGCCGGAAACTGTTTGATGCTGCTTTGTCCGCAAAGGGCATCCAGAATACCGTTGCGGCAAATGACATGTCCCTGCTGCTCCGGCGCATTCTGAACAGGGAGCTGGTCAGTCCGCAGGCCTCCGGTGAGATGCTTGAGATCCTTTCCGCTCAGCAGCTGAACGGGAAGATACCGTTCTATCTTTCCTCCAATTCAGAGGGAACAAAGCCGGCTTATCCGGATGTGGACTGTGCACATAAAACAGGCGAGGATGAGGGAATTACACACGATGTCGGCATCCTTTTCACGGAGAGTCCCTCGATCCTCTGTTTTCTCAGCGAGAAGACGGAGGTGCAGCGGGCCCTTCGCGCGATTCAGAAAATCGCTGGGCTCCTTGCCTATCCGGATCGGACCAATTTTGCATAATGACTGACCGGACTTCAAAAGCGCCCTAAACCGTCAAAAAGAATAGGATTTGTCCTCTGTTTATGGTATACTTGACGCAAAGTAACGAAGCATTCTTTTTTGTGATCAGTTGATTCTGAGAGGATAACAATGAAAAAATCACACGCAAGAAAAATAAAGGGATATCTGAGTCTGCTGCCAAAATGGGTCTATTATCTGGGCTCCCTATTTATCGCCGGTCCCGTCGGTCCGATTATCTTTTTCATCCTGTTTACGGTTCTGGACAGGGCCGAGAATGTGCTTGATGATGACAGCGACGAAACAACCTCCACCTATTCCCAGACGTTTCATCAGTACCGGCCCTCCGGTGCCGGGAACCGCGGAAACGTCGTCGTCGGGGATGACTATACGGTAAGGGATGAGGAACCCGCTGCTGCCGCTTCCGGATCATCCTCCCGCCAGAAATCGCAGAAGCCGTTTGAGGAGGAGGAAATCCCTTCATTTGATTCATCCGATGTCCGGGAAATCATCGCGCAGGGCGAACGGGCACTGGAAATGATCCGGCGGGCGAACAGCCGTATTCCGGATCCGACGCTTTCAGCCACCATCGACTCCATTGAAACCAGCTGCCGGCAGATTCTTGACATCCTTGGACAGAAAGAGGAAATTCTGCCTCAGATGCGGACCTTCCTTCGTTATTATCTGCCGACAACCCTGAAACTGCTCAGTGCCCGGGCCAGGCTGGACCGAAGCGCATATACGGCCAAAGCCAGGGAAGTCCGCAGCCGGATTAACAAGGCTTTGGGTGAAGTGGATGCTGCGTTCAAGAAGCAGCTGGAATCCCTGGATGAATACCGCTTTGTCGATCTGGAAAGTGAGATTGACGTCCTCACGGATATGCTCAAGGCAGACGGACTGCTGGATGAGGACAATGACCGGCAGACACAGGCCGGTCACTGATAAAAGGAGCCGGCAGCGGTTAACGTGAATGTGGCATTTGCCGCAGCAGCACATTGCCGGATATGAACACCGGATATTTCGCGATGCCGAAAGCCCATACTGCGGCTGAGGAAGATAGACATCTTATGAAGCATTTTAATACGACAGCAGTGTGTCTTCCATCAAAGCATTACATGGTTGATCTCTCCCAGCGGGTCAAAGAAATAAAAACACTTGTCGATGAGGGAAAGTATTTCACCATCAACCGCGCGAGGCAGTATGGAAAGACAACGACTTTAACGGTTCTGAAACAAATATTGAAAACAGAGTATCTCGTTTTGTCATTAGACTTTCAACGTGTTGATCATGATGTTTTTGAGAACGGCGCGACTTTTTCACAGGCAATGTCCCGACTTATCATGGATGCGCATGAGTTTGAAGATGTTCCTGTACCGGAAAAAACACTCTCTGCACTCGAAGAATTGAACAACTCGGATCCTCAAAAAATAAAGATGGACAATTTGTTCCGAATTCTGAAAAGGTGGATAAAGCATTCTGAGCAGCCAATCGTCCTTATGATCGATGAAATAGACAGCGTAACAAATAATCAGGTGTTTCTTGACTTCCTTGCTCAGCTTCGTGATGGATATATCGGACGCGATACGAATTCATCACCGGCTTTTCAGTCCGTGATTCTGGCCGGTGTAACAGATGTAAAGCATCTGAATAGCAGGATTCCTCCAGAAAATCAGCATAAGGTAAACAGTCCATGGAATATTGCTGCTGACTTTGACATTGACATGAGTCTGTCTGAGGATGGCATCCGGGGAATGCTGGATGAATATGAAGCAGATCATCGTACTGGAATGAATACCGGAGAGATTGCAAAGTCTATCCGGGAATATACCAATGGTTATCCATACCTTGTAAGCAGAATCTGTCAGAAAATCGATACGGATCTTGTCCCCGGTGTGTTTAACTCTCCACATGATGCGTGGACACTGTATGGAGTAGATGAAGCGGTAAAAAAGATCCTTTCAGAACCCAATAACTCCCTGTTCGAGTCTCTCACAGGAAAGCTGACAAATTATCCAACGCTTCGCAGTCAGCTTCGTGCAATTCTGATGCGCGGGGAGACATTTGCATGGCTCCCTTATAATGAAGAGCAGCAGCAGCTTTTTAATGTATGGGTTTATCCGAAATAACCACAATAGAGTAGCGCTGTCCAACAGAATCTTTGAGATGTTGTTATACGCACATTTTATTGGGGAAAGTAATCAGAATAATGCTCTGAAACAGATCGCGGCTAGGATGAAGTCGGCCTTTGTGGACGAGGAAGGCGGACTTGATATTCCGAAGATAATGGATCATTTTATCAGGGAGCATAACAGAATTCATAAAGACAAAACCGATACGTTCCTTGAAGAAGAGGGACGGGAGCGTTTCATCACCTACGTGTCAGGAATCATTAACGGAACAGGAACTTACAGCGTAGAGGAACAGCTGAGAGATTATCGGCGAACGGATCTTGTCATTCATTATTTGGGCAGAAAATATGTCATTGAACTGAAGATCTGGCACGGAGAACGATACAATTCAGAGGGCGAAAAACAATTGACAGGATATCTTGACTACTGGAACCTGAATACGGGATATCTGCTGAGTTTCAATTTCAATAAAGAGAAAGAATCGGGAGTCAGACGGATTCAGATAGGCGATAAAGTCCTGTACGAAGGAACGGTCTGATTGAACCAGCGATGACCACAATCGTGATCAGCGCTGACCAATGCCGCATTGGATTCAAAAAAGCAGCGGCTTCATAAGAATAAACGAGGCAAATTCAGCCTGATAAAAAGGCCGGAGTCAATAAACAAGATAGGAATCGGAGCATCCATAGCGTTGGCAACAGAACAAGTAGCGGCCAGTGTACACTGACCGCTGTGTTTTGTTATGACAGAGGGAAACATGGAATACAATCAGAATATTGAAATGGCACGCCGTATCGCGCAGTGTGTTGCCGGGGCAGGCGGAACAGTCTACTATGTGGGCGGAATGGTCCGGGACCGCCTGATGGGCGTCGGCCAGAAGGCACCGGATGTGGACATCGAGGTGCACGGAATTGTCCCGGAAAAGCTGGAGGCCATTCTGGATACACTGGGCGAGCGGCAGATGTTCGGCGCCTCATTCGGGATTTACAATCTTCGTCACTATAACATCGACATTGCCATGCCGAGGAAAGAAAAACGGACCGGGGAAAAGCATACGGATTTCCGCTGCGAGATTGATCCGTTTTGCGGAACCTACCAGGCCGCCATCCGTCGGGACTTTACCGTTAATGCCCTGATGCAGAATGTCCTGACAGGTGAAATGGTGGATCATTTCGGGGGCGTTAAGGATCTCCGGGACGGTATCATCCGGCATGTGAGCTCCGGCACCTTTGCCGAGGACGCCCTGCGCGTTCTTCGCGCAGCTCAGTTTTCGGCGCGCTTTGATTTTACCATTGCACCTGAAACCATTTCGCTGTGTTCCGGGATGAACCTGAATGCCCTGGCCGGAGAGCGTGTTCTGGCAGAAATGCGGAAGGCCCTGATGAAAGCGGACCATCCATCCGTGTTCTTCAGCCAGCTCAGGCAGATGAACCAGCTCAGCACCTGGTTTCCGGAAATCGAAGCGCTTCAGGATGTGCCGCAGTCGCCGGTCTATCATCCCGAAGGGGATGCCTGGCGGCATACCATGCTGACCCTGGACAGTGCCGCCGCCCTTCGGAACACGGCCATGGAGCCCTGGCCGTTTATGCTCTCCGCGCTGCTTCATGACTGCGGAAAAGCCGTATCGACAATCGTAAATGAAGAAACTGGGAAAATCTCCTCCATCGGGCACGAAAACTCCGGTGTTCCTCTGGCGCTTGCCCTGATGCATCGCCTGAAAACGGATAAAAAGACGGAGCAGTATGTGGTGTCCATGATCCGCCAGCACATGAAGCCCAATCTGCTGCCGGTACAGCATTCCCGGCCGAAGGCGTACATGCACATGTTCGATGAGGCCCTCGTCCCGGAGGATCTGATCCTCCTTTCAAAGGCGGACCGTATCGGCCAGAAGATCAGTCCTGCCGCCTTCGCTGAAACAGAAACGCTCCTGCGGGACATGCTCAGCCGTTACCGGAATGTCATTCAGAAGCAGCCAAAAGTCAGCGGAGATGATCTGATGAAAGCCGGATTCAAACCCGGGAAGGAGCTGGGACAGCTTCTTGCTTATGCGCACAAGCTCTGGCTTGCAGGAATTCCTTATGAAAATGCTCTGGATCAGACCATTCATTACGGAAAAAAGCTGCATCGTTCTTCAGGCTGAAGAATGATGCAGCTTTTCTTTTGCACTCATAAAAAGTAGTACACCGGTCTGGAGGAGAAACGTGTCCTTTGCCGGTCGAAGCGGCGCACCTGACTCACAATCCGGTCAAGTTCGAAACGGCTCAGACCCTGCTGGGGCAATTCCGTCTGCGGTCTGTCAGGCCTCGATGTCGGTTCAGAGGAAACGAACAGAGAACTGTGCGTGCATAAGAGAACGAGCAGCACAGCTGAAAAAAAGAGCAGGGGAAGCACAAGAAAGATGAAAAGAGCCGCTTTAATCATGGAATGTTCCTCCTTTGCAGTCTTCAATTTGGGTCATTAGCCGGAGCAGCAATTACCTGAGGCCTGGATTTACCTAACTGTCGCTGCGCGGCAGGGCCATACCTTTGCGAGCCTCACTGTTGGTCTGTTGCCTGGATACCGGCCGGGCTGTCCATTGCCCGGGAACGATCTCGATGGGACAATTATATTCTTCGTTTTGAAGAAAGTCAACAGGAATTTTCTTCATTTCGAAGAAAACGTATTGTCGTCCTTTCCCGTACGGCTCAGGCATCTTCCGGCCGAATCGGTTGGACAGCGCCTGTCGTTCATGCCGCCGGGAGCTGTCCGGAGAATTCATTCTGAAGCCTTTTTAAGCCGAAAAGGATACAAAATGAAGAAAAACTTGTCCAGGTTGATTGACAGAGCGAGGGGAAATCCCTATAATGAAGGAGCAATTTATCAGGGACGGTGCCAGTTATGTCAACCTTTTCAGAACAGCTGAAGAAAGCCCGGATCGCTGCCGGTTATACGGTCAGAGAAGCCATTGAGGCTTTTCATCAGCAGAGCATAGATATCTCGGAGAAAACCCTGTACGGATGGGAACGAGGCATCCGGACACCGGATGCGGATGTTTTCCTGCGCCTGTGCCGGATTTATCAGATTGAATCGCTGTCCGATTTCATGGAAGGACATCAGAAACCGGTAACCACGGAAATTGAGCGCAAATACGCCTCTCTGGATGACCATGGCCGTCGTCTGGTGAGCCTTGTGCTGGAGGAGGAATTTGAACGGGTCCATCCGGTTGTCAAGCTGAATCCCCGGGCAAAAACCGCAGACAGAAAAAACCCCGAAAAACGGAAAATGGCGGAGCTGTGGGTATCCGAACAGTCTGCCGCCGCCGGTACCGGAACCATTCTGGACGGAGATTCCTTTGTCAAACAGTCCGTTCCGGCGGATCTGCTTGTTTCAGGGACCAGTTTTGGCGTTCCCGTGTCCGGCGACTCCATGGAACCGCGCTATTTCGACGGCGATATTCTGCTGGTCAGCAAACAGCAGATGCCCTCCGTTGGGGAGATCGGTGTTTTCCTTCTGGATGGCAAAGGCTATGTCAAACAGCGGGGGACAAAAGAACTCATTTCGCTTAACACGAAGTATGAACCGATTCCCATGGACAATGACACCCGCTGCTTCGGCAAGGTCATCGGTGTCATCCGGGCGGATGAACTGATGTAAGCCCCGGCAGCAAAATCCCTTCCAAAACCAAAAGAGACAGCGACCTCATCAGGCCGCTGTCTCTTCTTTTGCAATTGTGCTTTACCGGTCATGGAACAAATGATATAATCGTAACGCATTTTATTGATCCGAATTTGCACAATATCCGAAATCCTGCGATTTCGTTTTTCTTCGGATACAGAAAGGAAAATAGAAAATGGATAATATGGGCAGGCCCCTTAAAAAAAGAACCATTACCTTCAGTCCGCCGGATATCTCGGAGGCTGAAATTCAGGAAGTTGCAGAGGCTTTGCGCTCCGGCTGGATTACCACCGGTCCGCGCACAAAAGAACTTGAACGCCGGCTGGCGGACTATTGTCATACGGAGAAAATGGTCTGTCTGGCCTCTGCCACCGCTGCGGAAGAACTGAATTTCCACGTTCTGGGCCTGAAGCCCGGTGACGAAGTCATTGTCCCGGCCTACACCTATACTGCAACTGCCTCGGCCGCCATTCATCTCGGGGCCACGGTTCGCCTGATTGACTCTCAGCCCGGCACCTTCGAAATGGATTATGCGCAGATGGCAGATGCCATTAATGAACACACGAAAGCCGTCGTTCCGGTGGACCTGGGCGGAATCATGTGCGATTATGATCAGATTCATGCGGCGGTCGAAAGCAAAGCACATCTGTTCCATCCGGAGGGGAAAATCCAGGAAGCCCTTGGACGGGTTGCCATTGTGTCAGACTGTGCGCATGCACTGGGTGCCGTACGAAAAGGGGCAATGGCCGGTTCAGCGGAGGTCAGTGATTTTGCCAGTTACAGTTTCCATGCGGTCAAGAACTTTACGACAGCCGAGGGAGGCGCGGCCACTTTCCGGCCGCTGCCCGGTGTCGACGCGAATGAGATCTATCATCTCTACCAGCTGCTGAGCCTGCACGGGCAGTCAAAAGACGCCTTTTCAAAGGAACACGCCGGTTCCTGGGAATATGATGTCATCGCGCCCTGGTACAAATGCAACATGACTGATGTCATGGCCGCCATCGGTCTCCGGCAGCTGGACCGTTATCCGGGCATGATTGAGCGCCGGCATGCCCTGATCCGCCGCTACGATCAGATGTCGGAACGGCTTTCCCTGGGGCATCTGCAGCACACCGGTCCGGATTTCAGGAGCTCAGGACACCTCTATCTAACCCGGATTCCCGGAGCAGACGCGGAGGAACGCAACCGGATTATCGCCGAAATGGCCGTGCGGGGAATTGCCTGCAACGTCCATTATAAGCCCCTCCCGATGATGACGGCTTACCGGAATCTCGGATGGCACATTGAGAATTTCCCCAATGCCTATGACTATTACCATAACCTGATCTCTCTGCCGCTGAATACACGGCTGAGCGATGAGGATCAGGAATACATCATCGAGAATTACACCGACATTCTTGAGCACCGCTGAAAGACAGACGTTTGCTGAACGGATCATGCACGGGGCTGCCCTGGGACAGCAGATCTAACAGATGCTCACCTGAAAGAGGGAGGGAAACGAATGAAAATTGTCTGGATCGGCTTTCACGAGGAAGGACTTGACGCGTTTCGTCAGGTTCTTGAGGCCGGAAAGCAGGTAGATGCCTTTATTACGCTGGATGATGAGGCGTTCGAAAAGAGAAGCGCGGGCACCAGAGGCTATCGGGCATACTGTCAACAGTATGGCGTGGCCTATCTGCCGGTGCACACGATCAAGGGGGAGGAGGCGTATGAAATTCTTCGCCGGTATCAGCCGGACCTGCTGATTGTGCTGGGATGGAGCGAAATTCTCCCCGAACGGCTGCTTGACATTCCGTCCATCGGAACCATCGGAACACACGCCGCCCTTCTGCCGCATAACCGGGGAAGTGCACCGGTAAACTGGGCCCTGATCCGCGGCGAGACGGAATGCGGCAACACGCTGATGTGGCTCAGCAAGGAAGTCGACGCCGGCGATATTATCAGTCAGCGGGCATTTCCGATCACCCCGTATGATTCCTGCAAGACACTTTATGACCAGGTCGCCAGAACGGATGCCGAGATGACTCTGGAACTCATCGAGGCACTTGAATCCGGGACGATGCCGCCAAAACCCGCGCTCAGAGATGTGGGGGATGAACCGATTCTGCCGCGGCGGCGGCCCAAGGACGGGCTCCTGAACTGGGAACAGAGCGGACAGAAAATCTACAATTTCATCCGGGCACTGACGGAGCCGTATCCGGGCGCCTTTACCTTTCTGAACGGCCATCGTTACCTCATCTGGCGTGCCGTACTGCTGCCGCTCCACAGCGGCCTGAACGGTCTTGGGCCGGGAGAGATTGGCGGCAGCTGTTACGCCTTTCATCCGGAAAACTGCGGCATTCTTGTGGGCACGGAGGATGATCTCCTGATGATTACGGAGATTGAAGACGAGAACGGCGTGCGCTATACCGGAGAAGCGCTGCACAATCTTGACCTGAAGGGAGTATTTGGCAATGAGTAACGTTCTTGTAATTGCCGCGCATCCGGATGATGAACTGCTGGGCGTGGGCGGTACGGTTGCTTTGCACGCCAGAAAGGGAGACCGGATCAAAACCATCATCATGTGTGAAGGGGAATCGCTGCGTTACGGTCACAGCGTGGGGCAGAGCACGGCAACCCGGGAGGCCGCCCGGATTCTCGGCGTGGAGGAGGTCATCCAGCCGGGGTTCCCGGATCAGCGTCTGGATACCTTTACGCTGACAGACCTGATCACCCCGATTGAACAGGTTTCCGAACAGTTCCATCCGGACATCGTCTACTGCCAGTGCGGATATGATGCCAACCAGGACCATCAGCGGCTGTTCGAGGCCGCCAATATCGCGCTTCGGCCTACCAGCGAATGGATCAGGGAACTGTACACCTTCTATACCGGCAGCAGCACGGAATGGGGATATCCGAGAAAATTTGCGCCGGATACCTGGGTGGATATTACGGACGTCCTGGAAACGAAAATTCAGGCATTTGAGCAGTACACCAGCGAGGTTAAACCCTATCCTCATCCGCGCTCCTCGGAAGCCCTGCGCCATCAGGCGGCGTTCTGGGGAAATCAGGTTTGCATGCCGGCTGCGGAGGTCTTCATGACGATCCGGCGGATCCTGCGGAGGGACAGCTGATGCAAAGAGCCCTTAAATGCCTTCTGGACCGTCTGCTTGCCCTGCTCAGCCTGATCATCCTCTCTCCGGTTTTCCTGATTGCCGCCATCGGCATCAAGTGCTCCAGTCCCGGGCCGATCATTTACAAGGCACAGCGAATGGGGAAGAATATGCAGCCCATGGTGATCTATAAGTTCCGCTCCATGCATGTGGGGATGGAGAATCAGGGCGCCATTACAGGCCGGCGTGACCCGCGCGTTTTTGCCTTCGGATCTTTTCTGCGCAAGACAAAAATCGATGAACTTCCGCAGCTTCTGAATATTCTCTTCGGGACCATGTCCATCATCGGTCCCCGGCCGGAGGACATTGACATTGTCCGGCGGTATTATACCGATGAGGAAAAACGAACCCTGGATGTGCTGCCAGGGCTTGCCTGTCCCGGCAGCATTTTCAACTACACGCACGGTGATCTGTATCTGACGGACGAGGGGACCGATGAGGCCTATGTAAACCGCTTCCTTCACGTCAAGCTGGCGCTGGATCTGTATTATATTGATCACTGGTCCCTGGGGTATGATATCAGCATCATCTTCAGGACACTGGCTGCCATCCTTCACACGGCAGTGTCAAGCAAACAGATGCCCCCGCCGCTTGAATACCGTGCCGTCTTTGGTCAGCGCCCGATTCCCTGAATCCGCGTCATGTACACACCCGTCCGAAACGGAAAAAAGAGGAGCTCAAGCTCCTCTTTTTCCGTTCATTCAAAGTCCTCATCCATTGCACCTGCCATCTCGGTGAGGACGGCATCGATGGATTCAAAATCAAATCCTCTTCGGGCCAGCGCAGCCTTGACACGCTGACGGTCTTTGAAGCTGCTCAGATCTTTCCCGCGTGCGGCTTTCTCGGCCGCTTTTCGGATCGTTTCGTTCTGTACATTCCCACTTAATTCCTCAATGGCCGACTGAATCTCTTCCTCCGGAATGCCTTTCATCCGCAGTTCCTGCCGGATTCTGTTTTCCCCGTATCCCAGGGAACTGCGCTGACGGGCGAAGGAGGAGGCGTAGACACTGTCATCAAGATAGCCCAGCTTGCTGAGACGATCAATGACCCTGAGCGTGCACAGTTCGCTGTACCCGGCGCGAAGCAGCGTATCCTTCATTTCTTTTTTGGAACGGTTCCTGGCGGAAAGACTGTGTCCTGCCCGCTCCAGCGCGGAGGAATATTCATGTTCCGCCACCCAGGCATGAAAGGCATCCGGGGAGATGGCCGAGCCGGTTCGCCAGGGGCACTTGAGAAACAGGCTGTGGGGCAGAGAGAGCTCACTGCCATCCGAGAGGAAAAGGGTATTCATTCCCACACGCCGGCTGATGGAGAGAACGGTGAGCCCGGGCATGGCATGATTCTGATTATTCATTGACGGACCGCCTGCGTTTCTTTCTCGAAAGAACGGTTGAGATATTGCCCGGACAGAAATGATAGCACAGCAGATAGCCGGAAAGGATTACCTGAATCATGGAGGCAATCTGCCTGAAGGTAACAAAATAGGTATTGTCCTCATTTACCCTTCCAAAGCCAAAGGCAAACAGGGCAATGAAAAACAGGACATTCGGCAAAAGAATGCAGAAGCAGCGGAAATCAAAGTGTCTGCAGTCAAGATTCCAGACAATCATGGTCACAATGACGAGCGCCGCAAGGACTAAAAGAAGCGCCTGGGAGATATAGAAGAGGTCCGAGTAAGCATTGCGCTCGAACTCGCCCAGCGCCACCTCCACGATGGCAACAACGACTGTAATGACCGGGAGAAGAAAGACAAGGCTGAAACTGTCGCGCATCCGGAATGCGAAAATCAGGATAACCCCCAGCGCAAGGACGCCGGCGACGATCTGGTTAATCCGGACAAAGTCACTGATGAACGTCAGCGAATCATTCCGGAGTCCCTCAATGACCGCACGCCCGCAGCTGTAAAGCAGAATATACCAGCGGAAAACATCGCCTTTCTGCTTGCGGTTATCCTGGATCAGGAACCAGAGAATGAGAAAGACAATCAGGTTCCAGCAGAATTCATAAAAGAAAGTGGCCATCTGCCAGTACCAGAAAGTACCGACCGGGATCTCAACGGCAAACGGGAAAAACTGCAGCGCTTCCTCTTCAACACGCAGGCCGTACGCTTCCATGTTGATGTAGTTTCCCCAGCGGCCAATGGCCTGTCCCAGGATCAGCGAGGGGGCAACGGCATCAAGGAGATCCGCCAACCGGACATTTGCCCGGCTGCAGACAATCTTTGCAGCAATCAGCCCGCCCAAGACCCCGCCAAAGATCGCAAGGCCGCCTTCCCGGATGTTGAATATGGAAAGAAAGTCTTCCGCATAATAACTGAAACGAAAGAACACATAGTACAGTCTGGCACAGACAATCGCCAGCGGGATTCCCAGAAGGAGAAGATTGAGAATGATATCATCCGGAAGACCGTATTTGCGTGCACGGGAAGTACTGATAAAATAGCCGATGATAATCGCCGCGACGATCAGAATCGCATAATAGCTGATTCCCCAAAAAGCAGTCCGGTCAAGCATGGGTCTGCTGAGCATAGAAATCCTCCTCAGGTGTAAATTCGATCGGTAGTATATCGCGATTTCCGAAAACGGTCAAGAAATGAAGGGGGAGCGGGCTGGCACTGGATTCCGGGACTTTAGCAGACAGCCAGCTCACCTGCGCAGCTGAACCGTCCATGGCCGTATTTCGTCCTCGCCGGAATACCGCCTTGCCGCCATTTCATCCCAATGCCCGTCTTCATCCACATCCGCAAAGGTGAGTACCGTGCCGGCTCCCTCCGTGATATAGCCGGCATTCATATACAGAAATCGAAGGGGTTCCGTTCGGGTGACCAGTTCATCCTCTGCTTTTTTAACGAATTCACCCTCTTTATTTTTAAAACAGCTCTGAACTGTCAGTGTTTCACCAGGCATTTTCAGATACACCGCCTGTTCTGCCATTTTCTGGTCCTCTTTTCGCTCAAGGGTATGATTGTGTCCCCAGAGGAAAAGAATGTCATGCTGCTCAGCTGCCCTGTTCAGAGCCTTTGTCCACGTCCATGCGCCGGTATTGTCCCCGCGTCTGGCGTGAAGGGGAACATGTGACATGATGAGTATGGGCAGATCATCCTCAAGGCTGCTGACCCAGTCAAGAAAGCGGCTGCTGGCGGTCTGTGCCGAAAGGCCATTGGGATCCGCGGCATCTTTGCCCGTGTATTTTTCACGCTTCGCCTGTTCATCCGTATCGAAAATCATCTGTGCAAAGCTGATGCCGTAGATGTAATACCCCTGTTCGGCCACCGGACCGGAAAAAAAGACGGATTCATAGGCATCGGTGCTGTTCCGGTCATGGGAACCATAGGTAAACAGACATTGCACGGCATTCCCAAAGACATGGCGGATCTGCGCCTCGACTGATTTCATGGAAAAAACCGGTGCGCCCATGGGATACCCTGTGACATCCAGCGATCTGTCACCGCCATCACCGACAAAATCACCGCCCAGCAGGACCACATCCGGCACGATGCCATCTGCATAGACGCGATTCAACACCTCGGTCAGACGGTTATGCCAGATAAGATTGCCCTCCGGATCGTACACGGGTCTTTTTTTCTTCGTCGGTTTCCTTTCCTCATCACTCCGGGGGATCCGGCTCTCCTCAGAGACCGTTTCGTATTTTGCATGTCGGTCCGTACCCACAAAGAGGGTCGTCTCCGCAAATGCGGAATGGATGCACATCAAAATGACAAGCAGGGAAACGCATCGCCGGATAAAACGAAAATTCATCATATCTGCCACCTCACTGATCCCGGACTTGGATAGGTCTGTACAGGAAACGCTTTTGCGCAGCGCCTGAACTTCCGGCAAAGCCGTTTTCCCGGATAAACCGCCTGATAAGCCGACGTGCCATGGGCTGATTTTCCGCATCCGCCCGTTTCATAAACGCGCTGCCTGACAACTGTTCTGTTTATGAAACGCATTTTATCATGACCGGATGAAAAAGTCGATATTTCCGGGCAGAACCGGCCTTAACAGGGATTAGAACTTGACAATATAATGGAAATCTTCTACAATCTGCAAACTGAGACAGAGGCGAAGTGCCTTGATGCTGTCTGCATTTCGGAGGCCTTCGGCTGAGCAGGGATGTCTGTCCCGATCCGCGCATTTCAAAGAGAGATGGCCTGCCCTCTTAGCGGCAGTTTGTCAAATAGGAGCACTGGGAATGCCACGGTGCCGAAAGACCGAGCTACGGCTCATTAAGGAGCAGAAACATGTTCAAACAAGTTTGCCGTTTTTTTCCCGTCTGGATTATTCTGATTCTGCTTTTTGCCTCAGCCTGTGCAGAACCCATCACCATCTGCGGGGCAGAGTTTGATACAGAGGATGAATACATCGATTTCGGAAAAGTCAAGGTAGAGAACATCCAGGAACTTGCCGAAGCGATTCCGAAAATGCCCAATCTTCGAAAAGTAGACATGTTTGCCACCAATATCAAGAAGGAAAACATGGCATATCTTTTTGATACGTTTCCTGAGGTAACCTTTGGGTGGACCATCCATATCTGGGAACATACCCTCCGTACGGACCAGACAGCCTTTTCCACGCTGCACGGTTCCAGCCCGACTCCGCCTCACACCGAGAAAGATTTCGATGTCCTTCGCTACTGCAAGCAGCTGAAGGCGCTTGATCTGGGACACAACTGGATTGAGGATATTTCCTTCCTCGAATATGTGCCGGACCTTGAGGTTCTGATTCTCGGACGAAATCAGATCAAGGACATTTCTCCGATCGCCGACCTGCATCATCTGGTGTACCTTGAGCTGTTCAGCAATCATATCAAGGATGTCTCACCGCTTGCCGGTCTGACCTCTCTCAGAGATCTGAACCTTTCAAACAATCCCATTGAAGATCTGACCCCGCTGATGGGGATGAAATGGCTTGACCGTCTCTGGCTTGGCTTCTTTATGAATTATCCCAAAGAACAGGAAGCGGAAATCAAGGCCGCACTTCCCGAATGTGAGTTTTTCTGGGACTGGGGCCCGACTGCAGGAACATGGAGAGAACATCCTCATTATTTTGAGCTCTATGATTTCTTCAGGACAAACGTTTATGTGCCGTTTAAGGAGTAATGTTTTACATGATGCGAATTGGTCTGTTTTCTTTTCTGCTTTTGATTCTGCTCTGTTCCACCGGACTTTGTGCCTCGCTGCCAATCGACCTCTCAGGCGGGATGAAACCCTCGCCGGACGCCTTCAAATCCGATTCGCACTATGAGGATGAATCCATTACGGTTGATATTGAAACCACCGAGTATCTTAAGACAACCTGTTACGTTGCACGGGTAAAAATTCAGGATCCCTCCCAGCTGCGTACGGCACCTGCTTACTCCTTTGACAGAGACCAGACAGCGCCGGCAAATGCAATTGCCGCACGGGTGAATTCGGTTCTGGCGATAAACGGGGATTATTTTTCCTACCAGCTGCAGAGCGGAAGCTACCTGATCCGACAGGGAACCATGTATCTGAACAAACCCATGTTCAGGCGGGATGTCCTGCTGATTGATGAAAACGGCGATTTTACCATCGTTAAGCCCTACAAATCCGGTGATCCGAAGGAATTCGATCCGAAAGGGGAGGGAATTGTCAATTCCTTCAATTTCGGCCCCGGCTTGATCATTGACGGTGAGCGGATGGACCCGGAGTATTTCGATTCCTATCACTTTTCACAGGAAAAGCATCGCCGCTGTGCGATTTGCCAGGTGGAACACGGAAAGCTTGAGTATATCTGTGTTGTGACAGATGGTCCCGAGGAAAACCGGGAGGGCGGACTCGATCTTCAGGAATTTGCGGACTTTATTTTTACACTGGGTGTCAAGTATGCCTATAATCTGGATGGCGGGAATTCCACGGTCATGCTTTTCGGTGACCGGAAAATCAATGCCATTGATCAGAAGTATCTGCGCCCGATCAGCGATATTATCTACTTTGCAACCATGGTTCCTGAGGAATAAGTATGAGTGATACTGTCTATCTTGCCGGCATTTCTCTGGCGGCGTTAACCTTTTTTCTTGTCCTTATCGGGCAGATGCGCCGTCAGAAATCCTTTAACGGTCGTTTTCTCTTTTTTTGCTGCCTGTTTTCACCGGCGGCAGCTTTTGTTTTATCCAGAGGCAATGTCTATCTGTTTGGCGGATTCATGACCCGAATCCGTGGATTTTTCAGTCTGAATCCGTACGACTATTCCGTCATGGGAACGCTCCTCGGCCTGGTTGCCGGAACCGCTGCCGCCGCGCGTCTGACCAGAACCAGCACCGGTGCAGCCCTGGACCTGATGACGCCCGCTGCGTTTTGTGCCCTGGCAATCGCCCGTTTCGCTGAAGGCTTCTCTGATTTCGGATGGGGCGGTCTCGTATTTGATGAACGGTTCCAGTTTTTCCCGCTGTGTGTCAGGGACATGTACGAACAGTTTCATCTTGCCGTATTTCTGTTTGAGGGAATTGCCGCGGTTTTTCTCGTTGTCTTCCTGCCCAGGACGGCGGTCGGTCACGGTGACCGCTTCACACGGACCTTCTGCCGGTTTATGCTCTCGCAGATCTTCTTTGAAAGTCTCCGGGCAGAAACCCTTCGAATTGGCTTCGTGCGCGTTCAGCAGGTGGAATGTGCCGTATTCGTCCTTGTGATGATCCTGATTATTCTGAAACGGAACAAACATTCTGCCGGCATCTGTACAGCGGTTCATCTGTGCACCGTCGGCATTGCCATCTTCTGTGAATTTGCACTGGACAAGATTACATCCATCCCGGCACCTGTGGTCTATACAATCTTAGGACTTTCCCTGATTGTCTGTGATGTTGTGCTTGAGCGTTTCTTCCACAGAGAGCTTGTCCGTTCACAGGACTGAGGAAGCCGGTCTGACATCCCGCGGTGTATCAACTCATTAAAGAGGGAGGGCTTTGCCTTGTCACAGAAACTGATCCGTGAATCGGAAATTGAAAAATGTCTCTCGGAACTATCTGATTCCGGGGATGTTCTTGCAGAACTGACGGAAAAGCTGCAGCAGATAAAACCGCTGCTTCTTGTTCCGTGCGGTGAGTGTCCGTCCTATGTACGTATGGAGGGGGGAACGCATCCGGGCCGGTGCAAGCGGCTTGGTTTCTGGTTCCCGGAGGATTTTTCCTGCGGCTACTGCGAGGAAAATGAACGGCGGAGACGGGCAAAGTTCTGACCCTGTTCTGCCCGGAATGCCGCAATTTTCACAGCCGGGAATCTTTTCCCGAACTGACAGTAACCTTCACATCGCCATGATTGAGTGAATTCAGGCAGGACACGATGATATCCGGAAAGGAGAACCGTTTATGCACGGACGACTGGAACATGCTTTTTCTTTATCTGCGTCCATTGGAATGATCTGTCCCATCTGCGGTTCTCCGTATGTGCGTCAGGAACAGTCTCTGGTCTGCCAGAAAGGTCATACGGTCAACGGAAACCGCAAAGGATACTTCAATTTTCTCAGCAGGCCTGCGCCGGACACCTATGGAAAACCTCTGTTTGAGGCAAGACAGCGTGTTTTTCATGCCGGCCTGTACGATGGTGTCATGTCTGCTGTCTTTGATGAGATTCAGAACGGGGAATCCGTTCTGGATGTCGGATGCGGTGAGGGCACCTATCTGCATGCACTTGCCGACAGGGGACATAATGGCAAACTCGCCGGTGTAGACATCAGCCGGCAGGGCATTGAGATCGCCAGCACCGGAGAGGCACTCTTTTGCGTGGCGGATATGCGCCATCTTCCATTTGCCGTGCACAGTTTTGATACGATTCTGAACATTCTCTCACCGGCAGATTATTCGGAGTTTCAGCGCGTTCTGAAACCATCCGGGAAGGTGATCAAGGTCATTCCGGGGCCGGATTATCTGAAGGAAGTCAGAGAGGCCCGGCACCTGAAAGGCGGGGACAGCCAGGCAGATGCCCGGCTGAAGGAGAAAATGCACATTCATAAAACCCGTCATGTCTACGAGGTGAAGGCGATTGATGCGGGACTCTGGCCGGATATTCTGCAGATGACACCGCTGAACCAGGATCTTACACAGGAGCAGTTCCGGGACATGGCAAAGACGCCGGCCCGTACGCTGACCATTGACCTGATGATCCTTACTGCTTTTCCCGGTTAAGCAGCGCAGGTCAGACCGTGCTGCCTTCCACCATTCAGGACCTGATTACGCTGCAGTGGAATGACCGGCATTGAGGCCTGGATTTGATAAAGCGGCTCAGGTAGATGACCAGAGCTGATCCCAGAGGAGAAGGAGATTTATACATGCTGAAGGACATCGTGCTGCGTGACTGGGATGATCTGCAGAAGGCCGTTTTTGATGAGGTGTGGGATGATCGGGTAAAACGCTATCGCGACAGCCGTATCTATCGTGGCTGCAGCGATTCTGCCTGGCAGTTCATGCCATCCCTTAACCGGGTCTGTTATCATGATCTGTCACTTGAAAATCATATTTTGAGAAGTTTCCGGAAATATGGGTATGCTGAACTGGCCGATTGTCAGGGGACGTGGAAACTGTTGACCGTGGCACAGCATCACGGCATCCCCACCAGACTGCTGGACTGGACTTATTCACCTCTTGTCGCCGCTCATTTTGCCACCGAGGATATCTCCATGTATGACCGTGACGGCGCCATCTTCTGTCTGAACGTTCCGGATTTTAAGCCCTATCTGCCGAAAACGTTCCGGGAAGAACTGGAACAGGCAGGGGGCAATGTGTTCTCTGTCGGCATGCTTGAAAGACTCGCGCCGAAGCTGCAAAATCTTGAGCAGCAGTCAGAAAAACCATTCGCTCTGTTCTTTGAGCCATCCTCCATGATCGACCGGATTGTCAATCAATATGCACTTTTTTCTGTTGTAAGCCATTCATCCGTGCTGCTCAGTGAGATTATCGCGCAGGAGGAAATCAAGTGCATCCGTTATGTCATTCCGAAGTCGATTAAGCTTGAGATCCGCGATAAACTCGATTACATCAACATTTCGGAGCGAATGATCTATCCGGGGCTCGATGGAATCAGCCGCTGGATTACAAGGCGCTATTCAAACCTGGGACCGATTTACAACAGGGAACATGTCGGGGATACGGGGAATGGCAGCCGGTAAGCCGGTAAATTCCAGCCTGTGGGAGGCTTTACGCCCCCCTTACGGGCTTCTGAAAAAATGAAAAAATAGGGGTTGACACAACCAGAAAGTTGTGTTAGAATTCCCGCGTTGTCAAAAATGTGGGTAGGTTCCCGAGTGGCCAAAGGGAGCAGACTGTAAATCTGCCGGCTCCGCCTTCGATGGTTCGAATCCATCCCTGCCCACCATATTCTTCTGCGGAAATGGCGGAATTGGCAGACGCGCTAGATTCAGGTTCTAGTGAAAGCAATTTCATGCAGGTTCAAGTCCTGTTTTCCGCATTAGCCGGAAGCCTTGGATGACAAGGATTCCGGTTCTTTTTTTGTGTTCCGGAGATGACTTATGCCACAATTCTTTTGCTGTTGCCGATTTGATCGTGAGCGGATCTGAAAATGGGGCAAACGGCCAGTCCCGGCCTGGGCGATAAACGCCCCTTTTCTGAGGAAACAGATGTCTGCAGTCTCCGTGGAGCTCAAAAGGTGTTTTGCTGTACACAAAAGCATGGCAAAACACCTTTTTATTTTGCTTCAACGCTTTACAGGCACGGACCAGATGAGTATAATGAACAGAACATAATGGTGATATTATGCATGATAGTGCAGAGCGTGAGTATCAGTGATGGTTCTGCACATCCGAAAATACACACAATCGTTTATCATTCGCTTTTATGCATGTTTTTTCATAAATCACATGCCGGAAAATACTCTCGACTTTGAACTGGCTGATGAGGAATTATTATCATGGAAGATTGGATTATCATAGTCGACGACGATACTGAAAGTCTTAAACTGGCTGGCAGTTTTCTCAGTAAAGCTGGCAAACGTGTGACCGCACTGAACTCCGGGAAGGAACTGCTGGATTATATTAAGACATACGGCTGTCCGGACCTGATCCTGCTGGATATTTACATGCCCGAAATGAATGGATTTGAAACATTACGGCGGTTGAAGGAACAGAAGCTGTACGACAGAGACATTCCGGTGATTTTTCTTTCCTGGGATGAATCCAGCAGAGCGGAAATCGAAGGCCTTAAATCCGGGGCAATGGATTTTATCCGCAAGCCTTTCTCGCCGGATGTCCTTTTGAACCGCGTTCAGAGAGCACTGGATATCCAGCACCGAATTACCCAGTATGAACACGAAGCTGAAACGGACAAGATGACCGGCATCCTGAACAGATCTGCCACCGAATCGTCCATGCACAGCCTTTGTCTTAGGGAAAAGGGCTACCTGTGCCTGATGGACCTTGATTCGTTCAAGGCCGTCAACGACATCTATGGTCATGAGGTAGGCGACCAGATTCTGATCCTGTTTGCCAACCTTCTGAAACAGCACAGCCGTGAGGGGGATGTCACCGGGCGAATCGGCGGGGATGAGTTCATCTATTTCGGCAAAAACATGACCGAAAAGTCCGAGCTGGAACAGTTTGTCAATTCCATCAGTGAAGAGTTCAATGCCGGGGGAAAGAAAATTATCGGCGACCAGATGCCTATCCCGCTTGGAATATCCGTGGGCGCCGTGTCCGTTCCCGAATACGGACGGGACTATTCGGATCTGTTCCATATGGCTGACCAGGCGCTGTACTTTGTCAAGCAGAATGGAAAACACGGATACCGGCTGTATACGGAAGAACTGGAATCGTATTCCGAAAGACAGATCAATCTTAAAACCGTTACCACGATTCTCGAGGAAAAAGACCATTCGCCCAATGCGCTGTGGATGGGCCGGGAGGTCTTCGGCAGCATCTATCGGTATATGCTGCGCTATATGGACCGTTATCACAGCGTCGCCTATCAGGTTCTTTTCAGCATCACCTTCCTGGAAGAGGTCACCAGTGTCGAGCATACGGAAATAATGATGCAGTTCCGGAACATGTTGCAGCTCTCCCTTCGGAACAGTGATGTCATGATGGAATGCGGCGACAGTCAGCTGTTTCTTCTTTTGCCGGAAATCCGGGAATACGATATTGAACGGGTGGTCAGCCGGCTTGTCAGCAAATGGACCAGTCAGGAACAGACCAAAAAAACAAGAGTTTCCTACGAATACAGTGAAGTCCGGCTGAAGAGCCATGAACAGACTGAAACGCATCCGGAAACCTTCCCGAACTGGATTGTGATTGCAGACAATGATGATGTGGAGATGGCACAGGCCATTTCCACAATGCTGAAACAGCAGAAACTGCATGTCTCCGTGTTCCGGTCAGGGAATGAGCTCCTTGAGGCCATTAAGGATAATACCCCTGAACTGATTCTGCTCAATGCCGAACTGCCGGGAATGGACGGATTTGGCGTATTAAGCCGGCTTCGCAGTGAGACTGCCTGGAAGAATCTGCCGGTGGTATTCCTGATCAATGACAACGATACAAAAACCGAGCAGCGCTGTCTTGAGCTTGGGGTCATCGACTGTTTCAGAAAATCCAGCCCCGAAATCCTTGCGCTGCGTATACGCCGTATTCTGGAGATTTTGCACCTCCAGAAAAATCTGACGGAAACCGTCGAGCGGAAAACAAGAGACAATGAACGCCAGTCGCTCAAAGTTCTGTATACCCTGGCGAAAATCATTGACGGGAAAGACCGGTCCACAAACAATCATTCGCCGAGAGTCGCGGAATATGCAAGAGAGATTGCACGGCGTGCCGGATATAACCTCGGACAGCAGGATGATATCTACGTGGTCGGCCTGCTGCACGACATCGGAAAAATCAATATTCCCGATGAGATCTTCAATAAGCCCGGGCCCCTGACGGCGGATGAATATGAGACCATCAAGGCACATACCATCTATGGCGCGAACACGCTGAGTGAAATTGACGGGATGCCAAAGCTGGAACAGGGCGCCAGATGGCATCATGAACGTTATGACGGGACTGGCTATCCGGACGGGCTGGCCGGAGAGGCGATTCCTGAGGAAGCGAGAATTATCGCCGTTGCGGATGCCTATGATGCCATGACGAGCGTTCGGAGTTATCGCGCTCCGCTCACCCGGGAACAGGTCCGCAAAGAGCTGATTGACGGAATGGGAACGCAGTTTGATCCGCATTTCGCCAAAATCATGCTGGATATGATGGATGAGGACACGGAATTCCAGATGCGTGAGGGCGGAGTCTGGCCGGGTTCCACCAAATAAGCAACCGTTCCAATGAACCAGATCCGATTCTGAAACAGAGAGAAGAGAGCTGCCATGTTTTATCAGAGGCATCTGCAGCGCCTGGGCCTGCTCGTTACCGCACTGATCCTGTTTAATATCATTGTCACCAGTCTGCTTCTGATAAGTCAGGGAACCTTTATCCGGACACTCCAGCATCCGGCTGTATTTATACGGCCGGTTATCGGAATGGTCACGGGAATGATTATCTATTTTTCAGCAAAGAATGTATGGCTGCGCAAAAAAGGGTTTGTCGTTGTCCTGATTCTGGCGATTCTTTATGCCGTGATGACTTATGTGGGACAGCATCTGCAGGTGTCGCTGGATATCAGTCTTATCCTGATGATCCTCAGTGCCGTCACATTCTTTGAAATCGACCGGAACGAAAGGGCATGGAAAAAAGTGCTCCGAAACGACGCCTTGACACTGGATATCCGTGTCGCCGCGCGCTCGGAGCTGTTTGATCCCGTTGTCATGATGCCGCATCTTGAGGTCAATGAGAAAATCATCAGCGCAATCGACCGTCTTCTGAATACTTCAGCCGATGCGGCACCCCTGAAGCTGAATATCCACTCATCCGAAAAGGTCTCCGATTCGCTTCAAAATACCTTCACGGAATGTCTGCGGATGCATTACCGGGATGAGCGCAAGCAGATTGTCCGTTTTCTCGAGAATCGATACAACCGGATACTCGGCCTCCTGATCCTCAGCGTTCTGGCGCTGATCATCTGGACGTCTTTTTCACCGGCAGAGGATGCAGGCGATAAGGTTCTGTGGCAGATACTGGGGAATTTTGCCGCCTTCTCACTCTGGCAGATCGGTTCAACCCATTTTGAGCGCTCCGAGGCCTATCTTAATCTGATGCGTCTCACAACCGCGGAAAACCTGAGCATCACCTTCCATGAACGAAGAAATGCCAAAGCACAAAAAGACGCTTGATTGCCCCATCAGAAACCCATTGACGGTCCCGACCCATTTTCATATTACGAGGAGGAAATGACATGTCAGAATCCCTGAGAATTCTCCAGATGAATCCCGAACTGATCCCGTATTCGGGAGATCTGTATTTCCGGCTCAATCATTACTACGATCGAAGGAACGAGCTCACGGGCGGAAACGGAGCCAGTCTGTGGGACTTTGCCGCCGGTGCAGAATACTTTGGCTTCCATCGTACGCAGACAGGCTGGGTATACAGGGAATGGGCACCCGGTGCGACTGAGATGCATCTGACCGGTGATTTTAACGGCTGGAACCGCACCAGCCATCCCATGCATCCCATTGGAAACGGAAACTGGGAGATTGAACTGGAGGGTGCCAATGCACTGCCGCACAATTCCAACGTGAAGGTGGTTGTCACCAGCGCACGCGGCACAGAGGACCGCATTCCTCTGTATGCGAATTATGTAACAGAAGGGGAGAACCACAACTTCTCCGCCACCATCTGGAATCCGGAAAATCCCTTTGAATGGACCGATGGATCGTTCTCAAGCCTTTCCAACAATCCGCCCATCATCTATGAGGCGCATGTGGGAATGGCGGTTGAGGAAGAACGGGTCGGAACGTACCGGGAATTCGCGGAAAACGTTCTCCCCAGAATCAAGGCAGACGGATACAATACGGTTCAGCTGATGGCGATTATGGAGCACCCGTATTACGGAAGCTTCGGCTATCAGGTATCCAATTTCTTTGCCCCCAGCTCCCGTTTCGGGACACCGGATGATCTGCGTGAACTGATTAACACGGCACATTCCCTGGGAATCAGTGTTCTTCTGGATCTGGTCCATTCGCACGCAGTGAAAAACACCGCAGAGGGCATTAACGGATTCGACGGCAGAGATGACCAGTTCTTCAAGGATGGACCTGCCGGCTATCATCCGGCCTGGGACTCCCGGGTATTTGATTACGGAAAGAACGGCGTAGTCCATTATCTGCTCTCAAACATTCGCTACTGGATGGAGCATTTCCACTTCGACGGATTCCGTTTTGACGGCGTAACCAGCATGCTCTATTGGGATCATGGCCTTGGAACGGCCTTCATGAGTCCAGCTCAGTATTTCTCCATGAATACCGATGTGGAGGCCGTCACGTATCTGCAGCTGGCCACCAGCCTCATTCACGAGATCAATCCTCACGCGGTCTGCATTGCGGAGGACATGAGCGCCATGCCGGGCATGTGCCTGCCGATTCAGGACGGCGGCATCGGATTCAACTACCGCCTCAGCATGGGAATCCCGGATTATTACATCAAAACCATCAAGGAAAAGCGGGACGGCGACTGGAACATCGGACAGCTGTACTGGGAACTGATTGCCCGCCGTCCGGATGAGCATGTCATCGGTTACGCCGAAAGCCATGATCAGGCACTGGTGGGCGACAAGACCATCATGTTCCGTCTGGCCGACAAGGAAATGTATTATGCCATGGACCGGGAGCATCCTAACTTTATCATCGATCGCGCCATCGCCCTTCACAAAATGATCCGTCTGGTCACCATCGGCGCCGGCGGAGACGGCTATCTGAATTTCATGGGCAATGAATTCGGCCATCCGGAATGGATTGATTTCCCGAGAGAGGGCAATGGCTGGTCCTATTCACATGCACGGCGTCAATGGTCGCTGGCAGATAATCCGGCGCTGAAGTTCCTGTATCTCGGCGACTTTGATAAGGCAATGATCCGTCTGACCCGTCAGTTCCGGGTTCTTGAGGGCGGAATTGCCCGCTGTCTCATGCAGCATGAGCAGGATCAGCTGCTGATCTTCGAGCGGATGGGTTGCGTCTTTGTCTTCAATTTCCATCCTGACCGGGTACAGAATCCGCTGTTTGTTCCGCTTCCGGAAAAGTGTGACTATCGGGTCATCCTTTCCACGGATTCCTCGGAATTTGGCGGCTTTGAGAATATTGACACCAGTATTATCTATCATTCCTGGGCGCACGACGATCAGTACGGAGACGGTACGCTGATGTATCTGCCTCCAAGAACCGCTGTCGTCCTTCGTCCCTGCACACCGTATGGTGTCCTTCGGTAATTTCCAGACGTCATCTGTCAACGGCAGATGACGTTTTTTGGATTCCACCCTCAGAAAGATTCCGGACCAGAAAGGATCATTGTCAGATGAAAATCAGGTTTGAAAAGGAGCACTTTTTGCTCCGGGCTGAAAGCCGGTTTGTTTGCTGCATGGACGGACAGGTCCATGTCCTTGAAACCGGCAGCGAAAACAGCCGTATCCGTTCTCTCGCAGCCGTTTCCGGCAAGGGCAGCGAAAGACGGATCGATGTCACCATCGCCAATCTGTCCGACCGTCCAGTCGAGATTCTTTCCGTCGAGAGTCTTCGCATCAAGCGCTGGGAAGACTTTGACTGCGGTCTGCCGTGGCAGGACATTCAGGTCATGATTCAGGGGCGGCATAAAAATGACATTCCGTCCGTGGTTACCCTGGGACACCGGGACGCTGCCATGGAGGATGCGCTTAACGGGATGACCGAAAGCGGAATCAGGAATCAGGGCGGCACGGGCGAAGCCTGTCTGAAAAGCGATACACTGACACTGTTCCGCGGCAGAGACGGGTATCTGTCCGTGGAATTCCCGGAGGGATGCCGGTATTTCTGCCATACGGCGGTCATGCTTGGCCCGGCCGTGCCGGCGATCCGGATCGGATGCGAACCGGGAATGGTCCTTGAGCCGGGCTGCACCCTTCAGGCAGAGCCGGTCGTGCTGAGAACGGGTCCGGACTGGCCGGGCCTGATGCGCGCATTTACCGGAGAGAAGGCCAGACGCCTGGGAACAAGAGCCGGTGTTCTTCCGGTTCCGACGGTCTTCTGTACCTGGTATTACTATGGCCTGACCGTCAGCTATGCGGATGTGAGGGAGAATCTTGACTGCATTGTCCGCCAGGGACTTCCGTATACCGTCTTTCAGATTGATGAGGGATGGGAGATAACGCTGGGTGAATGGCGGCCCAATGTGCGCTTTCCGGTCAGCATGAAAGCGCTGGCGGAGGAGATCCGGGCAGCCGGCATGATTCCCGGCATCTGGACCAGTCCGTTTATTGCCCACGAAAGTGCCTCCATATGGTGTCTGCATCCGGACTGGGTGCTCCGGGATGAGGCGGGAAAACCGGTCCTGTTTCCTATGAACGACACGGTCTATCAGGTGCTGGATATTACCCTCAAACCGGTGCGGGACTATGTGCGGGACCTGTATAAAACCCTGACGGATGAATGGGGCTATCGGTATCACAAGCTGGATTTCACCCGTGCACCGGTGATCTATCCCTGGGCCAGACGCGGAAATCCGGCGCTTGCCTGGCCGGAGGCATACCGTCTGGCGCTCCGTGCCGTACGGGAGGGGATCGGGAATGACAGTTACCTTCTGATCTGCGGCGGCCTTTATGATGCCGCTGTCGGCATAGCCGATGCCCAGCGGACCGGATCGGATGTCCTTTCCATGTGGACCTCGGCGGGCGGCGGGGGAAAGGCCGTTCCCTTTACCGTCAAGCAAAACCTGATGCGCACGTATATGGGGGCCTGGTGGGCGAATGATGCCGACTGCCTGATGCTGCGCCGCCAGATGGAAATGACGAGAGGACTGAATCTGACCCTGGGTCTGCTTAGCCGGGAAGAGGTAAAAGTGATGCTGGTCAATCAGTACATGAGCGGCGGTCTGTTCAGCCAGACCGAGCCGCTGGCGCACATTGACCGGGAACGCCTCAGGGAAATCCGGCATCTCCTGCCGCTGCTCCCGCTTGAGGCAGAGCCGGATCTCTTTGACGGCGCGCGCATCCCCGGCCGGATCCGGGTGAAGGGAGAGGGATTTGAGGAGCTTGTCCTGATTAACTGGGATGATGCGAAGCCGCTGCCGGTCAGGGTTTCTGCCGCTGAGATTCTGCACATGGACCGGCCTGAGGAAATGTACCTTTTGTCCGCTTTCTATTCCGGCAGATGGGCCGTTGCGGACGGCTGTGAAACGGTCGACATGGGAATGCTGCTGCCACATAGTGCCGAGATTGTGCGGGTCCAGCGCTATGAATCCGGCAAGGCATTTATCGTCGGGAGCAACGGTCATTATGCGCTGGGCGGCGAACTGGCAGAGGTCCGTGAAAGCGGGGATAGTTTGTCCCTGATTTCTCGAAAACCGCTTCCTTTTGCGACGGATTATTGTGTACTTCGTCCAAATGGACAGTGTCAAAATGTACGGATTGAGTGGACGGCGGGGGACTGAGATGGGACGGATTGTCTGTTTTCAACAGAGAAAGAGATTAAGATTGTGCCATGAATCTTGAAGATATCCTATTGTAAAGCCTCCTCTTCAAATGGATAATAAATACAGATTTCATCCGGTGAGCGATGAAACATTTTTTGAAGGAGGGAAAATCCATGAAAAAAGTATCCGTGATTCTGACGCTTCTGCTGGCTATTTCCATGATCTCGGCTCTTTGTCTGGCAGAATCCAAACCCGACCCGTTTGGAAAGTATGACGAGCCCGTAACCGTGCATTTTGTGCGCAGCACAGATGATACGCTGGATGCCAACTATTTCTCCCAGCATCCTGACAAGACGATGACTGACAACCTCTGGTGCGACCTTTACAGAGACAAGCTGAACGTCATTGTGGATTATGACTGGATCGTCAAGGGCGGCGATGAGTATGATCAGAAGCTGAACATCGCGCTGGGCGTCGGCGACATTCCGGAGTTCGTGAATGTCAACACCCTGCAGCTCAAGCAGCTTGCTGAGGCCGATCTGATCATGCCTCTTGAGGAAATCTATGACAGCTATGCCTCCGATTTCACCAAGAAAATCATGCTGGAGACCGGCACCTCTCCGTTTGATGCCGCTACCATCAACGGACATCTCTATGGCCTGCCCAATGTGGACAGCACCCTGATGATCGCGGACCTTCTGTGGGTTCGTACCGACTGGCTCGAAAAGCTGAATCTGCCGATTCCGACCACCATGGACGAAGTTATTGCAACGGCAGAGGCTTTTGCCAAGGCAGACTTTGACGGCAATGGCGTGGATGACACCATCGGCGTCGCAATCGCCAAAGACCTCTGGGGACAGCTGTTCAGCCTGCGCGGATTCTTCAACGGCTTTGACTCCTATCCGGGCATCTGGGTGGAAGATGAGAACGGGAATCTGGTCTATGGCTCCACGCTTCCGGGAACCAAGGATGCGCTGAAGACCCTGCATGAGATGTATGAAAAAGGTCTGATTGATCCCGAATTCGGCGTCAAGGACGGCGGCAAGGTTGCTGAGGCAACGACAGCCGGCAAGTGCGGCATGTTCTTTGGTGCACAGTGGAACTCCATTTATCCGCTTCAGTCCTGCGTCAACCTCGACAAAAATGCACAGTGGCGTGCCGTGTCCATCGTTTCCGCAACCGACAAGCCGGTAAAGGCACAGACGGACGTAGGCACCCTGAGCTGGACGGTTGTCCGCAAAGACGTTGCACATCCGGAAGCGGTTGTGAAAATGTTCAACGTGTTCATCGACAAGAACTGGGGACCTGAGAACGAGAACGGCATCTACTATGCGCCGCTGGATTCCGAGTCCATCTGGAAACTGAGCCCGGTGGTTCCGACGAACCCCAACAAGAACAACGATGCGTTCATGGCTCTTGAGCAGTACCGCAAAGACGGCGACGAGAGCAAGGTTACCGGTGAGGCTTACAGCATTCTGCAGAAACTGAAAGCCTATGAGTCCGGCTCCGAGGACGGCTTTGCTCTGTGGGGCTGGGAGCGGATTTACGGTGCAGATGGTGCGTATGGTGTTCTGATTGATTATCAGAACAAGGGCATGCTGCAGGACAACCTGTTTGTAGGCGCCCCGACCGAAACCATGACCTCCAGAATGTCCACCCTTGAGGATCTTCAGGATGAAGTGTTCACCAAGATCATTCTGGGTGAGGCAGATGTGGATGCCTTCGATAAGTTTGTCAGCGACTTCAACGCGCTGGGCGGCAAGGAAATCACTGAGGAAGTCAACGAATGGTACGCCTCCGTTAAGTAACAGAGAATGAACGATCCGGGGACTGGTGGCGATCCATCAGTCCCTTCTTTTCATCACAGAAAAACACCGTCATGTCCGGAGAAGCGGCCCTACCGCACTGCGGCCGGCTGTCCGATCCGGGCCGGAACAGAGCTGCTCCGGCCAAAGACCAGCGTTGAAGAGGAGGCTGTCTCATGCAGAGAACACACCTGAGACCGGCCAGACTGAAAGCATTCAGGAAGGAACTTCCGTTTCATCTCATGCTTCTGCCGGCGGTCATTCTTGTCTTTATCTATATGTACGTCCCGCTGGGCGGACTCATCATTGCCTTTCAGAAATTCATCCCTGCCAAAGGACTGTTTGGCGAACAGAAGTGGGTAGGTCTTGACAATTTTATCTATCTGTACCGTCTCCCCGGCGCCATTTCCGCGCTGCGCAATACCGTTATCATCGCCTTTTATAAGATTATTCTGCATCTGATCATCCCCATCACCGTCTCCATTCTCCTCAGTGAGATTAAATCCGATCCGTTCAGACGCACCGCACAGACCCTGATTTATCTGCCTCACTTTCTGAGCTGGATCATCATGGGCGGCATTCTGATCGATATTCTTTCCCCGACAGACGGCATCGTCAACCGGTTCCTGGGGCTGTTTGGCGTCGGCCCGTATTTCTTCCTGGGCAGCAATGACACCTTCCGGTTTACCATCATCTTTACCGATGTCTGGAAAGAATTCGGCTTTAATACCATCGTGTATCTGGCGGCAATCACCAATATTGATCCCAATCAGTACGAGGCGGCAACCATCGACGGCGCCAATCGCTTTCAGCGGATGATTTACGTAACGCTGCCCAATATGCGGATGATAATCGTCCTGATGATGGTCCTCTCCCTTGGCAATGTCCTTAACGCAGGATTTGATCAGGTATTCAACCTCTACAGCAAACAGGTATATGAAACCGGAGATATTCTGGATACCTTCATTTACCGGATCGGTCTGATTGATGCACAGTTCGGTGTGGCAACGGCCATGGGAATGTTCAAGTCCGTCGTTTCCACGCTGTTCATCTCCATCAGCTATTACTGTGCATACCGTTTCGCGGACTACCGTATTTTCTAAGGAGGCAGAGCAATGGTTGAGTCAAAACACTGGTCAAGCAGACTGTTTGTGATTGTCAATTACGCGGTCATGACATTTCTTTCCTTAAGCTGTCTGATTCCGCTGATCCATATTTTCGCCATTTCGCTTTCCAGTTCCGCGGCCGCAACCGGCGGACTGGTTATTCTGTGGCCCGTGAATTTCACCCTCGAAAGCTACGCCTATGTCGCCAGACGCGCCGCCTTCTGGCAGGCCATGTTCATCTCGGTGCTCAGAGTCTTTGTGGGCGTCGGCCTGAACATGCTGTTCTGCATCGTCTGTGCCTATCCGCTCAGCAAGGAAAAATCACAGTTTCGCATGCGGACATTCTATTCCTGGTATTTCTTCCTGACCATGCTCGTCTCCGGCGGCCTGATCCCGCTGTACATGGTTATCCGGCAGACCGGCCTGATGGGCACCTTCTGGGCACTGGTCATTCCGGGTGCCGTGCCCGTTTATAACATCATTCTTCTTCTGAACTTCTTCCGCCAGACACCAAAGGAACTGGAGGAGGCGGCCATCATCGACGGCGCCAGCCAGTGGCGGATCATGTGGCAGATTTATGTGCCGACCTCTACCGCGGCACTTGCCACCGTCGCCCTGTTGTCCACCGTCTATCACTGGAACGAATGGTTCAACGGTATTCTCTACATGAAAACCCCCGACCAGTATCCGCTCCAAAGCTACCTGAGAACCATCGTGATTGACATGAAGCTGACCAATATGGGCGCCAACGACTGGCAGGCACTGGCCCTGGTATCAGACAAGACCGTTAAGTGTGCCCAGATCTTCCTCGCATCCCTGCCCATTCTGGTGGCCTATCCGTTCCTGCAGCGGTACTTTGTCAAGGGAATGGTCCTCGGCTCGGTGAAAGGCTGACGGTTTTCTGCTTTAAAAACCGCTTTCATTCCGCTATACTGTACGCAGACTGACAAATCCCCGGCTAATGCCCGGCGCATCGCGGCCCGCTCAGCACGGACAGACCCGGCCGGGTCCCGGCTCCTGTCAGAGTGCTTAGATCGTTTGTCAGGAAATTCCGAAATCAACCTTTGACCCGTTGAAGCAAGGAGGCATCCGTGGACAGCAGGAATCGGAAACTCAGCCTGAAAAAGTCGGCATTTGTCCGTCTCATTATCATTACCTTTTTGGCGGTGCTGATCTTTTATATCATCGGACTGTCCATTAACAAAGCCGGCATGCAGAACATGAAAAAGGATCTGCAGGAACAGCTGGCGATGCGTACAGACTATGTTGCCAGCCAGATTGAACAGGAATTTACCCGGCTGAATTTCTTTATGCTGGAACTGATGTCAAACAAGGATCTCCTGCGCTATACGATTTCCCACTCGTTTCTGGCCGACTATGAACGCCTGGTCTATATCCGGACGCTCTCCGATCAGGAATACATGATCAAGCGTTCCTCGGATCTGGCAGACTCCGTTCAGATCATGTTTCCGGATCAGAAGAAGACCATTATCACGGACCAGGCGCTCTATGCGGATCTGGATGAGCGGCTCTGGGGCGAACTGCTGGCGCGGGCAGAAAAGAACCGGGTCAGTTATACCATCTGGGAAGGGAGACTCTGGATGCTTTTGCCCCGATATGAGGGAGAACGGCCGATGTTCATGATCGCCATTTCCGTTTCTCAGGACAGTCTCACAAAAAAGCTGGACCAGCTCTGCGGCGGACAGACCGACAGTCTTTTGCTCATGACCCCTGACAGGCAGGTACTTGCCCTAAGCGGAAATGACCAGCTGTTCGAGACGACGGAGGGCGACATCCTTTCAGAGCACTGGAAGGATACCCGCACGTTTCATGCCAGTACCCAGATTAATCTGCCGGATCTGATGCTTTTCAGTGCCTATCAGACCGATGACATGATGGCCCCGTTTGTCACGTACCGGAACAACCTGTGGATCCTGACGGCTTTTGCATTCGGACTGTTATTGCTGTACATCGGTTATTACTGGTGGGCCATTATGCGGCCGATCAACGATCTCCTGGACTCGATGCGCAAGGCCGGGGAGAACGGCAGTTTCCACATCGAAACAGACCGGAAGTCCGAATATGATGACATTTACCTCCAGTATAATGAAATGGTCCGACATGTCCATAAACTGGCCGAACAGGTCTATGAGGAACGGTACCGTGCACAGAAAGCCGAGCTCAAGCAGCTTCAGGTTCAGATTGATCCTCATTTTCTGTACAACACGCTCTACCTGATTTACCGCATTGCCAGATCGGAAGGAAATGCCGCTATTGCCAGTCTCAGCCTGAACCTCAGCAACTACTACCGGTATATCACCAAAATGCCGGAGCAGATTGTCGCGCTCAGGGATGAAATCCGTCATGTGATGAATTATCTGGAAATTCAGAAGATCCGGTTTGCGCCCCGGATCAGCATTGAAGCTCAGGAACTTCCGGACGAAATTGCCGATGAACGCATTCCATCCCTGATCATTCAGCCGATTGTCGAAAACGCCTTTCAGCACGGCGTCAAAGACTGCGTCAAAGACGGACTGGTAACCCTGCGCTATGAGGTCGATTCGTCCTGGTTCAGTGTGATTGTCTCTGACAACAGTGGAAAAATGACCGATGAAAAGGTCGCCGCTCTGTGGGCAGCCATTCAGCAGGGAGAAGTGCAGGAATCCAATGCCCTGCGAAACCTTTACAGACGCATGCAGCTCTATGAATCCAGCGGGCATGAGCTTGTGCTGAAATGTGTCAACGGCGGCCTTACGGCTGTACTGACTTTCCGGAGGCGGGAAAAAAATGCCAGTATTACTGATCGTAGATGATGAAATGATTATTGCAGACGGACTGCACGAAATGCTTGAACAGGCGTTTGCCGGCCGTCTTCAGGTGCTCTGCTGCTACTCCGCCGCAGAAGCGCTTGAAATTGCCCGTCAGTTCTGTATCGATCTGCTCCTGACCGACATCAATATGCCGGATACCAGCGGACTTGAGCTGCACAACAAAATTCTTGAACCATGGCCGCAGTGCCGCGTTATTTATCTGACGGGGTATTCGGATTTTGAGTATGCACGGACCGCGCTGGATCAGCATGCCTTTGCCTATGTCCTCAAAGGGGAAGGGGATGACTGCCTGATCAGCACCATTGAACGGGCAATGGCGGAGCTCCCGGAAAAAAAGCAGGACAATGCCACCGCAGCTGCCCCGGATGCCGGCGAAAACATGCCCGAATGGATTCAGGATCTGCATACCTATATTCACGAACATCTGAACAGCGATCTCTCGCTGAACACACTGGCCAATTTCTGCCATTTTCATCCGGTCTATCTGTCGCACATTTATAAGGAAACAACAGGGATCAACCTCAGCGATACCATCAACCAGGCACGCATTCAGGCGGCAGAGACCCTCCTCAAAAACGGCCACATGACCGTCCTTGAGATCTCAAGGACAATGGGCTTTGCAACAGACAATTATTTCTGCCGCTGGTTCCGCAAGCAGACCGGAATGTCGCCGCATTCCTATCGGAAACAGCAGATCCGAAAAGGACAGGAGTAAACGTGTTTAAAACGGAAGCAGATGCTTCCGTTTTTTGTTTTGCCTGAGGGCACCGTCAAAAACGAGTCAGGCACCGGGAAAAGACAATGGGGGGAATATCCCGCAGAAGATCCATGTTTGTCCCGGCCGCATTCCAACATTTTTACCGAAATCATCCGTGTTTGATTGCGCTTTCAGGAAAAATAAGGTAGAATATCCCATTGTTTGATGATTCTGACCCGGTTGAGCAGGTTCTTTTCCCGGACAAACCGGCGCTGAATTCATCGGCCGGTTCTCTCAGTTCCGGTGAAAATGATCTACGAGGAGGCCGCTTCTTTGAAACGTAGTCGGTTTTTTCTGCTTCTTTTACTCTGTCTTTTGCCTGTCCTGTGTCTGGCGGAATATGCACCGCTTCCTTTTGACAGCAGTCCCGGACTCCCGGGCATTCCGGATGCCTTTTTGCCGGACTATGCCGGATATGAGGATGAGACCCTGAGCATCCGCATCGAGACAACCAGGGCTTACGATACCACCATTCAGCTGGTCTATGTGAAGATTTCAGATCCTTCCCAGATGCGGACGGCCATGGCTGACCGGTACGGGACGACAAGACTTGCCTATCCCGAAGTGCTGGCCGAGCGTAACAATGCCGTTCTGGCGGTCAACGGGGACTTCTTCAATATCAACAATCGCGGCTATCTGGTTCGCCAGGGGGAAACTTACCGGACCAAGGCCGATCCCCAGCTGGATATCCTGATCATTGATGATAAGGGAGACTTTCATATTCTTCGTGACCCGACCAATGAAATGGTTGAGGCATTCGACGGAAAGATCATCAACAGCTTCAACTTCGGCCCGGCCCTGATCATGGACGGGGAGGAGATACTGCCCCCGAAACGGGTTGATGCCGGAACCTTCCGAAAAGCACAGCGCATGGTTGCCTGCCAGCTGGGGCCCCTTTCCTATCTGTTTGTGGCAACAGAAGGTCCGGAAAACAAAGGGTCCGAGGGACTTACCCTTGAGGAGATGATCCATTTTCTGCACGAGCTTGAGGTTCCTCTTGCCTATAACCTGGACGGCGGTTCCTCCTCCAGTGTGGTCCTTGGCGGGACAAAAATTAACGGCATGTCCAATAAAAAGAAACGGACGCTGTGTGATATTCTCTATTTTTCCACATTGATTCCTGAATCCGAATGGGACGACGCCAAACCGGTCTGGAAAGACCAGCTGCCGGAACTCGGGAAAAAGGAGAATTCCGGGGAAAGTGAACGCGCTGAGATTCCGCTGAAATAAGAGGTAAAACGATGAGAAGATTAATTCCGGTTCTGTTCCTGCTGCTGTTTCTGTTTAGTACCGGTTCAGCAGAATCATTTACCGCGTTTGGCATGGATATTGACAGGAATCAGACGGTTCTTGACTTTGGCAAGCAGAATATCACGGATTTTGATGAACTGATCCGTGTTCTGTCCGGGATGCCCAATCTGACCGAGGTGTCCATGTACGGAACGAAAATGGAAGAAGACAGGATGGAGCAGCTGACGCAGATGTTCCCATCCATCCATTTCGGCTGGACCATGCGTGTGGCCAAATATCGGGTGAGAACAGACGTAACCGCCTTTTCCACCCTTCGCCAGCCGGATGAAAAACCGCGGTACAATGCCGCCAAATATGCACCGCTTCGTTTCTGCTGGCAGATCAAGGGACTGGACCTCGGACACAACAGCATTGAGGACCTTTCCTTTCTCACCACCATGACGGGCCTTCATTATCTGATCCTGGCGGACAATAAAATCACCGATCTAACGCCGCTTGAGCCGCTTCAGGAACTCGAATATGTGGAACTGTTCATGAACGACATCACGGATATTACGCCGCTGACCAAACTTCCCAGACTGATTGACCTGAACCTCAGCCGCACCCGGATAGAGGACCTGACCCCGCTGTATGAAATGAAGCAGCTGAAGCGGCTGTGGATTTCCCGGGTTGGAAAGGGCATTTCGGAGGAAGAGAAAGCCGCTCTTCAGGCTGCGCTTCCGAATACCGAAATTCACTTTACCGCCAATTGTACGGCAGAAGGCTGGCGGAAACATGAACGGTTTCAGAAAGTCAAGAATTCTTTCCGTCTGAATCTTGGACAGGTTTTTATTCCCTGGACAGATGAGGACCGTGCACTTTAAAAACGGATAGGAAGGGACAATGATATGATCTCTACCAAGGGCAGATATGCCCTGGTCATGATGGTCGATCTTGCCGAGCAGGAAGGCGAGCTGCCGGTCAGTATTCGTGAGATTTCTGAACGGCAGGGTATTTCACTCAAATATCTGGAGCAGATCGTCAGCATACTGACCAGGGCAGGACTGGTAACCAGCACGCGCGGTGCGAATGGCGGTTATCGGATTGCCATGCCTGCAGACCAGATTACCGTCGGAATGATTCTGCGCGCAACAGAAGGGGATATGGTGCCGGCTGAGTGCGTTTACTCGGAAACCGGCTGTGAGCGAAACGGTGCCTGTCCATCTCAGCTTCTGTTCCGGCGTGTCTATTCCGCAATCAATGAGGTCATCGACCACGTGACGCTTAAGAGCCTGGTCGATGAAGAGCAAAACGGATCTTGTCGCAAACTCCGGGAAAATGCTTCCCGGTCAGTCACTTGAACTTTTTACAGGAGAAGAGGAGGATTCGCATATGGAAAATGTCCGTCCTGAGAGCATGGCGCGCATTACGACGCCGGAACTGGCCAATGCCTTTATTGAGCAGGCAATTAAGGAACTGCGGGACCAGATAGGGGACCAGAAAGTTCTGCTGGCTCTCTCCGGTGGTGTTGACTCATCTGTTGTGGCCAAACTGCTCATCCGAGCGGTCGGCCAGCAGCTTGTCTGCATCCATGTTAATCATGGCCTGATGCGCAAAGGGGAAAGCGAGCAGGTTGTTGAGGTATTCCGTGAAAATCTGGGCTCCAATCTGATCTTCATCGATGCCACAGAGCGTTTTCTCACCAAACTGGAAGGTGTATCCGATCCCGAAAAGAAGCGGAAAATCATCGGCGGTGAATTCATCGAGGTATTTGCCGAGGAAGCTGCCAAGCTTAAGGGAATTGCCTATCTGGCTCAGGGAACCATTTATCCCGATATCACCGAGAGCAAGGGCATCAAGTCGCATCACAATGTAGGCGGTCTCCCGGATTCCTTCCATTTTGAGCTGGTCGAGCCGATCCGTCTTCTTTACAAGGATGAGGTCCGTATGGTTGGCCGGGCACTGGGACTGCCGGAGGAAATGGTCAGCCGTCAGCCGTTCCCGGGTCCGGGACTGGGCGTCCGTTGCGTCGGTGCCATTACCCGTGATCGTCTTGAAGCGGTTCGGGAATCCGATGCCATCCTGCGCGAAGAATTTGCCAAAGCCGGTCTTGCCGGAAAAGTATGGCAGTATTTTACGATTGTCCCCGATTTCCGTTCTACGGGTATCAAGGACGGGAAGCGTTCCTTTGAATGGCCGGTCATTATCCGTGCGGTCAATACCCAGGATGCCGTCACCGCAACCATCGAGGAACTCGACTGGAAGATCCTTGCACACATTACAGAGCGCATTACCCATGAGGTGGCCGGTGTCAATCGTGTCCTGTATGATCTGACGCCGAAGCCTACCGGCACGATCGAGTGGGAATAAAGGCTGAAATCCTGAAACTCGCGTAAAATAAGGGCTTCCGGGCGGTCAAAGTCCCGCGTGGCAACAATTTGGCAACAAAAGTCCATCGTTTCTAGGAATAGGGCTAACTGATTTTATGAAAGTCAGTTAGCCCTATTCCTATGCTTTTCGGAAGGATTAGACAAAAGAATATATATATGATATGATTCTGAAGTCAGTTTTCATAGTGAATGAAAAGAGGAGGTGGAAACTGATGCTTCTCGCCATTGTGCCGGCTCCATGCAGGGTCTGAGGAATCTGTATGGAGGAATAACGAATTCCTCAGGCTTTGCTCACTCATCAATATAACGATAAGGAGCAAAGACAATGAAAAACAAACCAAACCCGTTGAGGGATTTCTATATCCTTTGGAGCACGCAAAGCTTGTCCCATCTGGGAAGTTCAATCACCAGCTTTGCGCTGACACTTTGGCTGTATGAGAAAACCGGATCAGCCCTTGGCACCGCGGCGCTGACGATCTGCACCTATGCGCCCTATGTGATCATGAGTATTTTTGCCGGAGCGATCACGGACCGCTTCGACAAAAAGAAGACCATGCTGGTGTGTGACGCCTTGGCGGCGCTTACCACGGTGCTGGTATTTGTGCTGTATCGGACAAACGCGCTTTCCGGATGGCATCTGTACGGAATAAATGCATTTTCAGGGCTGATGAATACAGTTCAGCAGCCAGCTTCTGAGGTAACCTACACGCTGGTTATCCCAAGAAAGTATGACCAGAAAACGAGCGGCTTACAATCGTTGTCCCGATCCCTGATATCAATCGGTAATCCGCTGATCGCCTCCGCGCTTTACGGCTTCGGCGGGCTGAATGCGGTCATCGCCATCGATTTGATCACCTTCGCTATTGCCTCTCTGTCGCTGCTGTGCATGATTCAGCTTCCAAAGACCCAATCGGACACGACGGCTGAGAAAAATGTGCTCCGTCTGGCAAAGGAGGGCCTGCAGTTTTTAAGAAAGAATCCCCTAATACTGTATGTCATTCTGTTTATGTCAGGCGTCAATTTGATCGCGTCTGCATTTGATGCCGTGCTCCCCGCATTGGTCATACCCCGGAGCGGAAACGGCACGCTGGGAATCGTGACGTCTTGCTCAGGGGTCGCTATGGTTCTTGGAAGCGTGATCGTGTCCACAATGCCCAAACCCAAAAACAGGGTCCGGGTGATTTATCTGACAATGTTGTTTTCACTGGGAATCGAGAATTTTCTTCTGGCTTTTTCCAGAAGTCCCATTGTGTGGTGCATGGGACAAATCGTCGGATGGATGCTGGTCCCGTTGATGAGCGCAAATCAAAACGTCATCATGCGAAATACCATTCCCGTCAGTTTACAGGGAAGAGTCTATGCCTGCCGAAATACGCTCCAGTTCTTTACGATTCCAATTGGCCTTGCTTTGGGGGGCTTCCTGGTGGATCATGTCTGTGAGCCATACATGGCGGCAAACCAGTCAACGAAATGGCTGACTACGCTTTTTGGCAGCGGCAAGGGTTCCGGAGCAGCACTGATGATGTTCATCCTTGGTGTATCGGGCATCTTTTTGTGCCTTGCTTCAGGGCAAAAGCTAAAACAGTATTCCTATTCGGAGAATTGATGACAAGAACATAAGCAACGCGTCTGCGAAAAATCGGTTGACTGTGCATCGTACCAAAGGATGCAGGACGCGAAACAAAATATCAAAAATCGGCTCACTTTTCATG
>DGWH01000137.1:0-2713 GCA_002395225.1 Christensenella sp. UBA4263
TGCCGCGGACATTTTCGTAATCAAACTCCGTCTGATCCGCCTCCAGTGCCACATCCGGTGCCCGGCAGGACTTTTCCTGCTTGTACTCGCTGCGTACCTTCATCGCGTCAAAGGCTTCCTCAATCCTGACCATATAGAAGCAGTTAGCCCCCAGCGTATTCACCACACCATTCATTGCCTCCTGCTGCACGGCTATATCGGCAACATCGCTCAGATGCAACGTCTCATCCACCTCAAAGAAGGTCACATTGCTGAACGGCACGGTTTCCTCATCCGGAGGGATCACAATGCTGCCATCCGCATCCGCGGCGGAGATCGTCACGGGAACAGATCACTTTCAGTTTTCGCTCTTTACAGGATCCGCATATCTCGATCTCTCGGCCGCGAGCATCTTCAGATTATCCATAGTTTACTGCAGGCTCCGATCCATCACTTCCATCATCTGCATATATTTCACGGCGTTCTCTTCCGCCTGTTTTTTTGCTGCCATAGCTTCTTCTTTCCAGGCTTTCGCCTCTTTCAAAGCTTCCTCTGTCTTTTTCCTTTCCTGTGCGATAGCTTCTTCTGCCCGGGCTTCCACTTCTTTCACAGCGTCTTCGATCTTCTGATCTACTCTGTCCTTCAGAAAATCCATCAGCATATCTTCCGCACTCATTCCGCCATCCCCCTTCAGCACACCTATAAACTCCGCTTTCTTCTCCAGCATCAGTCTGGACGCTCACGTCCACATTTTCCCTGGCATTGTGACTTGCGTCCGTGGGAGTATAGTTGGCCTTGAAGACGTTCGTTCCGACATTACCCACGCTGGCTATACTATCCGCCCAGGTCCCGCCCTCCGGCAGGATCACGTCCGCCAGTGTCTGTCCATGGGTCGCCGGTCAGGCCGATCGGGATATCCGCGGCTGCGGCGGAAATCGTCACGGGAACAGATCACTTTCAGCTTTCACTCATTTCAAGACCCGCATATCTCGATCTCTCGGCCGCGGACATCTTCAGATTATCCATGGTTTATTGCGGACTCCGATCCATCACTTCCATCATCTGCATATATTTCACGGCGTTCTCTTCCGCCTGTTTTTTTGCTGCCATAGCTTCTTCTTTCCAGGCTTTCGCCTCTTTCAAAGCTTCCTCTGTCTTTTTCCTTTCCTGTGCGATAGCTTCCTCTGTCTTTTTCCTTTCTTGTGCGATAGCTTCTTCTGCCCGGGCTTCCACTTCTTTCACAGCGTCTTCGACCTTCTGATTTACTCTTTCCTTCAGAAGATCCATCAGCATATCTTCCGCACTCACTCCGTCCGCCTCCTTCAGCACATCCATAAACTCCGCATTCTTCTCCAGCATCAGTCTGAATGCTCTCCAGTAGTATTCCAGCAGTTTGCTGTTCTTTTCTTGTCTCATAGCGTCCAGTACTCTTCTCAGATCCCCGTTGTCCGCCTTCTTTTTCAGCGCCCGATAAGCCGCGTATTCCTCCCCCTTCAGTTCGCTGGTAATCACGATCTGGAAAGGAAGATCCGTCAGCCCGATTACATGATAGATGCCCGGTACGGCATCCTTTTTCAGTGTCCCCTCTTCCTCCATCTTCTTAAACAGCTTCCCGTTTTGCTCCGAGCGGAAAATGGAGATGGTCACCTGGTCTGAAGGCCGCTCGCCCTTGTGCTTTGCTTCGCTGATGTACAGATTCGCGTATCCAACAGCTTTTCGAATCACGCGCTCATTCAGATCGTCATCCGGGTTCTTATATTCCAACACATTAATCCTTCGGAAGAATCGAAAAATCTCCTTTTCAAACCGGATATCTTTCTTCTCCGTCAGGATCACGAAATCCATCCGGGGCGGCATGATGCCGATCTCTTCCTCTGCATGGATCTGCACCAGATCCCCATATGGGAAGATTTCAATCCGCAGCAGCGCTTCAAACGCGGCATGCCAGTCGCTCCGCGGAAGTTGTGCCCACAGCCCTTTCAGCTTTTCCTGAAGCTTTTGTATTTCCTGGATAATCTGTTCTTTCTGCATTTTTTACCGCTCTTCTGGATCCCATGGAATCCGGTTGTCGTGTTTCTTTAACCACTCTGATTATAGCAAATATCATTCTGGTTTACAAGCAGACTGCCTCAGGCGGCACAGGACAGTTTCTCAGCAGAAACAGACACACCCTTGTTTTTTGAAGCCATGCGAAGCACAAAAGTATCATCCATCGTTTTCTTCATTTATCGGTGTAAAATGAAAAAGGTGGCAACGTAAAATCGCCTGCCTCCTTTGCAGGCCTCAATGTTGGTCTTTGTCCGGAGCTGCTTTGTCTTTAGGCCTGGATTTGACAAACTGTTGCTTCGCGACAGGGCAACTCCTTGTGCGCCTTTATGTAGGCGGTTTATATATACGAATAAACTTGTGGAGAAAGGAGGTCAAAGCCTACCATTTCAACACTTTGTAGAATTAAGAAACTACCATTTACCGGCAGTGAATGAAACTTGCAACTTACCACGGTGCGAAAGCAAAATGGGACCATAGCATGTTGCAGAAGGGATAAGTCACGATAGGTCTTAAGTGCGACTGAATCCCGAGTTAAGATGGTATGAGGAATAAATTGGGTTTATGTTTCAGGTGAGACTCCAGTTCCAGCTGGCCCCTGGCATCGCCACAGACCTTAAAGACGATGATGTGATCTTGATCATTTAAAAGGAGAATGATCAAACTGCCAAACCAATCACATGACAGG
>DGWH01000137.1:2800-19014 GCA_002395225.1 Christensenella sp. UBA4263
TGTCATAACGATTCGAAAGCCATTGCAATTCCCCGCCGGGGATATTGCCATGTTTCCATCCAAAAGGAAGCATGCCGACAACCATCGTTCCTAGGTGTTGAAATAAAAGGGATTACCGTAATTCTGCCCGGAAGAGTGGAATCGGTAACACAGTCCCCGTAGTAGTCAGAGTTGAGGGAAAGCCCAACAGCAGGCCTTTGGACAGCCGAATTCGTGCCAGATAGAGACGATTGAAAGAGAGGAATTCCTCACGCAGCCGTTGGTTGTGACACCTTCATCTGAGATTCTGGCACGCATCTGTAAAAGATGCGTTAGATAGGCGGAGAACCGGATGCATCGAGAGGTGCCCGTCCGGCTCGGGAAGGAGCGTTGGGAAACCCACACGGCTACTGTCGTGCAAGGCGCCCATCGCTTACTTCATCTTCCTTGTGGCTTTGATTATCAGCTACTTTCCGCTATAAACCAATCTTTGATACTTCTTCGCCCGGTCCTCCGCTTCTTTTCGCTCAAATCAGCCTTTTATTCTTTTCCGGTTTGTGGCCAGCTTCACCGCGGCCAGAGCGCCCAGGCCCAGCAGCACAAAGCTCAGCCAGAGCCCGGGATCGCCGATGTCACCGAGTTTCGGAATCGACTTCGGCTCCGGCGTGTTGGTTGATTTCACCAGCTGGTCGATCTCTTCCCCGGCGATCGTACTGGGGAAAGACCTCGCAGCGTCACGGTAAGCCCTCCTGTCGGGAAGTTCTCCTCCGTCGCCTTGACCCACGTTCTTCCACCATCCCGTCTGACCATCAGCTTCACGTCGATGATCTGAGTCTTGTTCGCCTGAACCGGCCACCCGTTAACCGTCATCTTCTGCATCATCGCCTGCCGAATTTCGGATACGCTGCCTGCATCCCCGCCATCTCCCGCGGCAGGCTAGTCAGATTGCCTCCCTCGGTTCTGCCGATCGTTTCCGGATTCTTCTCCGCCGTATACGTCACGGTATCATTCACGTCTCGCGCGCCCATCACGCCGAGAACCGAGGAACGGTCCGGTTTTATCCTGCCGCCGTTGGGAAAGCCACCTCGTATATCCCGTGCTCCATCATGGGGGTCGTGACAGCCGTCGGTACTATGGAGCTGTCCGCCTTTACGTATGAATGGTCAGGGGATGTGTCGTCGGAATTATCTCAAAAACCGCCCCGATTTCTACATTCGCGCTTCCGAGGATGGATTTGTTGTTTGCTGCGGTCACGCCGCCGGATACGACCTGCTGTCCAGAAACACGATAAAGGTACTCGCTGGCGACAGGTTTCTGACAATTCTGCCTCCGGGTCTTGCTGATTTTCAAAGCAGGTGCATCAGAATTCCTTTTTCTCCATGATCCGTACGCTCCACCGATAGGAAGCAAGGGCGAGCAGCAAAAACGCCGCCGTAAGCGAAAGCAGCACTGCGGCCGGAGGCAGCGCATCCGGAAGCGCCGGGCCGTTGTCCATGACCTTCTTCCAGGCAGCTGTCATCACGACAATGAAACCGAACAGAGCAAACAGGATCATCCGGCTCTTTTCCATTCCAAATTTCAGCTGCAGCGGAATCATGACACACGCCGAAATCAGCACTGTGGGAATGATCCCCAGCAACATCGGCAGCTGGCCTGTCAGGCTGATGGCGCTGTGACGGATACCGGTTCCGATGACGTATAAAACGATTCCAAAGCACCAGGCCGCTGCGGCCATCATCAGACAAAACAGGTATTTTTCCCTGACATAGGTTTTCCTGTCAAAGGGCAGGGTCATCAGAAAGGCAAAACCGTTGTCGAATTCATCATAGCTGGTTGTTCCAATGGCAACGAGCACTGCAAACATGGTCAGATACCCAACCAGAAATTCCCCTTCCATGGACTGCCCCATGATCAGTGCCATCGCAAGGAAAATGAACAGCGTCTGTTTTCTGACGAGTGTCAGCCGCAGATCTTTTTCAATCAGTCCAAACATATGGATTTCCCCCTTTTTGGGCCTCACTGTCGGTCCTTTGCCTGAGCATCTTTGACCCGGCCCATGTTTTATCATCTGTCGCTGTGCGACAGGGCCAGTCACATCATCAGGATCAGATCGTCTATTTTGCCCTTCTCCATGACAAGGCCCGGATAGTTTTCCGCATAGAACTGTTTTTCGTTTGTAAAGCAGAGATAGCCGTAACTTTCCTTTTTTGTGCTGAGCAGATACCGTTTATCAAGCGTTTCGTAGTTCTCCTCCCTGACCTTCAGGACAGCGTAATTGCTCAGCAGGATATCCGTATCTTCATGGAGGACAATTTTCCCGTCGTGGAGCAGATAGATCTCATCACACAACCCTTCAAGATCTGAGGAAATATGCGAGGTCAGCAGGATCGAACACCTGTCATTGTCAATCATCACCTGCCGCAGCAAATCGAGAATGTCATTTCTCGCCTCTGCATCCAGTCCGGCTGTAGGCTCATCCAGGATGAGCAGGCCCGCCCGGTGGCTGATGGCCACCAGTACGCGGAGTTTTGCGCGCATCCCGGCAGACAGTTCCTTGATTTTCCTGTCAAACGGAAGTCTCAGCGATGTACACTGACTTCTGAAGAAACGCTCATCAAACACCGGATACATTTTCCTGAGAATACAGACAATATCCTCCACACGCAAATACGAACTGAAGCCGGAGTCAGACAGTGCGGCACCAACGCGTGCCTTCTCCGCTTCACTGAGCCGTGACAGTTCTTTCCCGTTGATCGTTATCTGTCCGCTGTCCGGCCTGATGAGGCCAAGAATTGCCCTGATCACGGTACTCTTTCCGGCTCCGTTTTTCCCCACAATCCCGGTAACGGTCCCATCCTTTATCTCCATGGACAGATCCAGGCGAAAATCGCCGTAGGCCTTTACAAGCTTCTCTATTTTGACCATCAGTAGTCCTCCAATATGATCCCTATGATCTCCCGAATCTCGTCTTTGCTGAAGCCGACCGATCTCGCCCTGTCCACGGCGACCGCAAAGTCGTCCTCCACGCTCTTCCTCCTGGCCTCCATCGTCAGCTGCCGGTCAGTAGCCGCCACATAGGTTCCTTTTCCGTGAACCGTCACGACAAACCCTTCCTCCTCCAGCCGGTCATACGCCTTCTTTACCGTCAATGCACTGATACGCAGTTCACCGGCAAGTGCTCTGACCGAGGGCAGGCTGTCGTTTTCCTTAAGAGTACCGTTTATGATCTCGCTTTTCACCTGATCCATCAGCTGCTCGTAGATGGGCACCATTGAATTGTTGTTCAAAAGAATCTGCATCTCATCAACCTCCGCAAACAGTATATAACAGTATAGAACTGTTTGTCAACTGTTATATACTGTTTTTCTCGAATCAAAACCCGTCATTTGCCGGACGGACACCATCAAAACGAAAACGTCCTGGAATCAAGGCGGTTTTCCCATAGAAAAACCCGCCCTAGGGCGGGGTCGTTCGTTTCACTATTTGAGGTCGGACCGGATGCATTCGTCCATACATTCAGTGAGAGGCAATCCTCGCCCTGCAGATAGTAGGAACCAGCCTCTGTCGGCCACTCACTCTGAACGGGACTTTTGCCGAAATGCCTGGCTTCATGCACCCGTCCCGTTTCCCGGCCAGAACCGGCTTTTTCCAGTACAGTCTGCCGACAGGCGGCTCGGCATAGGGGATTCCCCTGAAGGAAAGAACCTCTCCCTCCATTTCGCCCACAAAGGTACCGTTATGACAGACCGCAGCAAGTGCCGCGTCATAGGGTTCGGCAATCTCCTGATTGACACCGATTTTTGCCTGCATCTCTTTTTTCGGGTTGTCAAACCGGCAGGCATATGTCAGGCAAAGGATGATGAACATCCCCATGCAAAGCATTCGTTTCATACACGACATCTCCGTATTCGGAATGTGCGATTATTGGATAAAGATCAGGGCCTCCGGGGAAACCGGAGGCCCTGATGGATTCAATTTCATTCCTCTGCCTTCTGTCCGAAAGAGACAATGGCGCAGCTGTAACCCTCTGCGGGATCTTCAATAATTTCCTTGACTGCTGCCTCATCCGCATTCACGGTCGCCGTATACCCGGCTCCCTTTGCGTCTTTCAGCTCCGTATACTCGGCAATGAACGTCTCCCATCCTTTGGGCTGAAACACTTTTACGGCACTGATAAGCGCCTGAAATGCCAGATCGTCGAGCCCGCCATATTCCATCACCAGGAACTTGGCATCCTGCGCATCCCCGTTGATGACCATGCTCACCTTGCCGAAGTTGATGACGTTGCCTGTGCCATTCTCGCCCAGGGGCTCAAATTCCTGCGCTTTCATGATTTCCTCTGTCAGAACCATCTGATCCAGTCCATCCATGGTGTACGGGCCGACCACATTGATCCGGATCTTCATCGCACCCGTGTCATCCGTATCAATGGTCATGAAGCGGTTTTCCTGCTCCGTCAGCGCCAGTGCACTGGTATATCCATTGAACAGAGAGGAATTTACCCCTTGGGCTGTCACCGCCGCATCCATGATCATGGATGCCATGACAGAACCGTAAAAATCATCGCCTTTCAGTTCAATGTTCACATAATCCCCGTCCTGAACAAAGCGCCAGGCACCGGACTGAACATATTCATTCTCACTGGTGAGCTTGATCGCGATGGCATCCTCCTCAAGCGCCGCGTCCAGGGTTACGCCCTGGTAATACTGCTCGTACATCGCTTTGGACTGGCTGAACGTTGATCCCTCCACAAACAGGGCATCATAAACCTTTTTGAGAACTTCCGACGGCTCGGCAAGTGCCAGCTGAGCGAAAGCTGAGACCAGAATCAGACTGATCAGCAAAAAGACAATCGTGATTTTTTTCATTGTGACTTCCTCCTTTTTTTCAAAATACATTGTCAGATACACTCGGATTATAACATATCTCCCCTCTTTTTCAAAAGTTTCACTGCGATTCATGCCAAAATCGGGCAGTGCCTCGTCCACTCCCCCAGTAAATAAAGGGCCTTTGCCGCCGCAAAAAGTTTTTTCAAAAATTTGAAAATTGGGGGTTGACTTTTTTAAGGGTCTGACATATAATACCACATGTTGAGGCGATGAGCCAACAACATCACGGCACTGGGGAATTGTGTAATGGCAGCACCTACGACTCTGACTCGTATTGTCTAGGTTCGAATCCTAGTTCCCCAGCCACTTGCCTCCATGGTCAAGAGGTCAAGACGCTGCCCTCTCAAGGCAGAATCATGGGTTCAATTCCCATTGGAGGTGCTTCCGATGAAACGCTTGTTTCATCGGTTTTTTCTTTATATCCGGAAATTCGCATCCGATGTTCCTGGCTCCCCTGCTGCGTCTCTGCAGCGCTACAGAAAGACCAGCCTATGGCTCACAGGAGAGGCCCTGTCGCGCAGCGACAGGTAGTCAAATCTGGGCCAAAACAAAGCTGGTCCGGCTATAGACCAACACTGAGACCCAAAAAAGGAGTGGGCCTGCCGTACAGCGGCAGTTTGTCAAATATGAGCATCGAAAATGTTGCGGTGCCGAAAGACCGAGTCACTACTCATAACGGAGGGATACAAATGCAGTACCAAATCACCGGCGGCCAGCTGCCTGTCGTCATGTGCTACCTGGATGAGGGAGAATCCATGATTACCGAATCCGGCGGCATGAGCTGGATGAGCCCCAACATGGAAATGCAGACCACCACCGGCGGCGGTCTGGGGAAAATGTTCAGCCGCATGTTCTCCGGTGAGCACGCGTTCCAGAACATCTATACATCCAAAAACGGTCCGGGAACCATCGCCTTTTCCTCCAGTTTCCCGGGTTCCATCCGTCCGGTCAAAATCACCCCGGGCCACGGGGTGATCATCCAGAAATCCTCTTTCCTCGCCTCTCAGCCAGGCGTTGAACTGTCCGTCTATCTGCAGAAAAAGCTCTCCACCGGCTTTTTCTCCGGTGAGGGTTTTGTCATGCAGCGTCTTTCCGGAAATGGCGTTGCGTTCCTTGAAATCGACGGCTCCGCCGTTGAATACGATCTGGAAGCAGATGAGACGATCCTGGTTTCCACCGGTCATGTGGCCATGATGGATGATACCTGCACCATGGATATCCAGGATGTCAAGGGATTCAAGAACATGTTTTTCGGCGGCGAAGGCTTTTTCTATACCTCTGTCACCGGTCCCGGACACGTCATTCTGCAGACCATTCCCATCGCCAAACTGGCACGGGAAATCATCCCGTTTATGCCCGTCCAGACAACAACCACCAGCGATCGTTCCTGACCCAGAAATGAAGAAGCAGAGACCAAAAGGTCTCTGCTCTTATTTTTTTCGTCTGGGCTTCCGCCGCCCGGTTTTCCTGACCCGGCCGTGCTCCATCCGGTACTGCTGCAATGTTTCCGCGATCGTGGTATAGTCCCTTTCAAAAAGCACATCACTGATCTGTACGGCCAGCTTTTCCGGCGGGACAAAATCGAGAATCCTGGCTGACACAAATTCCTTGCTCTTTTCCCGATACCGGGGCATCCCGTTCATCGCCTGAATCTGCACCAGTTCCGGACGCCAGAGAATGCTCATTTTGCGGGCAGGAACCTGTCTGGGATTGGGCTTTGGTTTCCGGACCACATAAAAATCCGTGCCGTTTTCAATCTCCTCCACGGTTATGATCCCCCACCATTCCGGCACGTGTTCCTCAATGTGCATTACATGGGAAACGCCGATGACCACCGTGTTGAAGTCGTAGTAGGTATCATACCATTTTACCTGTCCCGCCAGCCTTGCGTAGCTGTCCGCATCACTCTTGATTTCAATCCCGTGAATCGCATTTTCCGTGACCATGACCACGTCGGCCCGGGCACGTCCGGTTCGTTTTTCCTCCAGAATCCGGATCTTTCCGTAGCGCGTCTCAAGGAAATCAAACAGAGGTTCCCGAATATCCCGATCGTAGAGCATACCTTGTCCTTTCAGAAAATGCCGGGCATCACGGTTCCGGATGCAGACTGGCCGCGGATTCCCGGAGCTGGCTGCTCAGACGCGTCAGTTCCTCCGCCTGCTCTTTGGTGATGCTGTCCGGTTTGGTCCGGCCCAGCGCCTTTTTCAGGGCGGAAAGCTGATCCTTTATGATCCGCTTCTGTTCTTTGTCACAGGTTTTATCCTTGTGCAGGGCCTGTTCCGTCTCAAAGCAAAGGCTCTCCGCCGTATTTCTGGCCTCCACTGCTTCCTTGCGTTCCCGGTCCCAGGCCTCATATGCTTTGGCATCATCCATGGCACGCCGGATCTCCTCCTCGCTCATATTGGAGGTGGAGGAAATCGTGATCGCCTGCTGATTTCCGGTGCCCAGATCCTTCGCCGTTACCTTGACGATTCCGTTGACATCAATCTCGAAGGTCACCTCAATCTGCGGAACACCCGCCATGGCCCGGCGGATTCCGGACAGACGGAAGTTCCCGATGAGTTTATTGTCCCGGGCAAAGTGCCGCTCGCCCTGCAGAACCTTGATATCCACTGAGGTCTGGAAAGGTGCCGCCGTGGTAAAGATCTGGGAATGCCGGGCAGGAATGGTGGTATTCCGGTCGATGATTTTCGTTGATATCCCGCCAAGCGTTTCAATGGACAGAGACAGCGGGGTGACATCCATGAGGATGACATCTTTCGCTGCAGAGGACACGGTCATCCCCGTGCCGGAACCCGCCGAAAGCTTCTCCCCCTGCAGTGCGGCGCCCATGGCCACGCACTCATCCGGATTCAGGGTCTTCGCAGGTGTTTTCCCGGTCAGCCGCCGCACCATCTCCTGGACCGCCGGAATCCGGGTGCTGCCGCCCACCAGCAGGACTTGGGAAAGATCCTTCATGGTCAGTCCGGCATCGTTCATGACCTGATTTACCGGTCCGCAGGTACGGTCCACCAGATCATGGGTGAGTTCATCAAAGCAGGCGCGGGTAATGGCGATTTCAAGGTGATGCGTGCCGTTTTTGTCCTGGGTCAGGAACGGCAGGACAATATCCGCTTTCAGCTGGGAGGAAAGTTCCCGCTTGGCCTTTTCCGCTGCCTCGCGCACCCGCAGCAGCGCGGCGGTATCCTTGCGCAGATCCACTTTTTCACTCTGCCGGTATTCCTTCACAATGTAATCCACCAGACGTTCATCAAAGTCATCTCCGCCCAGATGGTTATCCCCGCTGGTGGCCAGCACCTCAATGACCCCGTCGCCGATTTCAATCAGGCTGACGTCAAAGGTGCCGCCGCCCAGATCATACACCAGAATTTTCTGGCTCTGCCCGTGGTCAAGCCCATACGCAAACGCGGCAGAGGTCGGCTCATTGATGATCCGCAGCACCTCAAGACCCGCAATCCGTCCGGCATCCTTGGTGGCCTGCCGCTGGGCATCCGTAAAGTAGGCCGGCACGGTAATGACCGCGCGTGTAACCGTTCCGCCCAGATAGCTTTCCGCATCCCGGCGCAGTTTCTGGAGGATCATGGCCGAGATTTCCTGCGGCGTATATGCCTTGCCGTCGATCCGGATCCGCCGGTCGCTTCCCATATCCCGCTTGATGGAAAGAATGGTTCGGTCGGGATTGACGGCCTGCTGACGCCTTGCCGCCTCTCCGACTATCCGTTCACCGTCTTTTGTAAACGCAACGACCGAAGGGGTCGTCCTTCCGCCCTCGGAATTGGGGATAATAATCGGTTCCCCGTTTTCCATGACGGAAACACAGCTGTTCGTCGTTCCAAGATCGATTCCGATTACTTTACTCAACCCTGTTCCCTCCTCTTCTGTACGCCTCAGGTCTTTTAATCCCAGACGTCCTCATCGTCATTTTCCTTAAACGCCATGGGTTCCGGTCTTGACGCATTCGCCGGCGGCGGCAGTTCTCCCATATCCGAGAGACGCCTTGAAATGACCTCTCCCTGTTTCTGTACCCGTTCAATTTCCTGACTGGCCTGGTGCAGCCGCTTCTGCGTCCGGTTCAGCGCACCGGCATACTGAACAAAGTCCTGACGCACCACGCTCAGAAGCCGGATGATTTCATCCGTCCGCTGCTCAATCGCCAGGGAACGGAATCCTACCTGAAGACCGGACAGCAGGGCTGCCAGTGTGGCCGGTCCGGCCATCACGATATGGCTCTCCCGCTGGATGCGTTCCGCCAGGCCGTTCATCCGCAGCAGCTCCGCATACAGGCTTTCACTCTGCAGGAACAGAATCCCGTAATCCGTGGTATAGGGCGCGGCAATAATCTGTTCAGACAGCCGGCGGGCATGCATCCGCACCGCTGACTCCAGCAGTTCCCGGGCATTCTCCACTTCCTGCTTGGTGCCGTGTTCAAGGGCACTGCGCAGTTCCTGATATTCCCTCGTGGGCAGACTGGCATCAATGGGAAGATAGACGCTCTGTCCGCTCTCCTGCCCCGGCATGACCACGGCATAATCCGCCGTGTACGCCTTTTCCGGATTCACCTGCACATGCTGGGCATACTGCTGCGGCGCCAGCATTTCCGCCAGCAGATTCCCCAGCTGCGCCTCCCCGTACAGTCCCAGGGGCGTGGTCCCCCCCAGCATCCGGTTAAATTCATCCACCGTTCCTGCCAGGGACTCAAGGGCTCCCAGGCTCTGGGAAAACTGCTCCAGACGCCCGCTCACCTGCTGGAAGGAATCGCCGATTTTCCGGTCCACTGCCTCCCCCAGCCGCTCTTCCATGGAGGAGCGGAGGCTGTTCATCTGTTCCCGGTTTTCCTCGCTGATCTGGTCAATCCGTTCATCCAGGCTCTGACGCACCGCCCGCAGCTGTCCGCCCAGGGCATCTGACTGGGTCTGCTGAACCAGTTCAATCCGTCCCAGCATGGATTTCATGGAATCATCCACCGTTTCCATCATCTGTTCCATCATGGTCCGGGTTTCCTCAGCCTGTTTCCGGTTTTGCTCCGACGACGTTTCAATCTGTTGCATGAGTTCCGCTTCTTTTTTCGCCGCTCTGTTTTCGGTACTCCGGATCCGCCGGTTCATCCGCACCGCCAGGGCGACGATGACCGCCGCGACACAGACAACACAACCGGCAAAAAGGAGGATCAGGCTCCGGCCATCCAGACCGATCAGCCATTCCTTTGCAGCACTTACCATTCGTTCCTCCCTCAATGTGACTTTTCACAAATAGTATGATATAATTAAACTCGTTTCATGCCAGTCCAATGCCGCGCATCCGTCCCTGCCCCGTTTCGGGATAACAAAGACTGGCAGGTTTCATTTTCTTTGTTAACAGGAGTGCATTCCATGTCAGAACGCCGCCGCAGAACGGATCCAAGAAAGAAACGAAAACAACGCCGCCGGAAGCTCCTTACCAATATCCTGATCGGGCTCGGCGGAATTGGTTTTATCTGTCTGAGTTTTCTGCTTTCCGCACTTTTCTTCAAGATGCCTTCTGAAACCGCCGCTGTCTCTGCCCCAAAAGCCACGCCCATGCCCTATGATGCCGAACGGCCATTTACCATGATGGACCTCACCATTGAACAACAGCAGCAGCTTCAGCAGCAAAAACGGTTTCATGTCAGTGACGGTCCAAGGGGCATCAGCATCGGGGACAGCCTTGAAAAAATTCTGGACCGCTATCCCTCGAAGATTCTGGATCAGAAATCCGTCGACGAGCAGACAGGTGAACAGTCCGATGAACAGCAGATTCTGTACTGTTCCGACTATTACCTGAACGACAGCGGGAAAATGACGGCCCTTCCGCCCCGCGGTCTGCTCAATGTGGACAGCGGCAGCATTACCGTCACCCTGCTGGCCCCCGTCGTCCCCTATCCGCCCGGAACAAAAGATGATTACGGCCAGTACGAACATGTCAGCTGTATCTATACCATCAACCCTGAAACCATGACCGTTTCCTCCATTGTTCTCGGCATTGACAACTGACCCATTATAGTATTGCCTTCATGAATTGTCAAACGCAGGCAGTGCCCGAGCAACAGAACGCCTTAACAGAAAGGACACCTGATCATGAAAGAAAACATCGTCGATTTTAACCAGTTTAAAGCCATGAAGGATGCCAAATCGAAGAACAGTGCCGATGATTTTCTGCCCGACATTCCGGATGACATGGACATGGAAGCGTTTGAATCCGAGTCCATGAACAACCTCACGGACGCCATCACCGGCCTCTTTTCCCGCATCATGACGGAAGCTTCCGAATACGAAAACTTCGATGACTACGTAAATGTCCTAGAGGAAAGCGTTGCTGATTTGAAAAAGGATGAGCCCAAATCAAAGAAATCCCGGAAATTCTTTGCCTGGCTCAGTCAGCTGGTCAATGAGGAAATGATGTTTCATCTTGCCCAGTCGCTCAGCCAGATTCTCCACGCCGGCATGGAGGCGATTGAGCCAAAAATCCCCCTGCTGATGGAGGGACGGATTCCCGAATCTGAGCTCGGAATCAAACTCCCCCTGGAGACAGGCGATGATATTCTGGCGGTCAATGCCCGCATTGAGGAGATCATGCGGCTTGAGCACAGCGGCGAGGCAACGGAAAAAGACATCGATACCAAAACCACCCTCCTGGCCATTCTGGTGATGCTCGCAAAGCAGCTGCTGGAGGAATACCATGACGAGGAACCCCGGAAAGCCCGGAAAAGCCATCACCGGAAATGGGAGGAAAAGGTCCGGTCCGTTCGTTTTAATCTCAACAGTTTTTATTACCTGTGCGGCTCCTCCTTTACAAACGGAGCCCCCGATGACGCCTCCATCAATGAGCTGCTGGCGAATAATCTTGATTTTGATATTGATGAGGAGGAATATCCCGGCCTCACCCCTGATGACGTCTACGATTTCATCTACTCCGTTCTTGAAAACGGCGCCGACGATGATTACGAGGACTATGACGACGACGATGACTATGACGATGATGATTTCTATTTCGATGACAACGACGACGATGATGATGATTAATCCGTCCCGAGCCGCCACCGCGCGGCTCTTTTTCTTTGCCGGCCAATAACCAAAAAGTGGAGCAGGCTCCCCTGCTCCACTGTATGTTTACTCCCAGATCTCAATGAATCCCGTATCGCCGTTCTTCAGAACGTAATACGCACGATTCTCCTCAGCCTTGACATACACATCCTGGGTGTCTTTCGGCAGTCTCTCTGCGAGTTCCACCACAGAAATGGCACCGCCGGCCATTGACTGAATGACCACATTCAGTTTTGCCGCAGCCGCCTTCTTTGCGGGCGCTTTCAGCGAATCCACTGCCTTTTCGACCTTTTCCTTCGCCTCTTCCGCTTTCCGGTCGCGTTTGGCCTTCTTCTTGCCCGCTTCAATATCAGATGCCAGTTCCGCCTTATCCGCCGCATCTTTCAGATCGCCCACGGCCTTGTCGACTGCCTCGGTTACTTTTTCCTTCACCGTGCGTTTGGCTTTAGAGGCACCTTTTTTCACCTCGACCTCATTTGCCGCCGCCTGATCTGCCGCAACAGCCGCTGCTGCATCCGCCACCTCTTTGGCATCCGCCGCTGCCTGATTTACCGCATCCGCGACATTCTCAGCCGCCTTGGCCGCTGCTTCCTTTGCATTCTTAACCGCTTTCCGGGTCTTCTTTGTCGTCTCAATCTGAGCAGCCGTTACCTGATCTGCCACAGCATCTGCCGCTGCCGCGGCGGTTTCCTTCGCTTTGCGACCTTTTCCCTTAACCTTCTTTGCCGCATCCGTTGCCGCTTCCGCCGCCTGATCCTGTGCTTCCTTCAGATTCTTCTCAGCGGTTTCCTTTGCTTTCGCTGCCGCTTCCTTGCCCTTTTCCAGAGCCTCAGCAGCTTTCTGTTTCAATGACGCCATGTTGTTTTTCCTCCTTCATGGTTAATCTTTTCCTTTTCCCACAGCAAAACGCACTTTCATGCATGGATGGTCCATGCCGGAATGTACCGCCAGCAGATCTGAATCTGAGGCTGACTCCGATTCGGTGCCGGAAATGACAGAAACACAAAGGGAAAACCCATGCAAGGCCGCCCCGTCTCTCGTTTCGGCTCATTCATTTCCGCAAAAAAAAAGCGCGTCAGTTATGTTCCTTGAGCATGATATCACCATATGCCTCATTTTTCAACCGTTATCACGTTTTTCCCTGTGCATATGGATGAAATTTCGTATATTTCTTTCGTCAAATTGACTGCCGCCATGGCTCCTCCGGTTCCGTCTCCCTTTTTTTGCAATCCATTTCCCAGCTCATCCTTCACAAATCGACACAGCGCATCCGGGCCTTTAGTCCTCCTTTGCAGGCCTCAATGTTGGTCGTTTGCCGGAGCTGCTTTTGTCTGAGGCCTGGATTTGACAAACTGTCGCTGCGCGACAGGGCAACTCCTTTGCAGGCCTCACTGTTGAGCAATTGCCGGAGCAGCATTGCATGAGGCATGGATTTGACTTAACTGTCGCTTCGCGACAGGGCCGCTCCTGAATGAGCGGGTCTCAGCCGCCCAAAAAGCCGGGCATGATCTGAACAGCCCGGAAACGGCAGAACGGTTCTTTCTCCGCCGCCATTTCCAGGCTGAAGTCTCATTTGTTTTTCATGTACTCAAACGGCTGTTGGAGCCTGTGATCCTTTGCAAGCCTCACTGTCGAGCATTTGCCGGAGCAGCATTGCTTCGCGACAGGGCCGCTCCTTTCCTCGGGATCACCTCTGTGACCGCACAAACGCCCTTGCTTCCCGCAGCGTTTCAAAACAGGGATCCAGATTCTGTCCGATGACCCTGCATTCACTTTCTCCGTCTCCAACGTCTACGTTTCCAAGGATGTCGAAGAAAACCTGCGTATAATACTCTTCAAAAATATCCCATCTGGCCATCATGCCATCATAGTCACAGTAATAAAAGACTGTTCCGGGATAATACGGAAGATCCAGATCCGAATACTCAATGATCCCATAATCATCCGAAATGCTCTGCGGATTCGCCACGTACCTCTCGGCATCCTCATGCGTCATAAATACACGGTCAAGGTTGCCTACCTCATATTCACGGCTATCACATATGACAAACAGCCTGCCCTCTTCGTCAATTCCAACACTCTCTATTACGTCTTCCTCTATCGTGGGCTCATCCTCAAGGACAAAGAACACCGGATCTCCCGGACGAATTGGAAACGGGAGCTTCCTGATATCAACTTTTTTCATCTTATTGGCCATATGCTCATCTCCTTTTTTAGCCGCAGTCTTGTCCCGGCACCGTTTTTCGATGCTCATTTGCTGAATAATCGGCGCTTTCGCGCCAGTCATCCGGAAGTTCAGCCCTCCTGCACAGCCGCCGGGCATGTCCTGCGCTGCCCATGCACATCTGACTTTTTGAACTTTCCCTTATAATTATAACACGCTCCTGTCGGTTTAACAATGCCCTCTGATTTTTCTCGCCTGACAAATCGACACGACACGAATCCGAATCTGATAACCGGTGTTCCTCCTGGTTTTCTGCACCTCAATCTCCTGCCTGCAGTTCATCATGACCACGACAGCCTCCTCCCCGGCCTCCGCCAGGCACCGTTCATCCCGCTGTGTCGCTGCCTGTCCATTGGCGGAAAGGAAGAGATACAGGCCGGATCTCCTCTGGATGAACATAAGCAAGGGGCCAGTTTCCCGGTAAGTTTCTAAACAACTGACGTATTCCTCTCTTTCATTCTTCTGTGTTCATCAGGATGGGGGGCCTTTCTATTCCCCTGAAATCCGGCGCCTAATCATGAAGGATGATGCTCATTATCCTACTCAATGAAGGTACGTATAAAAAAAAGCTTTCATTACTCAATGTAATGAAAGCTGAAAAGAGAGATTTTTGCTCACGGTCAGAGAAAACCATGTGCTATATGTTCTCGCGTCCAACCATACGTCAGTTGTTTAGGAGCTTACGTTTCCCGGCCCCTTTGCTGATCAGTCAAACACATCTGCACAGATGGAAGGATTATTTCCATTTCTTTCCGGCAACATATCCCACTTCCGTCATGTTGCAGCTGAATCCGAAATGGGCTTTGCTTTCGGCGGTCTGCCGCGCGGTCTCTTTGGTTTCTGCTCCTCCACTCGATCTCTTGCTTTCGGCGGTCTTCCTCTGGGCCTCCTGGGCTTTTCCTCTGATTCCTCTTTGTTCTTTGGCGGTCGTCCCCGCGGACGTTCAGGGGATTTGGAGGTTTCAGTTTCCTCAGAGTTTTCGGATTGACCGGCACGTTTATCTGAAGTGTCCTTCCTGCGTTTCTCCTTTATCTTCTTGTCTTCCTGCTTTTCCTTCTTTTTCTGCATCTCCTGATTATATTTCCGGGCAACGGTCTCCAGATACTCTTTCTCAACATTCAGTTTTTCGAAGATTGGCATCATTCCGGAAATCGACTGGTGCTTCAAACCATATGTTCCGTCTGAAAGAGGAATCATGGCAACTGAAAGCAGCCGGTCAATTGTCACAGCGATATCATTTGGGGGACCTGCTGAATGCTTCTCTTCAGCCGCTTCCCTTAAAGCTCTGGCAATTTCAGTGGTAATGATTGCCGCAATAAATGCGATGAACATCCGGCTCTGCATCGATTTATCTGATTTCGAAGGAATTCGGTCAAATTCAGGAAGCGTGCTGATGAGATCAACGCATTTTTCAGTCACATCACGCAGTTTGTAAAGATGGTTTGCCCGCTCAGCGGTCATTTCTGAATGTGTCCCGATCGCATAAAGTCCCTTGCCCAGCACTTCCCGGCGGATCGCCTCCTCATTCTTCACCGCTTCTATATCGTATGGGGTTGTTCCTTTCAGTGTCAGAACATTTTTAAGCTTCGCTGGAATCGTTACAGAAAAGGGCTTCTTTTTCTTTGCCTTATTTTTCTCCCTTTTTTTTTCGTATTCGATGTACTCCTCAGCCTTTTTCCGGATGTCCTCAATGGCGCCGTCGATTTCATCAAGCAGCGCAAAGGCGCTTTCTCCGCCGCTTTGAAAATCATAGAAGAGATGTACCCACTCCTCCGGATCACTGTTGCTGAAGAATGCACTTTTAACAGAATCACCAAAGAGTCTTTCGTGAGGAATCCTCAGCGAACTTTTGCATTTTCTGACTTCCTCCCCTTTGTCCCTGACTGCATTTTTGAAGCCAGCCGTGTTTTCCTTCAGTCTGACAACAACATCATCTGCGATGGTCAGCAGATCCTCAAGGCTATTAAGATCATCCAGCCCGCGGTCAACAATCGCTCCGGCAACCGATATGCCCCATTTTTCAAGCAACTGAACGACTCTCTTTATGGCCGCATGATCCGGCAC
>DGWH01000113.1 GCA_002395225.1 Christensenella sp. UBA4263
GAACTGAAAAATGCCCGCTATCTGGCCAGTGATGCCATGCAGCGCCTGATCCGGCCGGGGGACAGGGTTGTCGATGCGACAATGGGAAACGGCGGAGATACGGTGTTCCTGGCGCAGCTGGTAGGGGAACAGGGACACGTCTATGCCATTGACATTCAGCCTGCGGCGATGGAAAAGACAAAGGAACGTCTTGAGGCGGAACAGCTGCTTGAACGGGTTTCCTTTTCGCTTGAGGGTCACCAGCATCTGGCTGAATTTGTCAGGGAACCGGTTCAGGCGGTCATGTTCAATCTGGGCTGGCTTCCCGGCGGCGATCATGGATGCACAACGCAGACAGAGACAACCCTTGAGGCTATCTCGCAGGCCTGTGCCTGCCTTCTCCCGGGCGGGATGATCAGCGTATGCGTCTATCCGGGACATGAGGAGGGGAGCCGTGAACTGGAAGCGGTGGCAGCGTTTTGCGCAAGGCTGCCGGTCAGAACTTTTACGGTCCTGCATCATCGGTTTATCAACGCGCGTTCAGAAACCCCTCAGCTGTTTCTGATACAGAAAAACAGATGACATCATCGGACAGGTGCAGTTCCCGCATGGCGGGAATAACGCATCGAAGAACAGGCCGGAGCACGTGATCTGTGCTCCGGCCTGCTGCGTTCAATTTGCCCTGGGAATGTGATCCATGGAAGGAAGAAGGCGGTTTATCTCACCTGGAATGAAGCGACAACGAGGACTATTTCCGCGGATGGCGGACTTTTGTCATCTTGACCCGGTACATTTTCTCATCACTCTGGTTCACAAAGGCATCAATATCGGCAAGGGTTCCGTCATCCTCTGCCCAGCCGCAGCTGAGGGAAATGTCCAGCTTCATGTGCCTGAACTTGTCCTCAATATCCCGCGTCAGTTTCTGGCAGCGTTCATCGATTGCTTTCGTATCGATGCTGCCAATGAAGGCAGTGGCAAATTCATCTCCGCCAAGCCGGGCCGTCAGGCCTTCCGGGAAAGCGTTCACAATGGTTTCCGCTGTGGTGCACAGCGCTGTATCACCGGCAAGATGTCCCAGGGTATCATTGATCGACTTGAAATTGTCGATGTCCATGAAGACGACGGTAATGTGGTTTCCGCGGTTTTGGGCGAGATACTCATAGAAATAGCGGCGGTTATAGAGCTTCGTCAGGGCATCTGTATTGGCGAATTCAAGGATCATCTGCTCATATTCCCGCTCGATGGTCACATCCCGGAACATGCAGTAATAACCGGAAATATTCCCGAAATAATCCAGAATCTGCTGCTCGGTGAGCATGAACAGGGCCTGGTCTCCGTCATCCTGGGTCATTGACATCTCCTGAACGGAATAATGGTGGCTGTTATTGATCCGCAGTTCAGTGGTCGGCTTGAAGGTTTCTGTTTTCCACTGGAGGTAATCAATCTCTGTGATGCTGTCTCTCGTAATGCCAAATTCATTCTCAAATCGGGTGTTGATCTGGAGCGGATGAAAATGGTTGTCACAGAGGAGAATGGGGAAGGGAAGGTTTTCAAGCAGCATTTTGATTTCGAGGCTGGCATTGTTGAGGTCCGTGACATCATGTCCCATGCCGACCGTTCCCATGACCTCGCCGATCCGGTTAAAGAGCGGGGCTTTGTAAGTCAGAACATGCCGCATTTCCTCGCCCATTTTGACATGTTCATCCATGATGCAGAGCCGCTTTTTCTCCATGACCTCCCGCTCGGATTCAAGGCAGTGGAACTCGGATTTCCCGCCGTCTTCCGGCGGAACATCCCAGATATAATTATGCGTCTGTCCGCGAACCTGAGCACGGGTTTTATGAACCACATTCTCAAATGCATGATTGACAATCCAGTGCAGTCCGTCAGCACTTTTGTACCAGATCATATCCGGCAGCATGTCAATGGTGGACATCAGGAAATTCTGATACAGCCAGGAATTAAAATGATCTGAAAAATGACGGAGCCATGTCCGGAAGCGCCGAAGCCGAAGGGCATCTGATTCCATCTGCGGCCAGACTTCACAGGCCTCCGGGAAGGTACTGTCCGGATTGTCAGCAAGCAGGATTCCCTGAAGCAGGGGATACCGGGAAAACGGAACAGCATTCAGAAAAGACAGCTGGTCCGTGACAACCAGGGTATCCTGCTCCTTCTCACATTCCGGCAGCGTCTCCGTTGTGCTGATTTGCATGGAAACATTCTCCGGAAGGGGACACCCGTCAAACAGTGCTTTCAGGGCATCGCCATTCTTTGCGTGGATGTAGACAAACAGTTTTGTACTCAGCATTGTGAAACCTCCGAATAAATGTTGCGCAATCTGTACTCATATCAGGAGACAGACGGGAAACGGGATGCGGGATACATCTGGGGAGTATATCTGTCGGGCGTCAGATCAGGATCGATCTTCTGCTCTCATCCTGTTCTCAGAGTTTGTTTAGCCGGTATTATACCATGAAAGCGGAATAAAGTTAAGAAAAAATGAAAATTCCCGGTTGACAGAAAGTGAAAGTTGCGATAGAATATCGCGCGTACGAAGCAGAAGCCGCCCGCTTCTCGCCCAGCGCCTCAGGTTGCTGCGGCTCATGGCATCTTTAATGTGTTATGCAATGAGAGCGGGTTTGTGCCCGCTCTCATTTTTTCTGATTCATTTTAGGAGGTGTATCGCTAACAACATGGCAGCTGATCTGTTGATGAACGAGGAAATCCGCGACCGTGAGGTCCGAGTGATTGACCAAAACGGGGAGCAGCTCGGGGTACTACCAATCCGTCGAGCACTTGAATTGGCTGAGGAAGCTGGACTTGATCTGGTGAAGATCGCAGCTACCGCAAAACCGCCTGTCTGTAAGCTCATGGATTATGATAAGTATCGGTATGAGCAGTCCAAAAAGGAGCGGGAGATTCGTAAGAATCAGAAGGTCGTTTCGATAAAGGAAGTTCAGCTTTCTGCCACCATCGAGGAAAATGATGTCCTGACAAAGGCAAAAGCAGCAATGAAGTTCCTTAAGAACGGCGATAAGGTCAAGGTGTCAATACGTTTTCGCGGACGCCAGATAACGCATCAGGAAATTGGACTTGCGGTCATGCAGAACTTCGCCGAGCGAGTCAAGGATTGCGCGACTGTGGAACGGAAACCTCTTGTTGAGGGCCGTCACATGATCATGATTCTGGCTCCCAGAGATCTGTCCAAGGAAACGAAGGCAGGCAAAAACCCAGAGAAAGAAGCTGTTAAGGCAGCTCCAGCTGAATAAACGTCCGAGAGGAGGATTATCCTTTATGCCTAAGCAAAAAACGCATCGTGGTGCAGCAAAGCGTCTTAATCTGACAAAGAATGGTCTCGTGAAGAGGGCAAAGGCGTACAAGCGTCACATTCTCAATAAGAAGACCCGTAAGACCAAGCGGAATCTCCGCCGTACGGCCTATGTGACCAGTTCTTACGCAACCACAATGAAAAAGCTGATTCCTTATAAATAACCTTAGCCAGCAAGGAGGGTTTTAATAATGGCAAGAATTAAAGCGGCAGTTAATGCCCATAAGAAACGCAGAAAGATTATGAAGCTGGCGAAGGGCTATTTCGGCTCCAAGTCCAAGCAGTATCGTGCAGCTAAAGAGCAGGTCATGCGTTCCCTGCGCTATGCATACATCGGACGTAAGCTCCGTAAGCGTGATTTCCGTCGTCTGTGGATCGCCCGTATCAACGCGGCTGCCCGCATGAACGGAATGAGCTATTCCACCTTCATCTGCGGCCTCAAGAAGGCCGGTATCGATCTCAACCGTAAAGTGCTCGCGGATCTCGCCGTCAATGATGCCGCCGCGTTCGCGAAACTGGTTGAAGCGGCCAAGAATGCCTGATTAGTTTTTTACATCCTGCTGTATATGTACAGCAGGATTTCTTTTTTTAGGGGAATTGTCACATGTATCGCGTTCTGGTATAATCAGGAAGTGAAAGAAGGGGCAAACATGCAGACATCATGGAAAGAACTTTGCAGTGCAGTACAGGGCTGCACCCGCTGTCCTCTTTCGGCCGGACGGAAACACACGGTGATCGGGGAAGGGGATCTGCACAGCCCGCTGATGCTGGTCGGTGAGGGACCGGGTGAGCAGGAAGACCTCACCGGACGTCCCTTTGTCGGTGCGGCGGGACAGCTGCTTGATAAAATGCTGGCCGCGATTGGCCTGGACCGCTCCCGCGTGTATATCTGCAATGTGGTCAAATGCCGACCGCCGCAGAACCGGGTTCCGCAGCCGGAGGAGATGGAGCAGTGCATGGACTATCTCCGGCAGCAGTTTGTCCTGGTGCGTCCAAAGGTTATTCTGTGCCTCGGGTCGACGCCTTCAAAAGCCCTGATTGATCCGCAGATCCGGATTACCAGACAGCGCGGACAATGGGTGCTGAGGCGGGGTGTCTGGTTCCTTCCGACCTATCATCCGGCGGCACTGATCTATGATTCCTCCAAGAAAAGAGACTCTTGGGAAGACCTCAAAAAGCTGAGAGCCAAACTGGATGAACTGAGTCTTTATCCGGACAGAGAGGGAGAATCAGGGAATGCAAAGTGAAAGGAAAACAGGCAGTGTCCTTTCAGGAAGCGGTCTGCCGGAGCTGCGGGAAGCGCTGCGCGAACGGTTTGAACAGACGTGGCCGGGCCAAAGCGAGGCCCTTGTATTTGGCGAGGGGCCGGTCAATCCCCGGCTGATGCTGATCGGCGAGGCGCCGGGGGAACAGGAAACACTTATGCACCGCCCTTTTGTGGGGAAAGCTGGGAAGAATCTGGATCATTTCCTGATGCTGTCCGGTCTGCTGCGGGAGGAAATTTACATTACGAATGTGGTCAAGATCCGCCCGACCAAACAGGGAAAGAGCGGGAGGGTCAGCAACCGGCAGCCCAACCGGGAGGAACTTGCGTTTTTCATTCCGGAACTTCTCCGGGAAATTGAGCTGGTCGGACCGGAAATGATCGCGGTTCTGGGGAATACTCCGCTGCATGCGCTGGCGGGCAAAGGGGTGATGATCGGGGAGGTCCATGGACGCTTTGTCCCGATCGCCGATACAGAGCGGACATGCTTTGCCCTATATCATCCGGCCAGCCTCATCTATAATCCGGGACTGAGGGAGGTGTACGAAGCGGATATTCGTACACTTGCGGAGACCCTCAGCCAAAAGTCAGACGGGTCTGAACGGCCATAGAATAGAAAGGGAGTGAATGAATGGAACGTTTTCTGGTGGATCTTCTGCCGATTGTGCTCAGCTATGTGGCAGGGATCGCGATGGTGACGGTTGAGGTGTTTATTCCGGGCTTTGGTCTGCCCGGCATTTCCGGTGTGATCCTTTTGCTGATAGGCGGATGGCTGACGGCCAAAACCTATTCTCTTGGCATTGCCATTCTGGTCATGGTCATTGTGGTGGCCATTCTGGCCGTTGTCATCCTGGTTTTCCTTCGCTCGGCATCCAAGGGACGGCTGAAAAAGTCGCCGTTTTTCCTGAAAGCACAGGAAGAGATGCCTGAGAAAAAGAAGGACCACATTGCGGTGGGCAGAAAAGGAAAGACGGTCACGGCGCTTCGTCCTGCCGGAATCGCTCTGTTTGATAATGTGCGTGCCGATGTGGTGGCAGACGGGGAATTCATCCAGGCGGATGTGCCGGTTACGGTCACAGAGGTCAGGGGAAACCGGATTGTCGTAAAGGCCGTGTAAATGGCAACTTCAGTGACAGAGGTCACTGCAGAAATATAAAGGAGGATTTAAGGGTATGGTACAGGGAATTATCGTGATTGTTGTTATTCTTGTTGCACTGCTGGTATTCTTCCACTTTATTCCGGTGGGACTCTGGGTTTCCGCCATGGCATCCGGTGTTCATATTTCGGTAGGAACACTGATCGGCATGCGGATCCGTCGGGTTTCCCCGAATAAGATTGTTGTGCCGCTAATCAAGGCGGAAAAGGCCGGTCTTAAGCTGGACATCGGACGGATGGAGGCTCATTTCCTGGCCGGCGGCAATCTGGACCGTGTGGTGACGGCCCTGATTACGGCCCGGGGCGCCAACATCAGCCTGGACTTCCCGGAAGCGTGCGCCATCGACCTGGCGGGACGCGATGTGCTGCAGGCGGTTCAGATGAGCGTTAACCCGAAGGTCATCGAGACACCGACGGTTGCGGCCATTGCCAAGGATGGTATTGAACTTCGTGCCAAAGCCCGTGTTACGGTGCGTGCCAATATTGAACGCCTGGTCGGCGGTGCCGGCGAGGAAACGATTGTCGCCCGTGTTGGTGAGGGCATCGTTACCACGGTCGGTTCTGCGGAGACGCACAAGGCCGTTCTTGAGAATCCGGACCTGATCAGCCGTACCGTGCTGAGCAAGGGCCTGGATGCCGGAACTGCCTTTGAAATTCTCTCTATCGATATCGCCGACGTGGATGTCGGACGGAACATCGGCGCACAGCTGCAGATGGATCAGGCGGAAGCGGATCGCCGCATTGCGCAGGCCAAGGCCGAGGAGCGCCGCGCCATGGCAGTTGCCCGCGAGCAGGAGATGAAAGCGGAGGCACAGGAGCAGCGTGCCAAGGTTATCGAGGCAGAGGCGGAGGTCCCGCGCGCCATGGCTGCCGCGCTTCGCGAGGGCAAACTGGGCGTCATGGATTATTACGAGATGAAAAATACCATTGCAGATACGGAAATGCGTGAAGCAATTGCCGGTGCAAACGGTGAAAGCGGACGGAAAGAGACCAAAAGGTAACCTGCCGGTTTCCGTCCGGCCTTGTCCGGACGGAAACTGAATTCGGTATGAAGGGAGGCGGTTAATGGCATGGATATGGAAGAACTGCTGGGATTTATACCGGCGATTATTATCTTTCTGGCCGTCATGCTGACGAGCGGGAAGAAAAATAACAAGACAAAGAAACAGGCACCTCCGAAACAAACCGCCCAATCCGGGAAGAAGCCGGATGCACGTTCAATCGGCAAAGCCATAGCAGCCGAGAAGAAAAAAGAAGCGAAGAAACCGGTCGATGCAGACTCTGCTCCGCAGGGCGTGGATCCCTGTCACGAGGATATGCTGGGGCCCCGGGAGGAACAGATGGAGTATCGTCACTCCAGCGAAGCAGAGCTTGCCGAAGCGGGGGAGGGCGAGGATCCCTGTCACGTCGGATACGCGGCGGAAACCCATGTTGATGAGGAGCCCCATGAGGACAATGACCGGGTGTTCACCCCGGGCGCCGTCGGGGATGCCATTGTCATGGCCGAGATACTGAAGCGTCCCGCAGAACGCCGGCGGGAGCGTCCGCGATACCGTTATGGAAAGGCAGCAAATGAGTGAATTAATACGTGTCCTGATAGCGGATGATGAACCCGGAATGCGCCTTATCCTGCGGAAGATCGTGGAACGCGAGGAAGGCTTTGAACTGTGCGGGGAGGCGGACAATGGTCCTGAACTGATCCGGCAGTTTGAGGAACTGCGGCCCGATGTCTGTTTTCTGGATGTGGAGATGCCCGGGCTGAACGGACTGGAATGTGCCCGGCTGATCCAGGATATGGAGCCCCGGACCATCCTGATTTTTGCCACGGCACACGAGGATTATATGGCCCAGGCTTTTGAGGTCTATGCCTTTGATTATCTGGTCAAGCCCTTTAAGCTGGAGCGGGTCCGTCAGACCCTGCAGCGGATTGTTCAGGTAAAGTCGGATTTCAGAAATGCAGAGGCAAAGCCTGTCCGGACAGCCCCTGCCCGGGGGCAGACCGGCCGGATCATGCTGCGGCATAAGGACGGGATCAACTTCGTGAGCGACAAGGACATTCTGCTTGTCCAGCGGGAGAACCGGTCAACGGTCCTGTATGCGACGGAAAACCGGCGTTTTGAAACCAGTGATTCTCTTTCCGAGGTGGAGGCGCGGCTGGATCCGGCCAAATTCTTCCGCTGTCATAAATCCTATATCATCAACCTGGATGCGATTGATACCATCACGCCGTATGGCAGATGGACGTACGTGGTGCATCTGCAGGGGACAGATCAGGATGCGCTGATTACCCACGATAAGTATGAAGAACTGGAAAAAATGTTTGCGTGAAGTCCCGATGAATAAAGCCGGCTCGTCTGAGCCGGCTTTTTCATGCAGCGGGGGAAAAAGAAAAACCCATCTTTTCAGACGGGTTGGATGACATCAGGCCTTGGCCATTTCGCGTGCCATGCGAGCTTTTTCGCGGTTGGCGGCATTCTTTGAAATGACACCCTTAGAAGCTGCTTTATCGACAGCCGAAGAGGCGGCGCTCAGCATCTCGGCACTGGCATTGCTTTCGGCAACAGCAGCGTCAAACTTCTTGATGGCGGTCTTCGTCTGAGACTTCACCATGCGATTACGGAGAGTTTTATGCTCAGTAACGCTAACGCGCTTAATAGCAGACTTAATATTTGGCAAAGGAATTCACCTCCTCAGGAATAATCAGGAATTAACAGGTGGTATTCTAGCACAAACGATATCGCTGTGCAAGAGGTCAAAATCAAAAAAACAGAAATCAGGCCCGGTTTTTTGGCGGGAAATGAACCGGGTAGTGGACTTTATGCGCGGATATAGGCGTAAAGCAGGCGGACAGACTGAGCAGCAGCCATCTCGATGAAGGCTTTGTAATCCATCTGAGAGGAACCGTCTGCCGAGTCGGAAATGGCACGGAGGACACAGAACGGAACACGGTTCTGGTAACAGACCTGTCCGATGGCGCCGCCTTCCATGTCACAGGCGATGGCGTGGAAATGCTCCTGGATAAAGGCTTTCTTTTCATCTGAGCCGATGAACTGATCACCGGAGGCAAGAATGCCGCCTACGGTGCGGATGCCGAGGACCTTTGCGCAGGCAATCAGATGCTCGGAAACGGTGCGGTCAGCAGGAATCTCCACCTTCTTGATATCGGAAAGGTAACCGATCGGATCGCCCAAAGCAGAGGTATCCACATCATGCTGCACGACGGCAGTGGAAACGGCGATGGAACCAATGGCCAGATCACCGGAGAGAGAACCGGCCACACCGGTGTCGATAATGACATCAGGATGATACGAGGAAATCATGGCCTGGGCGCACATGGCGGCCGCCACTTTGCCGATGCCGCCGACTGCAGTCACGACTTCCTTGCCGTCAATGGTTCCGGAAACAAAGGAAATGCCTGCAATCGTTTCAGATCTCGGGTCTTGAATAAATGAACGAAAACTCTCCATTTCGACGTTCATCGCAGCAATAATTCCGATCATTATTTTTGAACCCCCTTAAAAGATTGATTCATTATACTTCATTTATGAATTGGGTGCAACTGAATTTTTCATAAGGAAAGAAGCGGAAATTGGTCATTCTGCCTAAAAATCGGAAAAACTTCCGTTTTTGCCCGGCATGCGGAAGGGTCAGGAAGGTCGTTGCCGCAAAAGCCGGGCGGCGGTGTCCGGGTCCGGCGTCTCCCGCCAGGGGAGACCGGAATCATAGGACAGGCAGCCAAGGAGCGCCGTAAAGGCGTCACGGGTGTATCCCGAGTCCGGTGCGGCCGCGGAAAGAAGCTCAGCAGCGCGCCAGATGGCCGCCTCATAGAGATCATCCATGCTTTCGTGCCGGATTCGTTCCGGCTCGAAAATGGAAAACCAGGGGAGGTGCGCATCGTTCCAGAGGTCCTCATCGGGAATTTCAGCGGGAATCATGTGCGCGTGGGCTTTCTGATCCAGATGAAAAGGATGGAGTCGGCCCAGCAGGGTGTATTTTCGGCCGCCTGGCGAGGCCAGCGCCCGGGCGGTGAGAAACGAGGCGCGAAAGATGAGGTACAGGCGCTCCGCGGAGAGCACATGTTCGGTATACGCGGCCTGCATGGCCCGGGCAAACAGATCCGTGCATTCCCGCAGTTCACGGGGCGGCAATTGCTCAATGCCGGCAAGCTGCCGGGGAATGCCGACGGGATGGGCATCCCGCCGGTACCGGACAATCTCATAGGCATGCTCGACGATTCCGTGCAGGTCTGAGGAATAGGTTCCATCCTTTCTCAGGGAGTGGCCGTAGACAAAGGGATGAAAAATGGTATCTGCGGCATAATGGGTAAGAAATCCCTGCATGTAAGCACGCCGGACAGGCGTATCGGCCCCTTCCAGAAGGGCGCACAGAAAGGTTTCGGTCTCTTTCCGGTGCATCATAATCCCGGCGGCCGGGGCATTCTCGGCAAAGGTGCTGCGGAAGAATCCGTAAAACAGCGGGTCCGGCCCCTCACAGCCGGCCAGATAGGCAGTGCGGCAGAGGCTGTCCATGTGCAGGCCCAGTTCCCGGGCAGCGGCAAGGGCGACGGACTGGTGAACGTAGGATGCTGGCATAATTGCTCCTTTGTGGACCGCAGCTTGGTCTTTCGGCGCTGCGGCTTTTCTGATGCTCATACTTGACAAACTGCCGCTGTGGCAGCAGGTCCTCTCCTTTATAGACGGATGACGGACAGACCAATAAAAGGACCTGTCACGCCGGAGGGTGACAGGCTTTCATCAGTACTGGTCACCGTGACGCTGGATCTGAGCATTCAGCAGGTGAATGTCCCCGCAGCTCATGGTAATGACCACATCGCCGGGGGCCCAGTGTTCACGGAGGTATTTTTCACAGTCGTCAAACGTCGGGCAATAGTGCACGTTTTGTCCGGTTTTGGCGATGGCATCCACCAGCATGGTGGCATGGATATCGCCGGGATCCTTTTCGCGCGCGGCAAAGATGTCGGTGATGAGAATTTCATCGGCCAGATCACAGCAGTGAATATAGTCATTGAACAGTGTCTTTACCCTTGAATAGGTGTGGGGCTGCATGACGGCAAAGAGACGCCGGTGCGGAAGCATTTTGGCATTCTGCAGGGCACTGTGCATTTCCGCCGGATTATGTCCGTAATCCGTATAAAGTGCCACGCCGCAAACATCACCGGTATGTTCAAAGCGCCGGTGAGGCGCGGTGAAGCGCTGGAGGGAGGCGGCAACGACCGAGGGCGTGGCGCCGGCCACGACACAGGCAGCCATGGTGGCCAGGGCGTGCATGACGTTGAATTCACCGGGGATGTTCAGGTGGATATGGGCCACGGTCCGGCCTTTAAAGGCCGCGTCAAAATCCGCGCAGCCCCGGTCATCATAGGTAAGGCTGTACGGGGCCCACTGGCAGTCGGCCGTCAAGCCGAAGGAGATGACATTGCAGGTCTGTTCGCGCATCAGCCGCCGGACAAGCGGATCGTTTCCGTTGCCGATCAGGGTGCCGTCTTTCGGAAGGAGAGAGGCAAAACGCGAAAAGGACTGATAGATATCCTCCAGATCCTTGTAAAAATCCAGATGGTCCTCTTCGATGTTGGTTACAACCGCGATGGTGGGATGAAATTCCCAGAAACTGCCGTGGTATTCGCATGCCTCGGCCACAAAGGTATCATGGCCGCCGACCCGGGTGCTGCCCCCGATGTAATCCAGCTGTCCGCCAATGTGGATGGTGGGGTCAAGGCCGGCATCAAGGAGAACCTCGGCGATCATGGAGGTGGTGGTCGTCTTGCCGTGTGTGCCGCAGATATTGATGGCTTTGGAATAGCCTTCCATGAGCTGCCCCAGAAGGGTGCTGCGCTCCATCTCGGGGATGCCCCGTTCAAGTGCCCGGGCCCGTTCCGGGTTCTCCGGACTGATGGCGGCGGAGAAGATCACCAGATCGGCGCCCTCGACGTTTTCTGCCCGGTGGCCGATGGTGACGTGAATGCCGCTTTTTTCCAGCATGTCCGTCAGGTAGGAACGGGTGTTGTCTGAACCGGTGACAAAATAGCCGTTATCTTTGAGCATGCCGGCCAGGCCGCTCATGGAGCTGCCGCCGATGCCGATCATATGGATGTGTTTTCCGCGAAACTGATTGATGTGAATCATGATGTACCTCATTCAGGGGAGTATAGTCCCGGCCAATTGCCGGAAAACTGGTTGTATTATAGTTTCTTTGCGGCTTTTTCTCAAGAGCAGATGCACGGGCGGGGAAAAAAGGCGCCGCCGGAAAAGGTGAACGTTTGGGATGTGGCAGAAAACAATCGCAAAAATTGGTGAAAATGTCGATGGACTTCCAAATAAACCTGAATTATAATAACGTGAACACGCAAAAACATTCGTATTTTGGAGGAAAGAAAAGCATGGACCGCATCCGACGGACCGAACGGCTGGCTGTCATGAGCAAAATCCTGATGGATTCGCCGAATCGTATTTTTACACTGGGAACGTTCTGCGAGAAATTTGGCTCGGCCAAATCCTCGCTCAGCGAGGACATCGACATTCTGCGCACCATTTTTGCCCAGTATGGTCTGGGGGTGCTGGAGACGGTGACGGGTGCGGCCGGCGGGGTACGGTATCGTCCGACGATCAGCGATGAGGCGGCCGTGGCGGCGGTGGCGGATGTCGTCAAGATGCTCTCCACGCCGGGCCGGGTGCTGCCGGGCGGCTTCATCTATATGGCGGACATTCTGGCCATGCCGGATGTGGTGGAAAAGATGGGGAATATCATCGCCACCCAGTTTTACAAGCAGGAACCGGACTTTGTGCTGACCATGGAGACAAAGGGCATTCCCATTGCCCTGATGACCGCAAAGGCCCTGGGGGTGCCGACGGTCATTGTCCGCCGGGACAACAAGGTTTACGAGGGGCCGGCAGTCAACATCAATTACATTTCCGGATCCGGCAACCGGATTGAAACCATGAGCCTTTCCCGCCGGGCGGTGAAGGAAGGGCAGCGAACCCTGATCGTGGATGACTTCATGCGCGCCGGCGGAACGGCCCGGGGCATGGTGGATATGATGAAGGAATTCTCCGTCAGTGTCATCGGCATCTGCGTGATGATGGCCACCGCGGAACCGGTCAAGAAACGGGTCGAGGGGGTTCGGTCACTCCTGATGCTGGAAAACATCGATGATTCAACCGGTGTGGCCAATATCCGGCCGTCCAACTGGATGCAGTCACTCCGGTCACAGAAATAGGGCAAGTCCGGACTTCACAATCCCGGAGTTTTATGATAGAATACCGTCTGTCTGTCGCAGGGCAGAATAAGAGGGACAGCAGGTTCCGATAATAGGGAAATATCTTTGGAGCGGTGAAACCATTTTGGTTGCTACCGCTCTATTCTTGCAGTTAAAGATTTGACCGGATTTGTGCCGGTCAGGGAGGAAAGATGCTGGTTGTATTTGGGCTGGGGAATCCCGGGGGGCAGTATGAGCGGACCCGTCACAATGTCGGTTTCGATGTGCTGGATGTTTTCTGCGAAAAGGAACATCTCTCGCTGACGAAACTGGATCATCACGGGCTGATCGGTGAAAGCGGATTCGGCAGCGGAAAGCTGATACTGGTTAAGCCGCAGACCTATATGAATCTGTCCGGAAACTGTGTCAGCGAGGTAATTTCCTGGTATAAGCCGAAGCCGGAGGAGATCCTGATCGTCTATGATGACATTGATCTGCCGCTGGGCAAACTCCGGATGCGGAAAAAGGGATCTGCCGGGACGCATAACGGCATGCGGTCCATTGTGACGCAGTGCGGAAGGGATGACCTGCCCCGCCTTCGGGTCGGTGTGGGACCCAAACCGGTGCAGTGGGATCTGGCGGATTTTGTGCTCTCACACTATCAGGCGGGGGAGGAGCAGGAAACCCAGTTTGCCGCCTTTATGAAAGCGGCGGAGGTGATCCGGGTCATGTGGACCCAGGGCCTTGAAAAAGCCATGCAGGCAGCCAATGCCGCGGAGCCGAAAGAAAAGAAAGAGGCAGGAGAGAAGTAAAATGAGCAGCAGTTTCTTACTGGATACGCTTCGCGGGTATGAACCGTACGAGCGGGTGAAACAGGGACTCGGTGAACCGGGAATCATCTCGGTTTATAATCTCTCCAATGCCCAGAAAACGGAAGTGATTGCGGCGCTGGCCGGGGAAACGGGGCGTCAGATCCTGTATCTGTGCGAGAGCGAAAAAGCCTCTTCCCAGGCCATGGAGGATCTGGCCGTGCTGACCGGCGGGTCCATTGGCCTGTTTCAGAGCCGGGAGATTTCCTTTTATCAGGATGTGGCAGCCAGCCGCGAGGTATCGAGCCGCCGGCTTGAAACCCTTTCAAAACTGCTGAACGGCAGCATCCGGGCGGTAGTGGCCCCGATTGACACCCTTTTGCACCGGGTCATGCCCCGGGATCTGTTTGCCGAGAATACCATCCATCTGAGCGTGGGCGACCGGCTTGAGACGGATTACGTGGTGGAAAGTCTGCTGGCGTCCGGTTATACCCGGGAATACATGGTGGAGGGCAAGGGCCAGTTTGCCATGCGGGGCGGCATCATTGACGTGTATCCCACGGATGCCAGTCACGCGGTCCGCATTGAGTTCTTTGATGATGAGCTTGACTCGATCCGTGAATTTGATGTCATGGACCAGCGGTCCGTGGGCAATCTGCAGAGCATTTCCATTCCGCCGGCCAGTGAGGGACTGGTGGCGGATGACAGCCGGGAAAAAGTGGCGGCCCGCCTTCGTGCCGCCCTGCGGAACCGCGGGAAAGAACCCAAAGAGGTTCAGGATTTCGGTGATGCCACGCTGGCCGATCTGCCGGCGGCGGTGGCCAATGAGGACGAGGAACCGGTTTACGAGGATCTGACGGAGGGGGAGGCGCCCTTTCTGCTTCGTTCAAGGGCGGCCGAGCGGTATGAAACCCTGATGAACGAGGCCATCGGGCAGATGGAAAACCGCATCGGGTCACGGGTGCTGGAAAAGTACCTGAACCTTCTGTGGGAGAAGGATGAGACCATCGTCGATTACATGAACCGGCCTCTGGTGGTCCTGGATGAACCGGATGCCAGCCTGCAGCGTCTTGAGAGCCGGATAAGCGAGTTTAATACGGCCTTTGCCAATGCCCTGGAGCGCGGTGAGGCCATTCGGGAGCAGGAAAAGTTGATTCTCCCCGGCGAGACGGTAAAAGCGCTGCTGAAGCGGGACGGGACCATTTTCCTCAGCCGGATTCAGCGCCAGGTCTCGGAGCTGCCGGCGGCCGGCTTCGTCAATATGAACGGCGTCAACCATGGCAGCTACGGCGGGAAAACGAAAGAGCTGTGCGACGACATCCGCAAATGGAAAGAGAGCGGCTGGCGCATCATGATCTTCTCTGGCGGCATCGCCAGAGGAGAGCGCATGCGGCAGTCCTTTGAGGATGAGGGCATTGAGGTTCAGTTTGATGAACACTGCATGCGGGCGCCGGAGACAGGGAAGTGCGTGATTTATCCCACCTCATTGTCCGGCGGATTCCTGTATCCGGACATGAAGCTGGCAGTGATCATTGAGAGCGATGTTTACGGAAGCAAGACGGCCAAGGCCAAGGCCAAGCGCCAGGAAAAGGGCAGACTGAATTCCTTTACCGACCTTGAGGTCGGCGATTACGTGGTGCATGAGACCCACGGCATCGGGCGGTACCTGGGCATAAAGCGCCTGATGACGGACAATACCTCCCGGGATTTCCTGCAGATTGAGTATCTGGGCGGGGATAAGCTGTACATTCCGGTGGATCATTTCGACCGGATTCAGAAATACATCGGTGCAGGGGAAAGCGTGGCGCCGGCCCTGTCGGATCTGGGCGGCAAGAAATGGCAGAAGCAGAAGAACAAAGCCAGGGAGAGCCTGAAGGAACTGGCATTCAGCCTGGTTCAGCTGTATGCGCAGCGCCAGAAGCGGGTCGGCCATGCCTTTTCGCCGGATACGCCCTGGCAGCAGGAGTTTGAGGAGAATTTCCCCTATGAGGAGACGCCGGATCAGCTGATTGCCGCGGAGGAAATCAAGCACGATATGGAAAAGCCGGAGCCCATGGACCGCCTGCTGTGCGGCGACGTGGGATACGGAAAGACCGAGGTGGCCCTCCGGGCAGCCTTTAAGGCCATTATGGATGGGTATCAGGTGGCTATTCTGGCGCCGACCACGATTCTGGTGCAGCAGCATTATCAGACCATCCTGCGGCGCTTTGAAGGCTTTCCGATCCATGCGGACTATCTCAGCCGCTTTAAATCCGCCAAAGAGCAGAAAAAGACGCTGCTGGGCCTGGAGAACGGGGAAATCGACCTGGTGGTAGGCACCCACCGGATTCTCAACAAGGGCATTAAGTTCAAAAAGCTGGGCCTGCTGATCATCGACGAGGAGCAGCGGTTCGGCGTCGGACATAAGGAAACCATCAAGAATTACAAGAACAGCATCGACGTGCTGACCCTGTCCGCCACGCCGATTCCCCGGACGCTGCACATGTCCATGGTCGGCATCCGGGACATGAGCCTGCTGGAGACGCCGCCCCAGGCGCGCTATCCGGTGCAGACCTATGTGCTTGAGTACCAGGATGCGGTCATCCGGGATGCAGTTCTCCGTGAAATGGGGCGCGGCGGGCAGGTCTTCTTCCTGTATAACCGGGTGGAAACCATTGACCAGTGCTATGCGCAGCTGCAGAAGCTGGTGCCAGAGGCACGCATCGTGATTGCCCACGGACAGATGAAAGAGGATGTGCTGGAGGATGTGATGATGGACTTCTCCCAGCAGAAGTATGATATTCTGCTGTGCACGACCATCATCGAATCCGGTCTGGACATCCCCTCTGTCAATACCCTCATTGTCTATGACGCGGAACGCTTCGGACTGGGCCAGCTTTACCAGATCCGCGGACGTGTGGGCCGGTCCAACCGGATGGCCTATGCCTATCTGACCATCCGCCCGGGCAAGGTCGTCACGGAAAACGCGCAGAAGCGCCTGGATACCATCCGGGAATTTACCGAGTTCGGTTCCGGATTCCGCATCGCCATGCGTGACCTTGAAATCCGCGGTGCCGGAAATATTTTAGGCCCCCAGCAGAGCGGACACCTGGCGGACATCGGCTATGATCTGTACTGCAAACTTCTGGATCAGGCGGTTCAGGAGGTCCAGGGCATTTCGCTCAATACCAATAAGGAAATCGAGACGCGGATGGATGTGAAGGTCAACGCGTATCTGCCGGCTGAATATGTGACCGGGGACAAGCAGCGGCTGGATGTCTATCGCCGGATTGCCAAGATCACCAATGCCGCCCAGCGGGATGACGTGGAGGAGGAGCTGGTTGACCGCTTCGGGGATGAACCGCAGCCGGTGGCCAACCTGGTGGCGGTGGCCTATCTCAAGGCGATGTGCGGCAACCTGGGCATCGACCGGGTTCGTCAGGACGACGGTCTTTTCCAGATGTATTTCTCGCCCGTTTCCGAAACAGACGGCGTGCTGCTTCTCCGGTCCCTCAATAACCTTGATCCGCGGCTGACCATCTCCCTGAACAAGCCCAATCATCTTCTGTTTCAGGATAAATCGAAGAACCGGGAGGAACTGCTGTTTGAGTGTGTGAAAGCCATGGAGCGGCTGACCGGCAGAATGGCCATTCAGATGTCGAAGAAAGATGAAAAATCAGTAGAAGTTGCTGAATAATCATATATGGATTTAGTTAAAATGCATATTGCTTCATTTGGACAGAACCGTTAAAATATGCTCTGTAGGGTGCGATGACGGATGGACCTCATGCAATGCGGGTGTGTGAACCTTGTCAGGGCCGGAAGGCAGCAGCAATAAGCATTGCTTCGTGTGTGCCGTGAGAGCTTCTGCCCCGAGTATCCTACTTCAGGAGGATGCAAAGCGTTTCGTTTCAGACGAAACGCTTTTTTCTTTTCCTTGAAACTCCCGGTTACTTGTGTTATATTGATCCTGTAATGAATCTGTTTAAACAGAGGTTAAAACCATGATATCACCTGAAACATTCGTCAATGAAATCTATCTGCTGGCGGAGCAGAGCGGGTCCTGCCTTGAGCCCGAGCAGAAATTCCCGGAACCGGCGTTTCTGACGGAGGTGTGCAGGCAGCTCCTGTATGCAAGCACCATGCGGGAAGAGGGGAGATATTCCACCTTCAGGGTTTGCTTTATCAGGCCGGATTCGGCATTTCTCATCCCGTACATCTATTCGCATGCGGTACTGCTGGATGAGCCTGTTCCGTTCAATATGAAGGAAATCCACCGTCTGGCACCGGCAATCAGCCCGGATATCAGCTATCTGATTCTGAACATGGTGGACACCAGGCCCTGCATTACCGGCCTGATTGTCGGGCACACCACCTGGAATCAGACCAGCTCGGGGGAAACCACAGACGGTGTCCGAATGCCCATAATTGCCAATCTGCTGGTCAGCGGACCGGGCGAACTGGTGGCCTGCCTGGGTGAATCTCCGCTGGTTTCCCTGAAATGGGGAAATCTCGTGCATTTTCGAAAGAATACCTTTACCTCAACCCTGGTGGCGCAGGCGCTGAAAGAGGGTTCCTGTGTATCCGATTCAAACCGATCGGCGTTCTTCTCGCGGGTCCTGGTCAATATGATGCGGATGGGGAACGGCGGCCATCTCTTTATTATTCCGGAGGAGAGTGAATGCCGGAAGCATTTCAGGATCAAATACCGGCTTCCGGTCCATTTCATGTTTCGGGGGGATGGAAACGATGATCTCCTGATAAAGCCGGAGAAAGACCTGATTTCCTTTGCGGATATGGTTTCAAAGCTGACCGCCGTGGATGGCGGCGTAGTGCTCAACAAGAATCTGGATCTTCTGGGATTTGGCGTGGAGACACTGATGGACTCGATCGATAAGCCGGAACCGGACCTGTGCTTCATTAACTATGACGGCATGACAGATACCTCAAAGCGTTACAGTGATTACGGCATGCGGCACCGGTCCTGCTTCAAGCTCTGCAGTGCCGTTGAGGGGGCTGTCGCGCTGATCGCTTCTCACGATGGCTTCATTAAAGCCTGTACACAGCATGACGGGAAGGTGGTCGTCTATGACAATGTATCGGTTTACAACAGATAATTCCCGGGAGCCCGGGAGGCATGGTGCGGCAGGAACAGAATGGATTTTATGAAATGGATCATGTTGAGCTGCGTTTGAAGGGATGATGTTACGCTGCTTGAATAGAATGCTCTTTGGATTCATCCAGTTTTTTATTCCAGTGTGTTACCGTTAAAGAATGTCTGATCCGTCCGATAGTTACTGGTTGTGCAAAATTGCACCGGAATCAGCATCAGGTCTTTATTGTCAATCGTTCCTCCGATACGATTTTCCATCCAATCGGTATGCTTTTCGTCCAAATTAGCATATATTTGGACGAAAATTATTTGCTGTCAGCACGAACATAGAATGTCTTTCTTCCGGATCCTTCCCGAATGATATGTCCCTCTTCAGTAAGCTTTTTAAGTGCAGCAAGGACTGAAGATCTACCTATGCTTGGACAATGAGCGATAATCTCTGCCCCTGTAAACTTTCCGATTTTTTCCTCGGTATACTTTTTGACAATGTCGTATGCTGTACTTCCATTTCCTGTATTGGACATTAAGCCTATTCTCTCTTCAAATTCAAGATAACATGCTAAAATAGCCTGAAGCATATATCTGATAAATGGTGTCGGATCATTTTTCCCTTCATGCCAACCAGCATCTGATGCTTCGAGAGTATCATAGTACCGATCCTTTGTGTTCTCTATCTGCTTCTCTAAACTGATGTACTTTCCTACACTATATCCGCTTTTATACAGCAGAAGTAGTGTAAGGAGTCTGCTCATTCGCCCATTACCATCGTTAAATGGATGAATACAAAGAAAATCGCAGATAAAAGTCGGAATAAGAATCAGCGAATCAATCTTCTCAGTTGCGATGGCCTGTTCATAGGCAGCGCAGAGATTTTTTACTGCATCAGGAGTATCGTAAGGTGCAATCGGTGTGAATCTGGTAACTACAGTTCCATCTGGTGTTGTCTCATTGATATAGTTCTGCACACTCTTAAAATGTCCGCCGTAAGAAAAACCAGCCCTTTTTAAAAGATCACGATGCAGCTGGAGGATGTAAGAAGGACGAATCGGAATATATTCATTACTTTCGTGAATTGTATTCAGCACATCCCTGTAACCCAAGATCTCATCCTCGTCCCGGTTTCTGGGAGTGGTCTTTTCTTCAAACAACTGTTTCATACGAGTGCTTGTCGTGACAATTCCTTCTATTTTATTGGATGCTTCCGTACTCTGTATTTTGGCAATTTTAACAAGGCGATCTAATTCAACAGGCTTTTGCCTGATAAATAAGTCCTGTCTTCCTTTGCACTCGTGAATTTTTGCGACAAGGTTTAGTATATCAGTGTCCCAGGCCTTTTCTGCAAGTCTACTATAGTCAAACGATCTCATGAGAGCTCCTTTCGTCCAGCATCATTTTTTTCGTCCAATTTTATACTATTCTGGATGAAAAAAACAATATGTTGGACAATAAAGAACCTGTAGTTCTAAACAAGGAGCCACCGGTATCCTTGTGGACTGTGGGAACGAATTCGCATGAGAATATTGCGGAAAAGCATCGATATATCCCGGCAGGCCTATGCCAAGAATTACCAATCTGCTGGTCAGCGGACCGGGTGAACTGGTGGCCTGTCTGGGGGAATTCTCTGTTGACAGCGGGGTGGTCCTCAATAAGAATCTGGATCTTCTGGGCTTTGTCGTGGAGATACTGGTGGATGCGATCGATAAGCCGGGACTGGATCTGTGTTTCATTAACGATGATGGTGTGCAGGTTACCCTCAAAGCGTTACAATGACTACGGCATGCGGCACCGTTCCTGTTTCAAGTGCTGCAGTGCCGTTCAGGGGGCTGTCGCCCTGATCATTTCCCACGACGGCCTGATCAAGACCTGCACCGGGCATGACTGGAAGGTGGTCGTCTATGACAATGTTTCGGTTTACAACCGATGAATCCCGGCAATGAACAAAGCTTTTTTGTGTACAGGACAATGACGAATTACGTTTGAAAGGATGATGTTATGCGGTTCCTTCATATTGCCGACCTCCACCTGGGCAAGCAGATGAACGATGTTTCGCTGCTCCCGGACCAGGAATTTATCCTGCAGCAGATTGTCCGCACCGCGGAAAGTGAGCGAATTGATGCGGTACTGATTGCCGGGGATGTCTACCAGCGGTCATCGCCTCAGGCCGACGCGATGGAACTGTTTGACCACTTCGTATCGGAGCTGGTCAGCCTGGGCAAAAAGGTGTTCATCATCAGCGGGAATCACGATTCCGCGCAGCGGATCTCCTATTTTGGATCCCTGATCAAAACCTCCGGCGTCTATGTGACCGAATCCTTTGAGGGGAAACTGCAGAGCGTCACTCTGCGGGACCGTGCGGGCGATATTGTCATCTGGATGATGCCCTTTTTGCGGCCTTCCGCGGTCCGGCGCTGGCTGCCCGAGGAAAAAATCGTCACGTACCAGGATGCCGTGGCGGCGGTCCTTCGCCAGAGCGTAATTGACTCGAAAAAACGAAATATCCTGATCTGCCATCAGTTCATCACCGGCAGTGAAACCTCCGATTCCGAGGAGCGGGCAGTGGGCGGCCTTGACAACATCGATGCCTCCCTGTTTGATGCCTTTGATTATGTGGCTCTCGGGCATATCCACAAGCCCCAGAAGGTCCTCAGGGATACGCTCCGGTATGCCGGTTCACCGCTCAAATACTCTTTTTCCGAGGCCAATCACAAAAAGTCTGTGACGATTCTGGACATGGAATCAAAGGACGACATTACCGTCAGCACGGTTCCTCTCTATCCGCTGCGCGATGTCCGCCTGATGGAGGGGATGACGCAAGACCTGATGAACGAGCCCTATTCCGAGGATTATCTGTGGATCACCATTCATGATGAGCTGCCCTCCCCGGATGCACGCGTGACGCTGTCGACCAATTTTCCCAACATGCTGAAGTTTTCCGTGGTGAATTCCAAAACCAAAACGGACCTGAATGTACTGGCCACCCAGAGCATGGAAAACAAGACGATCACGGAGCTTTTCTCGGATTTTTACCGGCTGCAGAATAATGACCAGGACCTGACCACTGCTCACCGGAAAGTGATTGAAAAGGTGCTGAAGGAAATGGAGGAAAACCAATGAAACCTCTACTGCTGAAAATGTCCGCCTTCGGACCCTACGCGGGGGAAACCACGGTTGATTTTACCCAGTTCGGGGAAAACGGCATTTTCCTCATCGCCGGGGACACCGGTGCGGGGAAAACCACCCTGTTTGATGCGATTACCTTTGCTCTTTTCGGTGAGGCCTCCGGCGGAAAAGACCGGCGCAAAAGCAAAACGTTCCGTTCGGATTACGCCGATCTCCGGTCGGAAACCTATGTGGAACTGACCTTTCTGCACAAGGATCAGTCCTGGTGCATCCGGCGGAATCCGGAATACATCCGCGCCAAGCGGAACAGTGATGAAACCACCACACAGTCTGCCAATGCCCGGCTGACCAATCTTGAAACCGGCCGGGTCATTGAGGGACAGCGGGATGTCACGGAGAAGATTGAGGAGCTTCTCGGACTGACACAGGGCCAGTTCACCCGGACGGTCATGATTGCCCAGGGCGACTTCCTGAAGATCCTCAACGCCACCTCGGATGACCGCAAGGGCCTCTTCCAGAAGCTGTTCAATACCGCGATCTATGCTAATCTGCAGAAAAAGCTTCAGGAACTGAACAGCCAGTGCAACAAGGAACAGGAGAACCTGAATCAGCGGATCACCATTGCCGCCGGCAAGATCAGTCCGGAACCGGATTTCCCCGAGCGCGAACAGATCGCCGAGTATCAGAAAGATGCCGACTTTGCCGACCTGCTCGCCGAGTGCCTCCTGCATCTGATTGCCCGCGAGAAAGAGACCGACAGCAGCCTCCGTCAGGCCAGGGATACGGCGGCACAGGAGGAAAAGGGCCTGATCGCCCTCATGGAGCAGGCACGGGCAGCTCTGGCGGATTTCACTGCACTTGACAAGGCAACAGCCGGACTCCGGGAGCTGAATGACCGACAGTCAGCCATGGATGATCTGGCGGCACAGCTGGCAAAAGCCCGGAAAGCCCAGAGACTTGTGCCGGATGAGGCCGTGCTGACGGGAAACCGGGCAGATCTTAAGAAACAGGAAAAGGAAACGGCAGAGGCACAGACCGCCCTTGAAAAGGCAGAACTGTCGCTGCCTGCGGCTGTGGAAGCGAAAGAAAAAGCCGACAGTCATGCGGCGGAGGCGGATGCCCTTCTTTCATCCGCCAAACAGCTGTCGGACTTTATCCCGGTGCTCAAGGATCTGGAAACCCAGACGCAGGAACTCGACAAACAGCAGAAAAAGATGCAGACCCTGATCGCGGCCAGCAGCCGCGCAGATGCGGCCTATACCGCTGCCAAGGAAGGGTACTACCGCAGTCAGGCAGGGCTTTTGGCCCAGGGACTGTCCGATGGCGAGCCCTGTCCGGTGTGCGGCTCCACCGTGCACCCGCATCCCGCCGCGTTAACCGTGGAGGCCGTCACGAAAGAGGCGATGGAGGAGGCGGACCGGCGTCACCGTCAGGCGGCGGAGGAACTGCATAAGGCTGACACGGCCCTCTCCGCGCTTAAGGCCGCCGTGGAAGCGGGAAAGAGCCGCCTGGCCGAGCTGAACATCGGCGAGCAGGAAACCGGAGAAAGCCTGGAAAAACAGATTAAGGAAAAACAGGCCGGTGCCCGAAAGCTCCGGGAGGCCATCGCCAAAGCGGAGGAAAATCTCAAGGCTCTGCAGATCACCATTGCCGAAAAAAAGACTGTGGTGGATCACGGGTGCCAGCGGCTGAAAGATCTCCGGGAGAGAGCCGTAACCCTGCAGAACGTGTTCAATGAGCATCTGGCCGCCGCCGGATTTGAAAATGAGGCAGCCTATCAGCTGGCCAAAATGTCTGAAAGGGACATGAACGCGGCGGACAAAGAACTGCGTGCCTATGGGGAACGCAAAAAATCCCTGTCGGATCAGATTGCAGTCCTGCGCGAAAAGCTGACAGGTCGGGAAAAGCCGGACATCGGGGCCATTGAGCAGAAACTGAGCGGACAGCAGAGGGAAAGAGCCGCTGCGGAAAATGCGGAAGCGGCATTGTCAAAGAAGCTGACCATTCATGAGGATGCCCTTAAGGAAATCCAGACGGCGCTGAAACAGAAGAAACGCCGGGCTGAGAATTGGTCCGTTGTCCGGGATCTGTACAATTGCTGTGCCGGAATCTCGGGCGGTGCAAACCGGGGCAAGCTGACGTTTGAGGCGTATGTCCAGCAGTATTATTTCAAGCAGGTGGTTGCTGCCGCCAACAAACGGCTGACCATTCTGACGGACGGGCTGTTCACCCTGCGCTGCAAGGAAGAGGCCCGGGACAGGGTGCGCCAGAGCGGTCTGGATCTGGATGTTTTGGACCGGAGCACCAGTCAGTGGCGGGATGTCAGCACGCTGTCCGGCGGGGAGTCCTTCCTGGCGAGTCTTGCACTGGCCCTGGGCCTTTCGGATGTCGTTCAGGCGCAGAGCGGGGCGGTCCGCATGGATGCGATGTTTATCGACGAAGGGTTTGGCACCCTGGATGACAACGCGCTTCGGAATTCCCTCCAGGTCCTTTCGGATCTGGCAGGCGGAAAACGGCTGGTTGGCATCATCTCCCACGTGCAGAGCCTTGAGGAGCGGATTGACAAGCAGATTTACGTGTCCAAGACGCCCAAGGGTTCCGTCGTTCACATGGTCACCTGAAGCATACAGGAAGACCGGTCCAGTACGGACCGGTCTTTTTTGTATGGGAACTGTCTTTCACGGAAGCCTCTGCCATTCCATGGGGAAAGGGTCATTGATCCTCTTTCATAGCAGCTCTTTCCTGAGCTTTTACCGCGATCTTTTTCATGATGATCCAGTAGTTTTTCATATGGCGGTCCTGTGTCCGCTGAATAATGGGGGCGTAATCGGCGGAATCGAGCATCCAGTCAGGCAGCAGGAGCCCTTCGTCAATGCAGACACGGACTTCCTGAATCTGTTCGGCGCTGGTATTCGGACTGACCACCAATTCCTCAAAGACGCGGTGCGCCAGGTTTTCATAGGCATCGTGGATATAGTTCTTCTCTTCCATCAGGAAGCGGATATCGGAGATGCGGGCCGGACTGTTTTTGGACAGATAGACGGGGGGATCCGTGGAATTGCGCACATAGATGTAGTAAAGGGTCGCCAGGGGTTTTCCCTCACTTTTGCGGAGGATTCGGCCGAGCCGCTGAATCCGCTGACGGGAGGTAGAGGTGCTGGCCATGACAATTCCGATGGAGGCATCCGGCACATCCAGACCCTCGTCCAGAGCGTGACAGCAGACGATAATGTGAATTTCACCCTCCCGGAAGGCGCTCAGAATCCGGGCACGCTGCTCCCGGTCGATTTTGGAGTGGTAACACTGAACGGAGGAACCATAGAATTTCTGAAATCGTTCGGTCAGTTTTTCCGCCTGGTCGATCCGTTCACAGAACACGAGAATGCGGGAACTGAGCGGCATGCGCCGGCAAAGATCCAGGGCACAGGTGGTGCGTGCCTCGGCCATCCGCGTAATGCCGGCACGGATGAAAATGTTGTTGAGATACTGATCGGCGCTTTCGTATCCTTCGCCCTTGCGTGTGATGAGATTCCGCAGGAACTGATGGATTCTGGGAGGATCCATGGAGGAGAGCTCCGGATACAGGTCCACCAGATTCAGCCAGAGATTTCGGATAATACGAGAGACGCGCTGATATTCGGCATTTTCCTCGGGGGTAAAGGTGACGCCGACCTGGAGCAGGGCAAAGGGCGTAATGTTCTTATCGTGCAGTGCCTCATGAAAACTGTATTCATAAATCTGCGGTCCCAGGGCAGGGACGAGGACGGATTCAAAATTCACGTTCTGCGGGGTAGCCGAGAGCCCGATGGTGTAAAGGCGTCCGCCGAGATCCGGATTTTCACGGATAAAGTCGAAGACTTTCCGGTTCTCCTCACTGCCGTAGTGGTGGCATTCATCGGCAATCAGCAGAACCCGGCTGCCGGCCTTAAGCGCATGGTGGGCGTGTCTGGCCAGGGAATAGCGGGCGGAGTTGATAACATAAACCATGAACCGGCAGTCAGGGCTGCTCTTGACCTCGCCGTAATAATACCCGAGAGATTTTGAGCCGTGGGTGAGCTTTGGGAACCAGCGGCGCAGAACCGTTCCCCACTGAAGGGCCAGCGGAATGGTGGGGACGATGATCATGACGCGAAGCGGGAGCTCTTCATATGGAACCGGCGTGTCCGTTTCCCGGCTCATGTCATCCAGAACTGACTGAATACAGGCCATGGCAAAAACGGTCTTTCCGGCACCGGTGATCACATTGATAATCCCCCGATGATTGTTTTCCTTCCAGACTGTAAGACATTCCTTTTGCCATCTGTACAGTTCTACCGCCATATTGCACCTTCTCTGCCGCTTAATCGATTGTTTATACGGGCAGTTTATCACAGGAAACCGGAAAAGGAAAGCATTTTGAGAAGATTGTCAGCGGAACGATCTCCCTTGCTCGCCGCCTGCAGCTTCCTGATATGAGGCTCAAAAAATTCTTGAGAACACAGTTGGAGAGAAGACTCTTGCGTGTGTTGTTCTACCCTTTTTCGAAATAATGCTGAAATGTGCCTGAAAATAAGGGAATCCGTGAGCTTTCTGGCAGATTGGCAGAGAAAGTGGGGCTTTCTCAGTTGCAATGTATGCGTCTATCCGATATAATATATTTGGTTTTTTGAACTGAGTAAATAAGACAGGAGTATCACTATGGATTATGAAGTATTGCTGAAAAGCATGCAGGAACTGATTAAAAAGACGAAGGATCTTCAGGACTCACAGAAGAAGTCCCTGACCACCATTGGAAAAGACGCGGAGAACGGCGATCTGAAAGCACTGGCCAAGGATCTGGGCAGCTATGCCGACAAACTGAATTCTCTCACCGAGATCAATGCCTCACTGCAGAAAATGGTCAGTGAGTTTGACGGCGAGGCTTATATGACCGAGGGTGGGTATTCGGATCAGATGCTTGAGTACTGCAAGAAGGAAAATGTCGACGTCATCGGACAGGCTCCGAACTTTGAGATGTTCCCGTTCAAGGTGAAAGTGGTTCCTGCCGAGCAGGCGGTCTATCTCAACAATAAGAAAGTCAACTGCCTGCGCCCGAAGAAAATGGTGGCACTTGTCCGTGAGTCACAGGACAAGCTGAGCAAGGCCAATTTCAATGCGGAAGCGTTCGGCAAAGAGCTGATGGCCGCCTATGATCTGCTGGTAATCAAGAAGAAGAAGGACCCGGAAAAAGGACCGGATATGCCGCTTAAGGAGATTCACAGCCTCATGGCACCCATGAGCCGCCTGAAGAAGATCTATGATCTCAACAGCTTTGCCTATGATCTCTCCCGCTTTATGGAAGAGGATGCCAAGAACCCGATCTACCTGGGCGATGATCACCGCAGAATGCAGCCCGGTCCCAGCCGTGAGGCAAAGTACTGCATCCGTCTGCTGGATTCCAAGGGCAAGGAGAGCTATCAGTATTCCATTCGTTTCTATAAGGAAGACTGATCAAAGACAGCGGAAAATACTGAAAATCGGAGATAAAGCATAATGGAAACAGGGGTTGACCAGGAGGTTCTGGGAAACGAGAATCTCCAGAACCTGATTAATGGATTTGCGCCGGATGCGGCAACCTGTCTGGCTCTGTCGGAAGGTGTTCAGTTCCTGTCGGATTTCTGGTCCAGGCATTATCTGGATCAGTATATCCGGGAGGGCGGCAGCAAAATTAAGTTTGTCACCGGGCGGACCGGCTGCGGAAAGACACACTTTCTGCGCGTGATGGAGGGAAAGGCCCGGGAAAAAGGCTATAAGGTTGTTTCGATTTCTGCGGCGAAAACATGGCTGCATGATTTTTCAATCATCTATCTGGAAGTGCTGAGGCAGGTTTCCATCATGGATGTCCTTCGGTCCTGTGCGAATTCGGTTGTCCGGAACATGGGCTATGATCCCGCCGAGATTCCGGAGGGAATGACGTTCATTGACTATCTTTCCCAGCAGGGGATGGCGGATGCCATCCAGCGCCGTGAACTTCGTGTGCAGCTCAAAACCATGTTTCTTGACAATCCGCTTCTGGACAATAACTTTGCCCTGAGCTGTTCGCTGATTACCGGCGGCATTCTCGGCCATCCCGTGCTTGAGGATGCCAACCGGGATCTGCTTCTCGGGTATCTGCACGGGGAACCCGGCATTAAAACCGCCCTGCTGCGTTCGCTGGGACTTTCGCCGGACAAGCTGAACAAGTACAACGCGCGTCATATGCTGCGCTCGCTCTCGGAGGTCATCCGGCTTGGCGGGAGCCCGGGACTGGTGGTGACGGTGGATCAGATGGATGTGATGCTGAACCGTTCCGGCATGCAGGAACTGCATTATTCGGCGGTCCGCCGGCAGGATACCTATGAGAGCATCCGTCTGCTGATTGATGACATCGACACCATGCACAATGTCATGTTTATCTTTGCCTTTGACCGGGATCTGCTGGATACACCCAAGGTCGGAATCATGTCGTACTCCGCCCTGATGATGCGGATTCAGAATGAGATTCTGTCCGAGCGGTTCAACTGCTTTGCGGACATTGCCAACCTGGATGATCTGGCCAGACAGCAGTACGATGTGCAGACGGTCCTTAAAATGGCCGATAAGCTCAGAAACTATCTGGAACAGCATCAGTGCCAGGGGCGCTCCGTGACCGGCGAGGATGCGGAGAAGCTGATTCATCAGGCCGGATCCGGAACCGTCGGACTGGCGCGGCTGGTGAACCGGGCAGTCATTGAGGGCATCCCGGAGGAAAAGATTGAGGAGGTGAATGCAGATGCCTGATATGAATGCCATGCGGATCATTGAGGCACTGCGTTCCGGTGTTCCGTCAAGGGCTGTCGGAAAATACTTTGCCGAAGCCCGTCCCAAGCTCATCCGGCGGATTTCCGATGCACTGGATGAGGTGGCCATCAACGGAAAGTCAGATTCGTTTCTCTATACCGGCAAATACGGCGAGGGAAAAACGCATCTGCTGAACACGGCCATGACCATGGCGCAGGAAAATGACATGGTGGTTTCCTACATGCCCATCAGCAAGGAAGCGCCATTTGACAAGCTGCCGGTCATTTACCGCAACATTGTCCAGAATACCTATCTTCCCAAGCATGAGCAGCCGGGCTTCCTTCACAAGCTGTGGGGCATCGGGGCCAGCAGCCCGCTGGCATCCGAAATGCTGCTGTATGCTGCCAAGGAGCTGGAAACGGATAAACTGTATTATCTCTTCCAGTGCTTCCTGAAGACGGATGATCAGGAGGAGCAGTTCAGGCTGCAGGCAGATCTGGAGGGGGATTTCATCAGTCCGCCCGATCTGAAGCGGATTTACCGGCGTATTGCCGGAAAGGCGGCCAAGATGAATGTGCCGTTCAGCAAGACCAAGCACTGCATGGACTACTTCAGCTTCCTCTCAAGGCTGTTCACGGCCATGGGATATAACGGCTGGGTTATCCTGATTGACGAGGTGGAACTGATCGGCCGCACCGGGAAAAAGGCGCGTCAGAATGCCTACCGGAACATGTACCGTTTCCTGAAACCCACCTCACTTCATGCCACGTATACGATGTTTGCGGTCAGTTCCATGTATCAGGATGACGTTATCGAGAAGAAGCATGAGTATGAAAACCTTGAGGCGATCTTCCCGAATGACATGGAGCCGGGCAAAACGGTTCTGGATGCGATTGTTTCGGCAGAGCAGCTGAATCCGCTGACCCGGGATGAGATCTCGGAGGTCATCAGCCGGATCATCGACTTCCATGCCAAGGCCTACGACTGGAAACCGGATCTGGATGTCGGGAAAGTCGTTGAGGTGGCGCAGGAGGGCGGCTCACTGCTTCGCACCAAACTGCGCAGTGCCATTGAGTATCTTGATCAGAAATACCTGTACGGCGACGGCGGACATGTGTCTGTCGGGGCGCTGGAGCAGGAAGATCTTTCGGCTGAAGAGGCGGATGTTCCCTCTCTGGATGATCTGAACGATTAAGGAACAGATAAACATCCCCGGACGCATATCTGCTGTTCAGGATGCGTCGTGGGGATGCTTTTTGGGGTTATGAAAGGAAAGAAAGCTGCGGGGTGGACCAACGCAGGTCGGTGAGACAGGCGGTGAGCAGCGGCTCTGCGGTTTTCTCCGGATTGAGCCAGTCCTGATGAACCGCCGGATTCAGAATCACGGGCATACGCGGGTGAATTTCGGAAAAGTCGGGGGCTGCCTCCCGGGTCAGGATGACAAAGTCACCAAACCGGTTTCCTGGTGTCAGCCTGTACAGGCCGGCGAAAAACATCAGCGGCAGCTGCGGCGATTCAAACTGATACGGAATCCGCTCTTTTCCTGCGTGTTTCCATTCGGTATACGCGCTGGCGGGAATCAGGCACCGCCTCTCCTTCAGGAGAGGGCTGAACAGTGGTTTTTCCCGGAGCGACTCAGACCGGGCGTTAATGACCAGGTGATCCCCGGCTTTCATGCCAAAGCGCATCATGAAATAACCCTGCCCGCCTTTCCTGTCCCGGCAGCGTACAGGTGCCAGCTGGGTGGGGGAGATGGATTCCCCGGGCGGAGAGGGGAGAAGCGGACCGTACCGGCGGCGGACCTCCTCTGAAATGGACTGATTATCATGTTCTTGCAGCCGGATGAAATAATGTGCACACATGCTGAACGCTCCTTGTTTCTCTCCATCCTATTTTACTCCAGGTTCACACGGAACGCAATAAAACGACAGGACACATTTGGTCCTGCCGGAGACGGCAAAAATAAAGATGCGGGATAAAAGCCGTGCCCGTATTCGTTTTACATACGGGGAGTTAAACCCGGAATAAAGAAAAACCTGCACTAAAATCGGGTTTTCCGGAAAAAGATTCAAAAAACGATTGACGAAGCACAAAAGAATCCTTAATATTATAGGGAATGCGCTGAATGTCATTCGAACAGTTTTGGAGGTGTTTGATTTTGCAATTTGGTAAAAAGCTCTGTCTGATTCTGATGGCCATGCTGCTTGTTGCTGTCTGCGCAAGCGCTGAAATGTATGTCGAGCTTCCGGCTCAGGGGCTGGGGGTTTCACAGAACATCACGGTGAACATGCCGGGCGAGAACCCGGATATCCCGGGAATCAACCCGCTGACCGGTGAGAACTGGGTTGGTCTTTATCATCCCATTCTCGTCAGCACGGACAACCATCCTGAGGCTCTTCCTCATTGGGGAACTTCCTCTGCGGATATCCTCTATGAGTTCCCGATCCAGATGGACGGTTCCACCCGTATGATCGCTCTTTACATGAGTGAGAAGCCGACCTATGCCGGTCCGGTTCGTTCCGGCCGTGTCATGATGGCGAAGCTCCGTGAAATGTGGAACGGCGCATGGGTATTCTATGGATGGCAGAGCAGTTTTGGCGCCGAGGCAAACCCGTTAGTCGACGTTGTTGACTTTACCACCATGCTGCATGAGGATGCCCGTCAGAAGGGCCGCTGGGTGTTCCCGTATGTTGAGGGTATGGAAAAGAACTACAGTTCCTTCTTCCATCGCGAGACTGACGGAAACCACAAGAACCCGCACAACGTGCAGGTTGACCTGCGTATGGTAGAAAACCTCTTCGGCAATGCAGAGCCGCAGAAGCATCCGTTCAAATTCTCACCGGTAGGCCTGACCTATGGTGCAGATGTTTCCGGAATCACGGTCAACTACAAGACCACGAATCCCGCTTATGTCACCGGTTTTGAATTCAATCCTATGACAGGCAACTATACCCGTTTCGCCAATGGTGCTGAATACTATGATGCACTGAACGGTGTTACCTGTGAGTTCGCCAACGTCATTATCGTCCGTACATCCATTACCAGCCAGACCAATAACGCCAGCCGTGTCATGATCCAGACTTACGGTCAGGGTCCCTGCGAGATCTTCCAGAACGGCAAGTACGTCCGCGGCACCTGGGTGCAGTCGGATAACCCCCAGAAGGCAAACGAGTATAACTCCGTTACCTCCCGTATGATTTTCCTCGATCCCTATGGCAATGAGCTGGAGATGAAGGTCGGCAAGACTGCCATCCTGTTCATCAATGTGGATCAACCGGTTGTTATCCGGACCAGCACCCAGATTACCGGTGCTCAGGTTGTTGGAACACCTGCTCCGACCGCCACGCCCATCCCGACCCGCGTTCCGAAGCCGACCCGTGCTCCGAAGCCGCAGGATCTCAATCAGGTGAACAACAGCAATTTCCTGAACATGACGGATGACGACGAGGAAGAGAAGAGCCTGTTCGGCAACTGATCGGTCCTCAGGTGAAATCAGTTCAGGTTCCTGCTTTGCGGGCAATACCTGAATCACTCAGAAATGAAATGGCTTCACAGGAAACTGTGAAGCCATTTTTTTGATTCCCGGTGCGGTCAGGAAAGGCGAATCATGGTCTCGGTGAGATCCTCGTCCTTTGAACTGAAGCCGGCCAGAATGCGGAACTGACCGGGCTCGACGACGGATTTGCCGGCTGCATTGATCAGGGCAAAATCTTCCCGGGCGAGAAAAATGCTCATCTCCTCGGTCTGTCCGGGTTCAAGGAAACCATGCGTGAAGGCGATGAGCCGTTTGACCGGCGTCAGAACAGAGGAAACGAGATCCTGCTGGTAAATCTGCACCAGAGCGGTGCCGGCCCTGGAACCGGTGTTGGAGAGCCGGAAATGCACCTGAAGGGTTTCAGGATCGGCACGGAGATTTTCGAGGCGGAACGTGGTGTAGCTGAGTCCCTCACCAAAAGCATACAGCGGGGCGGCGGGGAGATCACAGTATTTTCCATTATGCCATCCGGGGAGGAAATTGTAGTAGACAGGAACCTGCCCGGAGTGCCGCGGGAAGGAGATCGGGAGATGTCCGGAGGGATTGAATTCGCCGAATACCGCTTCGGCAATGGCCTGCCCGCCGAACATGCCGCCGTTGAAGGCACAGATGACCGCGCCGGACCTGTCCGCTTCCAGAGGAATGCAGAGGGGCTTTGAGGAAATCAGAACGGTGCAGATGGGTTTGCCCAGGGCCGCGAGCCGGGCAAACAGTTCATCCTGCCGTCCGGAGAGGGACAAATCCGCCCGGTCTTTGGATTCTCCGATCTGGTCAATCATGTCGCCGCAGGCAAAGAAGATGGCATCTGCCTGTGCACCTAGCTGAAAGGCTTCCTCCAGATTGTCCTCCGGGGAGGGGAGATGGCCGCAGCCCCTGGCGTAAAGGATGCGGACCCCGTGCCGGTCACCCAGCTGCTCCATTCCTTCCCGGAAGGTGACAAACGGACGGACGGGCGGATGATCCTTATCCGGCATCGGGTGGGAGAAATAGGTCCAGTCGCCGTATTGTGCCTGGATGTCATCGGCATTCGGACCGATAACGGCAACGGTGCGAATCGCCCTGGAAAGCGGGAGCATGTCCTCGTTCTTAAGGAGCGTGACGGTGCGGCGGGCAGCCTCAAGGGCGGCATCGGTATGTTCCCTGCAGCCGATGCAGCCTGGCCGTCCTTTTTTCTCCGGCTGCTCAAACAGGCCCATCTCGTACTTGATGGTCAGAATGTGGAGGACTGCGTCATCCACGGCGCGGAGCTGCCTGGGATCCCGGGCAACCGCCTTGAGCATGGCGTCATAGAATTCAAGGGTGGTCATGATCATGTCATTTCCGGCAGCGGCGGCGGCAACGGCGGCTTCTTCCAGATTTTCCATGACCTGCTGTCGGGTGACGAGACTGCGGGCATTGTCCCAGTCGGTGACGACAAACCCGTCAAAGCCCAGCTCATCCCGGAGGACATCGTGGAGGAGCGGACGATGAATCGTCAGCGGGGTTCCGTCGATGGAACCATAGGCCGTCATGATGGTGGCGCATCCCGCTTCGACCGCCCGGGCAAAGGGCGGCAGGAACACTTCGCGGATCTTTCGCATTGTGCATTCCGTGTCACAGGCATCTCTGGCTCCCACGGCTTCGCCGTATCCCAGGTAATGCTTGGCACAGGCGAGAATGTGTTCATGATCCGACAGGTCCTCACCCTGATAGCCCCGGATGATGGCGGCACCCAGGATGCCGGCCAGGAACGGGTCCTCGCCGAAGGTTTCATCCACTCGACCCCAGCGGGTATCACGGCCAAGGCAGAGCACGGGGGAAAACGTCCAGTGGAGTCCGTCCGTGGCCACCTCACGTGCGGTAATTGTACCGATCGTTTCCAGCTGTTCCGGATCCCAGCTGCAGGCGGCAGCCAGCTGCGAGGGGAAAATGGTGGCATGGTCATTAAGCCCGTGCCCGTGAATGGCGTCAATGCCAAACAGTACCGGGATGCCGAGACGGGTCTTCCGCGCGACGCGTTGAATTTCCCGGGCATCGTCGCCCAGAACGTGAAGAAAGGATCCTGCACCCATTTCAGCCCACCTGATGGATTCCTCGCGTCCTACCATCTTGTAGGGAACCTGGACCATCTGGGCAACCTTTTCCTCAAGGGTCATCTTTGCGAGCAGTTCTGCGGCTTTCTGTTTTGCTTCATTTCGTTTCATACGAAGCCTCCTTTGCAGGCCTCAATGTTGATCGGTTGCCGGAGCTGCTTTTGTCTGAGGCCTGGATTTGACAAACTGTCGCTGCGCGACAGGGCAACTCCTTTAAGAGAGCCGATTTTCAGTTTTAAAGATCGGCTCCAAAATCATTCGTATGTTGTTATAGTTTCTACTATAGATGTATTTAATCAGAAGTAAATAATATAACTAATTGTGATACATGATTCTTTTGTGCTTGCGACAATCTATGAAAGTTTTTTATTAATTCTTTATCTTCTTCGGTGTAAACTATATCGTTAGTTTGTTTTCCATGTATTAAAAATTCTGGAGTTACATTTAGATAGTTTGCAATTTTATCTATATAATTCATGTATGATTTTCCGTTATCATACTTCCATGATGCAAATACTTGACTTGCAACACCTATGTTTTCCATCAGGTCTTTTTGACGAACCCCATTACTTTTCATAGTCGATATTATTCTTCTGACTATTTCATTTTCAACAATAGATTTTTTCGAAGTACGCATGTTTTTGTCCCTCCTTTGCAGGTCTCAATGTTGGTCGGTTGCCGGAGCTGCTTTTGTCTGGGGCCTGGATTTGACAAACTGTCGCTGTGCGACAGGGCAACTCCTTTTTTCGGCCGAATGTCGGAGTAACTCAATAAAAACAGGACATGCGTTATCTGAGCATCTGATGGAACTGGTCTGCGGAAATCTCCGGCATGGCCTCGGTCAGCCGGCTGCAGATGAAATCAAGGGATTCAGCGGGAGTTCGTCCATCTGTCTGCTCCAGAAAGGGCTCACCAAACCAGAGTTCCGGTGTGGTGAGAAGGGCATTGCCCCAGCCATACGGCCTGCCGTTTTTATCCAGACTGTAGACGAAATTCTGATTGATGATCAGGGTCTGCATCTCAAGGCGGGTGAGGCTGGTGTCATACCCTTTTGAGATGCCGGAACCGGTCCGGGCGGCTTTGGAGAGGAGGGGCCCGTGGGCAAGGAGATAATCCATGAGAAGCCGGTCACGGTAGGGGATCAGGCCATCCTCACAAAGCCCCTCATAGTCATACCCGTCCCGCCGGTAATTGGCCAGGTCCGGGAACAGGTCCAGGCTGACCCACGCATTTCCGTTTCGGACCACCTTGCTGTACACACAGCTTTTATCCGCCGCCATGCGGCCTTTCCATTCCCAGGGACCTTCCTGACTGGTGAACCAGACGGAGGGGTCAATGTGTTCCTCAAGGGACCAGCCGGGAATCCGGTTCTTGAAAAAGGGAAGGATGCCCACCTGATTTACCAGGTCAAGCAGCATCTGCTGTGTTCGGATGGGGGAAATCATGCAATCACCTGTTCTTTCATTGAACGATTATTTTGGCAGAGCGAGGGAAACATTGCAAACCGGTGAACGGTTTGATAAAGTATGTGGAAGCCCGCCAATCGGGATGGGACCGCACCGGTTCAGAATCAGACGGGAACAATGGGAGGAAAAGACATGTGCGCACAGTAATGCCAATC
>DGWH01000114.1 GCA_002395225.1 Christensenella sp. UBA4263
GGCATGCAGCGGGAGGTGGCGCTGAAGCGCTCCTTGATCAGGTCCTCACAGGCCTGATCCCCGCACCACATGGCACGGGCATAGCCGCCGTTGACCTGCTTCTCCAGTTCCTCCATGTTGAATACATCCGCCGTATGGGCATCCCGGAAAGAACGGGCGATTTCGAACAGATTGGCCTGGATCTGGTCAAGCAGCTCCGGAATCACCGTTTCAATCGTATCGATGGCCACGGATTCTTTTTCAAAGGTATCTCTGCGTACGCAGACCACCTTGTTTTCAGCAAGGTCGCGGGGACCGACTTCGATGCGGACCGGTACACCCTTAAGCTCCCACTCGTTGAATTTCCAGCCCGGCGTCACATTGTCGCGGTCATCAAACTCAACGCGGAGACCGAGGGCGGAGAGACGGTCGGCAATGGCACGCGCGCCCTCCAGCACGCCTTCCTTATGGGCCGCTACCGGGACCACCACACACTGAACCGGCGCGATTTTGGGCGGCAGCTTCAGTCCGCGCTCATCGCCGTGCGTCATGATGATCGCACCGATCAGGCGGGTGCTGGTGCCCCAGCTGGTTTCATACGCATACTTCTGAACGCCGTCCTTGTCAAGGAACTTGATTTCAAACGGCTCGGAGAAATTGGTGCCGAAGTTGTGGCTGGTGCCGCTCTGCAGGGCCTTTCCGTCCTGCATCATCGCCTCAACGGAATAGGTGGCACGTGCGCCGGCAAACTTCTCTTTCTCACTCTTCTGTCCGCAGTAGACCGGGATCGCCAGAACCTGTTCACAGAAATCACGATAGACGCCCAGCATCTTCATGGTTTCCTCCTGGGCCTCCTCCTCTGTCGCATGGATGGTATGGCCCTCCTGCCACAGGAATTCAGAGGTTCTCAGGAACGGACGGGTCGTCTTCTCCCAGCGCATCACGGAGCACCACTGGTTGTACAGAAGCGGCAGATCACGCCAGGACTGCACCCAGCGGGCGTACATCGTGCAGAAAATGGTCTCACTGGTGGGACGGATGGCCAGACGCTCGGTCAGCGGCTCCGTACCTCCCTGCGTCACCCAGGCGACCTCAGGGGCAAACCCTTCCACATGGTCCGCTTCCTTGAGCAGAAGGCTCTCCGGAATCAGCATGGGCATGGACACGTTCTTATGTCCGGTCCGTTTGAACTCGGCATCCATCTGCTTCTGGATCAGTTCCCAGATGGCATATCCGTATGGCTTGATCGCCATGCAGCCTCTGACCGGCGTATAGTCCATCAGATCCGCAAGCTTGACAACGTCCGTATACCACTGGGAGAAATCCTCACTTCTCGCCGTGATGTGCTGGACAAATTCCTGTTGGTTCTTCTTCCCCATTTTAATCATTCCTCTTCTTATTCCTGATCAGCCGTCCATTGGGCGGCTGTTCATTTTTACAGATAAACCCGTTACGCGCCTAAAAGCTGGGACAGTCTGCACACGGCTTCCTGCTCATCCGGTCCGGAGGCCAGAATGGTCAGCGCCTGCCCTTTCGTCAGTTCAAGCGAAATGAGGCCAATCAGCGACTTGGCATTGACCGTCATGTCTCCCTTGCGGATCAGCACACTGGATTCAAACTCCCCCATCTGCTGGGCAATCATTGCCGCCTCACGCGACAGTATCGGTTTGGAAACCGTCATCTTCACTGTCAGTTCCATCGAATCCGTTACGCCCCTTCCATCTCATTTGCCATTTTTTCAATCCGGTGAAGGCGGTGATAAATGCCGCTTTTGCCCACCGGCGGATCACACAGTTTTCCCAGATCCTCAAGGGATAATTCCGGATTGGCCAGGCGCAGTTCCGCTGCCTCCAGCAGCTCCTGCGTCAGGTCGCCGCGCCGGCCCCCGGTCAGGACCCGTTCAATGGCCGCCGTCTGTTTTTCCGCCGCGCTGATGGTCCGCTGCACATTGGCGCTGTCACAGTTGACCGCCCGGTTTGCCCGGTTCCGCAGGGCTTTCTGGATGATCAGCTCATCCATGGCAAAGCGGGCCTTCTGTGCCCCCATGATGCTGAGGGTGTCCGTAATGGCCTCCTGCTCCTTGTAGTATAGGAGAATCATCCCCCGCCGGACCGTTTTATGAATATCCAGATTAAACCGTGTCTGAATGAATTTCTGCAGTGCATCCGCAAATCCCTCATCATTGAGCACCAGCTCCAGGTGTGCATCCTTCCCCGGATCCGTCACCGAACCACAGGCGAGGAACACCCCGCGCATAAAGGATTTTCTGCAGCATTTGCGCGTGGTAATGTCCTTGGGAACCGTTCGCCTGGACATATCGATTCCGCACCCCTCAAGGACAAAGGAGGCATCCTCATTGGCCAGATTCAGCCGATAACTGTTCCGGCCGCCAAGCCGCGCATGATGCAGCGTCACCAGTTCCGGAACGACATCAAACACGGTCTTGTACAGTTTGAAAATCCGTCTGGCCAGTGCATTATTCTCGGTTTCAATGCACAGCCGCTTCTCCCCGTGTCCCCGGAAGATAATCGATCCGGAGGCACAGATGATTCCGCTGAGTTCTGCCAGATAGCAGCATACGCTCTCCGGCTCAATCCGGCACAGTTCCCGTTTTGTCTGCACGGAAAAGGTCATGGTTTAATCCCTCCTGCGCTTCTGGGAAAGCAGGATCAGCCGGGCCATCTGCAGCATCGCCTGAAGGGCAGAGGCCACATACGTCATGGCAGCTGCGTTCAGCACGCTTTTTACGCCGGCCATCTCATCCTCGGGGACAACCCCCGCGGAGAGAATCTGAATGGCTCTCCTGGATGCATCAAACTCGACGGGCAGCGTCACCAGGTAAAACAGCACCGCAAACAGGAAACAGCAGATCCCGATCATCTGCAGCGGACGGAAGGAGAAAAACAGACCGGCCAGAAAGAGCGGAATCGCCGCCCGGGAGCCGACACTGGCAATCGGGACCAGATTGCTGCGAATCCGCAGCGGCATGTAATTCTGCGCATCCTGCAGGGCATGACCGCATTCATGCGCCGCAATCCCGATGGAAGCCACACTGTCGGTCTGATAGACCGCCTGCGAGAGGCTCAGAACCCGGGAACCCGAGTCATAATTGTCCGTCAGTTCACCGGGGATCATCTGAATGGGCACATCCTGCATTCCGCCCGCGTCCAGAATCCGTCTGGCAATTTCCCGGCCGGTCAGTCCGGTGCGGCTGCGCACGTCGTCCCACTTGCTGTACGCCAGCCTGACCGCACCCTCTGCTGCCATCGACAGCAGAAAGCCGATCAGGACAAGGATATACGTGGAGTCATAGTAGTACATGTTGTCCTCTGTTATTTCTGGATTCCGTTGTAAAGGAATCCCTTATTCGCATCCACTGTCACCGTCATGCCCGGCTTGACCATGTGCACCGCCTGCTCGGTCCTGTCCATAAACAGCGGGATACCCAGTGCCAGGCAGGTAATGGCCGCATGGCATTCCGGATCCGTGCTTTCGACAATGACCGCCGATGCCTGCCGGAGATACGGAAGCATTTCGCCCGTCGTCATCTTGGTGACAACCACATCGCCGGGCCTGAAGTTGCTCTCAAGGTCTGACAGCGTATTGACCACACAGGCTTTTCCGCTGGCGCTTCCCTCACCGATGCCGATGCCGCGCAGCAGCACGTTGCCCACGATGTGTGCCTTGATCAGGTTGGTGGTTCCGGAAACACCGGTGGGAACGCCGGCCGAAATGATGGCGATATCTCCCGGATGCACATAGCCGGAACTCTCGGCCGCCGCGACAGCCGCATTGATCAGGGTATCCGTGTCCCCGCTGACCTCCATATGCGCCGGGATGACGCCAAAGGAAAGCCCCAGCTGATGATACGCCTGCTCATTGGGCGTGGGCGCGATCACCGGACAGTGCGGACGGAAACGGGCCACCATGCGGGCCGTGGTTCCGGAATTGCTGGGCGTGATAATCGCCGCCGCATTCAGGTCACTGGCCATCTGGCAGCAGGAATAGGAAACCGCGTTGGCCACCGTTCTGGCCGTGTCATTGCGCATGGCCTCCTGCAGAAGCTTGAAGCGGTTGCTGTTCAGCTGATGGGATTCGATATAGGAGGCAATCCGCACCATGGTATTGACCGCCTCGATCGGATACTTGCCGGCCGCCGTTTCCCCGGAGAGCATGATGGCATCCGTGCCGTCGATGATGGCATTGGCCACGTCGCTGGCCTCCGCCCGGGTCGGCCGCGGGTTCCGTATCATGGAATCCAGCATCTGCGTCGCCGTGATGACCGGCTTGGCCGCCAGATTGCACTTATGGATAAACTCTTTCTGGAGAACCGGGACCTCTTCCATGTCCACTTCGACGCCCAGGTCGCCGCGGGCAACCATGATGCCGTCCGAAACCTTGAGAATCTGGTCAAAGTTGTTGACGCCCATCCGGTTCTCAATCTTGGAAAAGATCCGGACACCGCTGCCGCCGTGGTCCGCACAGAGCTTGCGGATAGTGAGCACATCCCCCGGCCGGCAGACAAAGGACGCCGCAATCAGGTCGATGCCATGCTCAATGCCAAAGAGAATATCACTGCTGTCCTTCTCGCCGATGGAGGGCATCTGCAGATCCACATCCGGTACGGAAATGCCCTTCCTTCCACCGAGGACACCGCCATTGAGCGTCTCACAGACAATGTCCGTTCCGTTCTCGACCCGCCGGACGACCATGGACAGAAGGCCGTCGTCAATGGACAGCCGGTCTCCCGCCTTGAGGAGGGACGGAAGACGCTCATAGGTGACGCTTACCGCCTGCGCATCGCCCTCCACTTCCCGCGTTGTGAGAACAAATTCCTGGCCCGGGACCAGGGTCACTTTTTCCTCTTTCAGGGTCTTCGTCCGGACTTCCGGTCCCTTGGTATCCAGCATAATGGCAACCGGAATGCTCTTTTCCTTCCGGAGCCGCTGAATCAGTTCAATTCGCCGGCCATGTTCCTCATAGCTGCCGTGCGACATGTTCAGCCGGCAGACATTCATTCCGGCATCCATCAGCCGGCTGATCATTTCCTCACTGTCTGTTGCAGGTCCGATGGTACATACAATTTTGGTTTTCCGAATCATGCATGCCCCTCCTCAATTTGTCAGCCGCCGCAGCGGCTTTTCCATCACAAGTATCTGATTCTCTGCCGCCGTGCGGCATCAATCCCTGCATTTCATCCATCCAGCCGTTCGATCCGGTAATCCACCCAGCTGGCAAACGTGCTCCCCGGCTGCAGAATCAGCAGTCCGCTTTCATCAATCAGTCCCCTGGAATACAGATTGATGCTGTTTGTGGAACAGGTCTGCGGCTCAATGCAGAAGCCGGGCCGGTTGTGCGGCGTAAAGACCACCACATTGCGGTAGCAGTCTGAGGCGCTCAGGTGAAGCCGGAAGGATTTCCACGTGACCGTTGACTCAAGGTCCTCCGACATGCCGCGGAACACATGGTCAAGATACAGGCTCTCCACCGTATGCCCCTCACCATCCGGCCGCATGGAACTGTCCATTTCCACAATCTCGCCGGTGGGCAGCTGTGCCTCATCCATCTCATAGGCCCGTTTGACCGGCACATTCAGATAAACCTGTCCGGCATCTCCCTGTTTGGAGAAATAGGGATGCACGGCAAAACCAAAGGGCATTTCCTCAATGCCGTCATTGGTGACGTTCATGTCCATGTGAAGGCCGGAGGCGGTCAGGATATACCGGACCGTCAGCGTGCAGGGGAACGGGAATGCCTGGTAGAGATCATCCAGTGCCGAGATCCGGATACAGGCCTCGCATACCGCCGAATTCTCGCCTGCCTCCACACGCAGCACTGTCCAGGGCTCATCCTTCACCAGTCCGTGAATCTTTACGCGTTCCCCGCGCTTGTCCATCCGGTACTGTTTCCCTTTCCACTCAAAGGTGCCCTCTTCCATGCGGTTGGGTGTCGGGAACAGAATCGGAATGCCATATTTGGTTCCCACCACCTTAATATCCACGGGTTTCATCAGGATCTCCTGGTCCAGATAATGCCAGTAATACACATTGAAACCCGCCTGGGGGAGAATCCTGACCTCATGGCCCTCTCCCTTCAGAACAATCTCCTCAAAACCCTCCACGCTTGTCTCAGCGTTGTGTACCTCAAACATCCTAACTATCCTTCCTTTCCACTCCTGTCCCGTCAAAGCTGGGAATAAACGCCCGGTCATCCGCCCCGGCGGTCTGATAATACCCCGGGATGCCCAGCAGTTTCATCTGGGCCAGAACCCGTTCATATTCCCGGGGTTTCAGACGCCGGTCAAGCCCGGAGAACGACACGGCCTCCCCGCAGGGCACATACTGGCTCATCAGCGAGACAGGAATGCCGGGACAGTTTTCAGCAATCCAGTTAAGCACCTGCATGGCATCCGTGGTCATTCCTGGCAGCACCAGGTGCCGGATCAGCACACCCCGCTGCACAATCCCCGCGTCATTATACACCGGGGCGCCCTTCTGACGGACCATCTCCAGAATGGCCCGCATGGCCACCTCCGGATAATCTGACGCGCGAAACAGTTTACCGGCCATTCGGGCGCTGAGCGTCTTGAGATCCGGCAGATACACATCCACCACATCAGCCATCTTTTCAAGAACCGACAGACTTTCGTAACCGCTGGTGTTATAGACCACCGGAACCGCAGGCCGGTAGAAGCGGAGCGCCTCCCGGATGGCATCCGCAAAATGTCCCGGCGTCACCAGATTGATGGTCTCAGCTCCCTGCGCCTCCAATTCACGAACAATCTCTGCCAGACGGGCCGGGGTAATGACGATGCCTTTGCCCCCATGACTGATCTCCGTATTCTGACAGAAAAGACATTTCAGCGTGCAGCCCGAAAAAAAGATTGCTCCGCTTCCGCGCGCGCCGCTGATACAGGGCTCCTCCCACAGATGCAGCGCAGCTCGGGCCACCCTGGGCTGAACGCCCTGCCCGCAAAATCCCCTGCCGGAGGTTTCACCGCGTTCCTGCCCGCACGCACGGGGACACTCCCGGCAGATCATAAATCAATGAACTCCTCAAACCGCGGCAGAATCCCGATTCCATCCGGGAAATGCGCCGCAAACTGCGGAATGGCATGGCTGGGAAACGAATTTCCTTCAATGAAGATCGGTCCGTTTTCCGTAATGGCCACATCCCATGCCACATAACGGACCTGCGGAACCACCCGCATGGCCTGCAGGCACATTTCCTTGACCTCATTCCAGAACGGAATCTGTGTGCCGGGAATCCGCTGCTTCGTCATGGGATGGATTTCAAACACCTCACCCGCCTTATTGGCGCCGGGGCCTGAAATCTTGCCGGTTTCAAGATCAATGGGGGCTGCCATGCCACCGCAGTCCACATTGTCCATCACTTTCCCGTTTCCAATCCGGATATAGGCATACACGATGCCCTCTTTCTTATCTCCGAGAAGAGTCGCGACCCGAATTGTATTCACAGAGGTAGGACAAAGCCGGGCCATTGCCTCATGCTGCCGTACGCATTCCTCGACAATGCCGATATTGTTTTCTTTCAGACGTGCATACAGTGCTGCCGGATCCTCGAAATCCTTCTCCGTACATTTGATGATTCCCTGTCCGCTGGATCCGTCCAGAGGCTTGCAGAACAGCTCCGTGCGTCCTTTGACAAATTCGGCAAACTGCTCTTCACTGGCCTTGCGCATGCTGAGCCATTTTCTGCCCACCTGTTTGGAGAACAGCTGATTGAACTCGTCCTTGTTGTCAAAGAAGTGCCAGAATTTCTTGTCATTCATACGGGAAACAATGCTGTTGGAAATCCCGCGGGTGATCTGTGTTCTGCGCTGCCGGTCATTGAGGCGATACATCTCTGCAATCTTATAATCCACATAGCCGGCATTATAATGCACCGCACAACGGACCATGTCTGCCATGAGCCAGAAACGGTTTTTCCCGCTCTTTTTGGTCAGCATTTTGGCTGTACGGTACATGGCACCGTAGTCCATCTTCTTTGCCCGTTTCAAAACATATGAAATATTCAATCGATTTCGCTTCCAATCTCTGAGATTACCTGAAAATACCCATCATTATTTTAGCTGATTCCATGTCTTTTTTCAAGCAAAATGCCTGCCCAATAACAAAAGACCGGCCAAAGGCCGGTCTTTGTATTCAGTTATGTCCGGAATTACTCAATGATCTTGGTAACAACACCGGAACCGACCGTACGGCCGCCCTCGCGGATAGCGAAGCGGAGCTTCTCAT
>DGWH01000017.1:0-28910 GCA_002395225.1 Christensenella sp. UBA4263
TACACTTGTAGAAAATGATACCTTTGAGGTTTGGGAGGAAGGCATCAAGTTTGATCGAAACATTACAAGACCGAAACCTAAAGTCTATAAATGATTTCAGGATGTTTGATGATACGTTTATGTCAGCTGTCTTTGATGGCAAAACTGAGGAAACCCAGTTTCTCATTAGGGTCATTCTTGAAAGAAATGACATTACTGTGATTGACTCAAAAGCTCAGTTTTTCATCTCAAACATTTATGGAAAAGGATTACGGCTTGACATATTCGCAAAAGATGAGAAGGGGCACACATACCACTTCGAGGTAGAAAGAAGCAAGGAGCGTGCCTCAACAAAACGAGCCAGATTCACAGGCGCGCTGGTTGATTCCCGGCTTCTGAAAAGAGGACAGGAGGCAAAGGAGAGGCCCTGTCACGCAGTGACAGTTAGGCAAATCCAGGCCTCATGCAAGTGCCGCTCCGGCAAATGACAACTGTGAGGCCTGCAAAGGAGATTCCAGATAGATACACGATTTATATTACAGAAGTGGATTATTTTGGAAAGGGCTTTCCGATTTATCACGCAGAGTACAAAATTACAGAGCTTGAGAATATCCCGCTAGGCGATGGAAGCCACATTATTTATGTAAATGGTGAATACCGAAATACCGAGACACCGATTGGTCAGTTAATGCATGGCTTCTCGTGCAAAAATGCAGATGACATTCTCAGCCCGATTCTTCGGGAGCGAGTCAGAGTTCTAAAGGAGACGGAAGGAGGACGACAGGAAGTGTGCCAGATCATGGAAAAGAGAATTGATGAAGAGAAGATCTTGCTTGCAAAAAAAGCATTGGAAACAGGTAAATATTCGGAAAGTGAAGTAGCAGCACTGTTTGAATTACCGATTGCTTTTGTAGAGGAACTGGCTCGCAACAAACAACCAGCACTTGCCTGAATGAACAAGACAGAGGCAGATTTCAAATTGTGAAACCCTCAATAACAGAGAATAGCTGTTTGGGCGCATTCATCCTGCTTACCGTGTTTGTCCACTGCCAGCTTGGGGAATACACCGTGAGTTTACGAGTAACCAAAAACCAACCAGTTTCTGTTTTCTGGATTGCAAGAAAATACGCAGAGCCTTGTGTTACGCAGGGCTCTTCTTATTTATTCAGAAGTGACCATTTATCTGTTCGTTTCCGAAAGAATCCCCCACCGACCGCTTCCATGCCGGCGATTTATAGCCCACTGCCTGTCCGGCTGCCCTCACCCTCCTATATGAGCCGTAGCTCGGTCTTTCGGCACCGCAGCATTTCCGGTGCTCATATTTGACAAATCGACGCTGCGCGTCGAGCCCGCTCCTTCGGAAGCTCAGCATTGGTCGTTTGCCGAATCTGCTTCACAATGCTCCGAATCTGATTAACTGTCCCGGTTCAGCAGAGTCACTCCTATTCTCCCAGAACAATCTCGTGATAATCCTCCTGACTGCCCTCCATTACACTCAGCAGCCAGGGCTTGACGGCTGTTTTTACCTCAGCCTCCTGCCACATCCGGTATCCCTCCCGTGTCATCAGCACATTCCGCACTTCCTCCAGCCGTCCGTTTACCGCTGCGTCAAAAAATGCCTCAAAGAACATCACCGCTTCCGGGTTCCCTTCATAGGCTGTTCCCGCCAGTGAACCCTCTGCCATCCGGTGTGCCAGAGCTGCGGACTGCTTTCGCATTGTTCTGAGACCGTCACTCCCTTCCGGATAAATCAGCTCCGTTCCGGACCGGAATTCCACTCCCCGGCGTTCTATGGTCCGCACGAAGGGCGGGTATGACCAGGGAACCCCCACCATGATTTGTCTGAGATTCCCCGACATGAAGGTTCCGTTGGAGTGCCGATGCCCGCAGAAATAGGCCAGAACCCTTCCCTCACTCAAAACCTTAAGCAGTTCGGCACCGCCGGCCGTATCATTGGCACCATCTGCTGAAAGCGGGTAATGCCCGAACGCAAACACCGGTGTTCCCTCGGGAAGGGTTTCAAGTACACCCGCTGTCCATTCCGCCAGATGGGAGGCAATCCCCCCATGCTGCACCATTTGCCTCACCGGATCCCACGCATTGGTATCCAGCATCAGCAGGCAAATTCCTTCCTCCGTCATGACCGCATAGCTGAGCGAATCCGTATCTCTTGCAAACGCCTGATCATACCCAAAAGACGCATAGATTTTCTGAAACTGTTCAGGCGGAGTCTCTGCCGTCAGATCGTGGTTGCCCGGCAGAACAATAATCTCCGCGTCCATTTTGGCCAGGCCGTCCACCACCATCTGATGTTCCCGGAGATGTCCGCTGTTGGCCAGATCGCCCAGAAGAATCAGAACATCGCAGGGCTGTTCAAGCAGCATCTGAAAGGCATCCTGCTGTTCCCTGCCCGCCTGGGAAAGGTGCAGATCGGTGCTGATTCGAATCCGCTCGGCACTGCCTGCCGGGGAAAGAAAAAAGACAAGCAGAACCGCCTGGAACAATCTTCTCAGAATCCGCATTTCACCTGCTCCTCCCCCTCAGGCCTCAACGATGGTCGTTTGCCGGAGCTGCCTTGTCGCTGCGCGGCAAGGCAGCTCCTCTAGTCCATTTGGTTGTTCAGCTTCAGTCAGATGCCCGGGCAGTCCGCCCACTGGCCGACTTATTGGCCGCATCCGCTGAAAGCGGGACATGCCCGAAACCAAACCCCGGTGTCCCCTCCGCAGGGGTCATGCACACCCGCTGTTTATTCAGCCAGACGGGAAAGCCCCCATGCTCATTTTTTCCTTTCCTTCCGGTGGACAATCACCGTAAAAGGCTTCGTCACATCCGTCCGGCATGTGACCTCACCATCCCTGACCGTCAGAACGTACTCCGCTGCCCGGTTCCCCTTCAGGTCAGGCAGTGTCACACGCATCTCTCCCTCTTCCGGTTCAAACACATGAAGTTCAACGCCCTCTGCATAATCGTAATCCGGGCGGCTGTCAACTGCGCCGACGGGAATCACCGTATTTCCGCGGGCCAGCAGCGGCAGAGACAGGAAATCATGCCTTTCCTTCTTCCATCCTCCGCCGATCAGTGTCTCACCCGTCTGCCATCTCGTCCACCTGCCCTCGGGAAGGTAGTACTCGACGCTTCCATCCCCGCTGAAAACCGGTGCCACCAGCAGATTTCCGCCCAGCATATACTGCATGTCTGTCGTCCTTGCCCCCGGATCCTCAGGGAACTCAAAAATCATGGGGCGCATCACCGGAATGCCTGTCTCATGTGCCTCACAGGCCAGTGAATAGAGATAGGGCATCAGACGGTTTTTCAGTTTTGTAAACGTTTCAACGACCCGGCAGCTTTCCTCATCAAACAGCCACGGCACTCGGTAACTCTGGGAACCATGCAGACGGCTGTGGCTGCTCAGCAGGCCGAACGCTGCCCATCGTTTATAGACATCCGCCGTGGCGGTCTGTTCAAAGCCTGCAATATCGTGACTCCAGAAAGAGAAGCCGGAATGAGCAATGGACAGGCCGGAACGCAGCGTCTCTGCCATTGAGATATAGCTGGCACTGCTGTCACCGTTCCAGTGTACGGGAAATTTCTGCCCGCCAATCGTCGCCGACCGGGCAAAGACAACCGCCTCTCCCCTGCCTTTCATCTCCTCCAGGGTTTCAAATACCATCTGGTTGTACAGATACGTGTAGCGATTGTGCATCGCCAGCGGATCACTGCCATCGTAATAGCGAATCCCTTTCACCGGAATGCGCTCACCGAAGTCCGTTTTGAGCGCATCCACGCCCATGGCACACAAGGCCTTCAGCCTGTCCGCGAACCATTTTCTGGCCGCCGGATTCGTCACATCCAGGATGGCGGTTCCCGGCTGCCACAGATCCGTCTGCCAGACATCTCCATTCTCCTTCTGGATGAAATACCCCTTCTCCGTCCCTTCATCAAAGAGCGCACTTTCCTGTGCAATATACGGATTGATCCAGCAGCAGATATGCAGTCCCCGCTCTTTCAGCTTTCGGAGGAACCCTTCCGGGTCCGGGAACACCTCCGGATCCCATGTGAGGTCCGTCAAGTGGTTTTCCTTCATCCAGAAACAGTCAAAGTGGAAGACACTCAGCGGAATATGGTGTGCCGCCATTCCGTCCACAAAGGAGGTCACCGTCTTCCCATCATAGCTTGTGGTAAAACTTGTCGAGAGCCACAGGCCAAAGCTCCAGGCAGGCGGAAGCGCCGGCCGCCCGGTCAGCGCCGTATATCTGGAGATGACGCCCTTGGGATCCGGGGCGGCGATCAGGTCATAGGTCAGCCGCTGTCCGCCAAGGCTGAACTGTACCCGTTCCACCTTCTCACTGGCTACCTCAAACCGCACATCCGTGCTGGACTCCACCAGGACGCCATAATTTCTGCTGGTGGTATAGAACGGTACGTTTTTATAGGCCAGCTCCGAGGCCGTCCCGCCATCGCCGTTCCACATATCCACCGTCTGTCCGTTTTTCACATAGGCAGTGAACCGCTCGCCCAGGCCATACACACACTCACCCGGCGCCAGCATGAGGGAATCCATCATGTAGTCTTTGCCGCTTTCCTTATGATGCGCATGCGCCATTCCATGATATTCCGACGAGGTCAGCAGGACATCCTCATGGAAATAGGCCACCCGCCACCCTCTGGCTGCCTTTGAGATACGGGCACAGGTCCTGCCGGTGCGAAACGTCCATCCTGTTTCATCCTCCGTGATCTCCGGCAAAACCTTTTCCTCATTCAGTTTCAGGTCCGGCTCCCGGTTTTTGGTTCCTCTGAAGTGTTCCACCGTCACCCGGATGATGTCCTCCATCGGGCTTGAAAACGTCACCGTCAGCGTCGGATGATTCATGATCCCGCCGCGGCCGGAAACCGGCACGCATGCACAGATGATCGTCAGCGACTCTTCCGTCCTGCGGGCCGCGTAACTCTCGATCGCATAATTCAGTTCATACTCCGGCTTCGTCAGCCAGTATCCATCTGTAAACTTCATGATCTCTTTCCTTTCTTTTCCGCCTCATTCGCTCTCTGTCCAAACCAGTTTTGGTCATGTGCCTTTTTTGGGGGGGCGGGCCATATCCGCAGACAGATCTCATCCGTGCAGCATGATTGGCGCTGCTCTGTCTCAGCATTGCGTTTCACATGGATTCAGTATAGCAAAATCGTGCTGCACGTTCAATAAACGTAAACATTTTCATTATGTGAAATGAAACTGTGATCTTTGGTATACAAAAAAGACACCTTCAGATTGTCTGCAGATGTCTTTTCTGAGGATACTTTGCTTTATGTCAGGCATTGAACTATGAACGATCTTTACTCTCATTCTAGCCTGTTGCTCATGTGCGACGAAACACTCCGTTGCAGAGATTGAATGAATCTTTAAAACAGCTGGTCCCCAGTTATTACATTTTGGAATACAGAGGCATACTTCCCGTTTGAAAGTCCATTCGCAGAAACAAGCGTCAAATGTATCGCCTTTCTGGGATGCGTCTCTTTTTGAAATGTACTCAACCTATTCATGAGCTTTTCATATTCTGATTTTTCCACTTCAAAAATATCATCTGTATATTTCATTTCACACAGATTAATGACATCATCTTTACGATCGGATCTCCCTGATAGAGGACACTGACGTGTGGCATTCAAATACTACAATGCAAGAATCTTTCTGAGATGCTCTGCAATCAACGCCATATCGGTATCAGAAAGAACTCCAATTTCATCTCCAAGCATGGCTTTGTCCACAGTGACAATCTTGTCTGTCATGACATAGCTTAAAGTGTGCAGCCCATTTTCAGGGCTTGGAGTAACAGGAACTCTTATTTCTATTTGAGAAGAATCAAACGAAGTGAACAAACAGAGAATGGCAGAATCAAAAATGTCAAACGCATCGTTTTGAATGATTACAACAGGTCGTGCTTTTGATGCATACTACCGATCACGCAATGTCCAGATCTCACCACGCTTCATTTGAGAGCCTCCATAGCAAGTTCAGTGGCAAAACGAGTTGCATCTTCTTCTGTCTGGAAAGGTTCGACTTCCATTCGGCGGCTGCGAACGGGGTACGGAAATCCATGATAATCATTAAAGGAATAGATGAAGATACGAAGAGCATCGGACGGTGTAGTTCCAATACTTGCGGCCGTTCTCTGGAACAGATCATATTCTGCATCTTCGACTCTTGTGCCTGCGTGCTTCATTTGGTTGGCCTCCTTTCCGTACTTTGAGTTTCGAAGAAACTACTGCATTCGCTTGTTTTATAGCATAATGATATCATTTTGCCACAAATATGACAACCGCTAACCAAGAAATCACGCAGCTGGAGAGGAGAGGAAAAGGGATAGATGTAAACTCCAAATGTTTACGAACCACTTTTCCATCGAATTTCCATCGAACTCCATCTTCACGAAGGATACCCCGATGACAAAGCAGCTGAACAATGGTATACTGTAGAAGGTTTTCTGTTTTTCACCTGCATTCTTTAATCCCGCAGGTCTTCCCTGTTCTTTGAGCAGCTCGCTGTCGATGCAGCACCCAAAGCCTGATGACCTGTCCGACCCGTTTATCCAGTCTTTTGCGTCCCGGCCTATCGCCGGGCGGCAGACTCCTCCCGCATCCGCCGGGAATAGAAAAGAGAATCATTCATGATTATAACGGTTACACTCACTCCGGCGCTGGATAAGACAGTGACCATTCCAAACTTCAAAACCGGAACGCTCAATCGCATCGAGACCGTCCGTCTGGATGCCGGCGGCAAGGGAATCAATGTTTCCAAATTCCTTCGCGTTCTGGGCGTGCGGAGCACGGCGATGGGCATTCTCGGCGGCGGCACCGGCAAATGGATTGAACAGCAGCTCCAGATTGCCGGCATTACCCCAGATTTCGTCCACGTGTCCCAGGAAACCCGTACGAATCTGAAAATCATCGACCCGGTACAGCATTGCAATACCGACATCAACGAACCCGGTGAACCGGCAGATCCTTCGGTTTTCGAGGAAATCATCAGCCGTATCCTTGACCGTGCCCAGGAAAGGGACATTGTTGTCTTTGCCGGGAAAGCCCCTCCGGGTGCACCCGAGGGTCTTTACGGCAGCATGATCCGCCGCCTTTCCGGTCACGGGATTCGCTGTTACCTGGATTCGGACAATGCTTTCCTGACAGAGGGCGCTGCGGCCAAGCCGGACCTGATCAAGCCAAACCTGCTGGAGCTCCATCACCTGACCGGCAGAAAAGCCGACACGATTCCGGAAATTGCGCAGGCCGCCCTGACCCTCCATCTGAGCGGCATCCGGACGGTCGTGGTTTCCCTCGGTGCGGAAGGCGCTCTCTTTGTCAGAGATACCATTCTTTACTGTCCCGGGGTCTCTGTTCCCGTGGGCAGCACGGTAGGCGCCGGGGATGCCATGGTCGCCGCTTTCTGTTACGGGGAAAGCGTCGGACTGCCTTTTGAGGAAACCTGCCGCCTGTCCATTGCCGTCAGCGCTGCCAAGGTCATGCAGTCCGGTACACAGCCGCCGGAAAAGAAGGACATTGATGCACTGTTCAAGGAGATTGTCCTCCGTGATCTCTCCTCCTCCCTGCACACCTGAACGATTCATCAAATACGGCACACAGATGTCTGTGTATCGATTAATAAAGGGGATAACCATGAAAAAACGTATCTGCGAAATGACTGTCGAAGAACTCATTCAGCCGGGTGCACACCGCTATAAGGACTGCGGACTGCACTATTACGCCGTCGGAAAAGGAGTTGTGTCCAAAGTCCCCGAGGCCCTCAGCGTACTCGGCTGCAGGCGTCCCTTTGTTGTCATGGACAAGAACACCCTTGAGGCCGGCGGCCGAAAGGTAATGTCCATTCTCGACAATGCCGGGATTTCCTTTTCCTCCTTTGTCTTTCCTTTTGATGGACACATCGAGCCGGATGAAAAAGCGGTCGGTTCACTGACCATGGCCTTTGACCCGGCGTGCGATATTCTCCTTGCCGTCGGCAGCGGCGTCATCAATGACTGCTGCAAGGTTGTGGCCCATGCTGCCGGCAAACCCAGCATGGTCGTCGGCACCGCCCCCTCCATGGACGGCTATGCCTCCAATTCCGGATCCATGATCCAGAACCGCGTAAAAGTCAGCCTGTACAATGCCTGCCCGCAGGCCATCATCGGCGATACGGATATCCTCAAAACCGCACCGGATATCATGCTCAAGGCCGGCATCGGCGACATGCTCGCCAAATATGTGGCCCTGTGCGAATGGCGCATTGCTGCCATGGTTCACGGCGATGCCTATGATGAGGAAATCGCCGAAATGGTTCGCCGTGCCCTGGCCCGCATTGTCGCGCTTTCCGACAAGCTGCTTGCCCGGGATGATGAGGCCATTGCCGCCGTCTTTGACGGACTGGTTCTCTCCGGCCTGTCCATGGCCTACGCCGGAAACAGCCGGCCCGCCAGCGGCCTGGATCACTATTTCAGCCATATGTGGGAAATGAAGAGTCTGCGTGAGGGCACACAGGGTGACCTGCACGGCATTCAGGTTGCCGTCGGCACACAGCTGGCGCTCTGGGTCTTCGAGAATTACCTGAACATCGACGAGGTCGATGCCGACCGGGCCAGAGCGGCCATGGACGCCTTCTCCACCGAACACTGGGAGCAGGAAGTCCGCCGGATTTTCGGCAACGTGGCCCCCGAAATCTTCCGCATCGAATCCGAAAGCGGCAAGAACCTGCGTGCCGGTCAGGAAAAGCGTCTGGCGCTCATCCTCGCCAACTGGCCCGAAATCCGCAGAGCCATGAAAGAAGAACTCCCCAGCCGGGACACGATCATTGCCCTGATGCGCCGTCTCAAGATGCCCGTTACCCCCTCCGATCTCGGACTCACCCGTCAGGACACCCAGGACGCCCTGCTGGGCAGCCGCGATCTGCGTGACAAATACCTGGTCAGCAGCCTGATGTGGGACATCGGCCTGCTGGATGATGCCGTCGCCCATATCCCGTACAATGCGTGAGGAAACCAAAAAGCCGCTTCAAACGAAGCGGCTTTTATTATCCGTTTTTCTGTCCGGCGGTTATTGCCGAATCCAGCCGACTGCCCCGCGCAGACTGACCAGCAGCCATCCGCCTTCCTGTTTCAGGATCGGAAGGGTGGTATTCCTGCTCAGCAGCCCGACCTTGGGTGCGGAGGTGCTGTTCCAGGCATAGACCGCCGTACTGCTCTCCGTCCGGTACCAGGCGGGATCGATGGCAAGATACGACTCATCCACAAAGCCTGCCGGGCCTGCATCCACGTCATCTGAAAGAAAGCATGTTCCCCAGCCGCCGTTTCCCGGTTCCACCAGAATCCGGGCCCCGTAGTTCAGTTTTCCCACCGCCGGCGAGGAGGAACCCGGGCTCTGCCGGATCGTCAGCGACTCGCAAAGAACCACTGCCGTATACCCGATCTGCCCCGGTCCATACGCCGGAATGATTTCCGCAAATCCTCCTGTGCCAACGACCATCAGCAGCAGCGCCGCCAGAACAGAGCCAATCACCTTTTTCATCTTCTGCTCACCTCTTACTCGATTTCCCGGTCCGGTTCTCCTTATTCTCTCAGGGACCGGCCGGTCTGTCCCTGATTTCCCCGTCCGCGCAATGCTCCGGCCGGGCCGAATACGTCGTCCGCTGCTAAACGGACAAGGGTGCAATGCGGTTATCCCGCGTCTTCCTCCTTTGCAGGCCTCACTGTTGGTTGTTTGCCGGAGCTGCTTTTGTCTGAGGCCTGGATTTGACAAACTGTCGCTGCGCGACAGGGCAACTCCTTTGCAGGCCTCAATGTTGGTCTTTTGCCGGAGCAGCATTGCATGGGGCCTGGATTTGACTTAACTGTCGCTGCGCGACAGGGCCTCTCCTCTGCGGCAGTTCCCGAATCACGGCCTGAACGGCCGTGATCTGATCCGGGTCGATATCGGCCCTCGTCCTCAGCACAAAGAGGCCGGTCAGCAGACCATTGAAGAGGATGACGCCCATCCGCATCCGGCACAGGCAGGGCCCCGCCGCTTTCCTCCGGTTCACCTTCTCGTCCGCAGGGAAAAAGATCCGGCCCAACAGAAACCCGATGACAGGCAATCGGTGCCTTCTCATTCCCATTGTGTCTGCCCTTGATTCGGTCCCCTGTTTTATCTGTCCGGTTCCTCACCGGGACGGGCCGTCCCGGGCTTTCCGGGGCTCAGTGCCGTTCTATGGCCTGCTTTGTCTGCGGACTGAATTTCCCGGACAAAGCTGGCCGCCTCTCCTGATCCGTTTCAATCTGAGTCCTTATTCCTGGTCCGGCTTTTTTCCTCTGCCAGGACGGCGCGAATCAGATTTTTCAGATGCTCATCTGTCTTTTCGACATGCGCGGGCCCACTGTATCCTTTCACAACCGGTTTATCCTTGCATCTGTCCCTTTCCACGTTCAGCAGTGTCTTAACCGTTGCCAGTCCCTGATCATCCAGGCTTTCCAATTCTCTGACCAGGTCATAGTATTCCCTGTTCACATAGGTAATCTCATCATCATAGATCCGTTTAATCTGAAGGATACTGCAGACCCTTGTCACAAGCTCATACGATGAGGACTCAATTCCTTTCGGAAAAGCAGTGTTCAGGGTGGACATCGGGATGCCGGTTCTGTCTGAGAACACTTTAATCGACCCGTATTGCCTTTTGATTTCCGCTTTAATCAGTTCCGTAAGGCTCTCCAATCTGCCTTTCCTCCTCTCCAGGCTTTTTTGTCGTTTCCGTTCGGAATTGTCAGAATCCGGACCAGGCGATCTGCCTGCGATTTTCTCTGTCCTGCCACAGACAGAACCGAAGCTCATGACAACATCAACCGTTCGTTCTGACCATTACCGGTCTTCCGGCACGCCTCCCTGACAAACCGACACGGGAACATCCGACCGGCCTGTTTATCCACAGATCGGTCTGATCACGGAGACGCTACTCATGCAAATCCCGTCACTGCGTTCTCTGATCATGCAGAGGCATCTGCTCATGGAATGAGCAGCGGCAATCAAGCGCTCAGGCACAGAGGCTTATGCATTCCGGTCCTCTCCGCCTGATTTTCAGGGCATCCACATCACTCGTATCTCCACGGTAGAGAATATCATTATTTCGCCAACAAATCAAGAAATCATCCGCTCCCAATGTTCCATTTTGGCACGTTTTTGGCACGTGAGCATGTTTCTTAACGTTTCATCTCTCCGAAATATGTGTTTTCCCGTCCTGTCACGCTGTGAGCATTTGTCATCAGCTGAGCACTGGAATGTCGCGGTGACGAAAGCTCCGGCTGCGGCCTGTAAACAGAAACAGGGCGGGAATTCAGGTGATTCCGAACCTTTTCTCAGCGATTATAATCAAACTCACGCAGCAATTTCCCGGCAAGTATGATATCATAATGTTCTTGCTGCTTCAGGAACGAGTTGCGTTCTTCCGTGACGACCAAAAGCAGTCATTCGTCAATCAGTTCAGAAACCTTTGATCCTTTCCCCGTCGTGCAGCACCCTCCGGTATAGCCCCCTGTTCCGGCAGAAGACCAATATCCAGGAAGGAAGTGATTTGTCTGAAGCTGTATTATAACAAAAAGCTCCGTGATCCAATCTACTACATTCAGGATACCATTCGTACACCGAAGGGCCCCAGATCCGTTCAGGTTAAACGCATCGGCAAACATTCAGAACTGCTCCGGACCGTCAGTGACCCTCTCGCCTATGCGCAGCAGGTACTCGCGCAAATGAATGCGGAGGTCTCAAAACCGGACAGCAGGAAAAAATCGGTTCTTACGATTGACCTTGATAAAAAGGTGGAATACAGCAAACCGGACCAGATCAGCAGTCAGTCAATCGACCTGAATATCGGCTATTTCTACCTCCATTCCTTCTATGCCAGGCTGAAACCGGACGATTTCTTTGAACGTGCTGCCGCCGGCAGAGAGATCCCGTTAAGCTTCAATTCCATCAACCGCTTTCTGGTCTGTACCCAGCTATTGAATAACTCATCCGGATTTCCAACCCGCCAGAGGGCGCTTCCCTCTTTCTATGAGCATCCCGAAATCGCACAGCAGACCCTCCTGCCGTTTCTGAATCTCCTGCATGAAAGCTATGACGCGTATATGTCTCATCTGTTTCAGTACAGCGGGAAAATCGTTAAAAGGGATGCGGAACTGTGCTGTTATGCCCGCTTTCCTTTCTCCCTCGAAACGGAAAATGCGGACGAGGATTATGTCGACGAGGTTACCGGTGAGTTCATCAAGGGATTCCGTCCGTATGGCGGAGGCAGCGAAAACCGTCCAGTCGCCGAAGTCGGACTGTTTATGGATGCAAAGGGAATCCCTGTTTCCATGTGTGTCCGTCCCGCGAATGCCGGTGAACAGACAGCCGCGATCCCTGCAGAGAAAGAACTGAATCGGCTGTTTAAGGGGAAATCCTTTGTCTGCTGCGCAGAGGCCGGTCCGGATTCAGAAGAGATCCGTCCATTTGATTCGCTGTCCACCGGCTTTGTTATTCCGCAGACGGTAAAAACACTGGCTGGAAATATTCGGGAAGCACTGCTTTCAGACAGCGGCTATTGGGATTTGGCCAAAAACGAACCGGCCAGCGTGGCGTACCTGAAGACGTTCGATAAAGCCGTCCCAGAAAACCGGCCGGCATACGAGCGCAAGGTCTATAAGGTCATTCCCGCGGATCCGGTCTGTCCGTTTGACTTTGATGAAGCGGTCAGGCTGAAAAACGGAAAAAACGCCAAACGAACAAATACGCCTCCTTCCAGGCAGGTTATTGTCGTGGCCTTTTCCCGGAAGCAGATGGAATACCAGCGGTTTATCCGGAGCCGACAGGTGGAACGCGCCAAACAGCTGCTGGAACAGGCCCGGAATCCTGAGGAGATTGAAAACGCTCCAGAGGACATCCGGCGTTTCATCACGCGAAAAACGACGGCCTCCGCGGGAAATGCGGCGGAAACGGTTCAGGATCTGTACGGCGTCGATCTTGAGACAATCTCAGAGGACGAACGATATGATGGCTTTTCTGCCGCCGCAACCGACCTGCCGGTGATGGATGAAAATAATCAGGCCGATCCTCGCGGGGTCAGGCGTGTAATGGACATTCTTGAAGTGAGAGCGTTTTTTGAGCGTCTTATCAGATGGGTGAACCCCTGTCTCGGGAGTCATTCCGTTCACCTTCACCCCCCGGAACAGTTCACCGCGCATCTCATGATCTGCTACACCGCCTTCCTGTTGTTCCGGCTGATACAGGTTAAACTGGATGAACAGAATGAGGTGCATTTCACCTCTGAGGACCTTCTTGATACCTTGAAGGCGATGAATATTCGCCGCGGTGAGCTTTACTGCGAGGCCTTATATGACCGAAGCAAGGTGCTCGATGCCCTGGAAAGATTAACCGGGCTGGGACTGAATCATCAGTATTATCTGACGACCAGCCTCCATCAGCTGATCCGGCAGCTGTAAAAGCGTATGAACCGCCTGTTTTCCCTGCGGCCGGCTGTTGTGTCATTTCCCGACAGGGATCCGGGGCCTTCCGCCTTTCCTGCCTGCTCTGGCCGTTCAGCCGGCAAAACCGAATCCAATTATCCGGGAGATAAACAAGATGACTTTCTGGTGGATCATCGCCACGTTTCTGGCTTTTTTTGTCAAAGGAATCTCTGGATTTGCCAACACACTGGTTTTCAATTCCATCCTCAGCTTTTCAGTCCAAAACGTTCAGATTTCCCCCGTGGATCTGATGCTGGGTTATCCGTCCAACATCATCCTCACCATCCGGGAACGGAAAAACCTGGATCCCGCCATTGTCATCCCTCTGGCCGCAATGGTCCTGGCCGGGAATCTGGCCGGCGTCTTACTGCTGAAGAATCTGGATGGCCGTCTCATTCGCCTCTTCTTCGGCTTTGTGGTGATTCTGATCGGTCTTGAAATGCTCACACGACATCAAGACCGTCGTCCCGGGACAAATTCAACCTTCGGAATGGTTTTCTTTGGTCTGCTTTCCGGTGTCTTCTGCGGCCTGTACGGGGTTGGCGCCCTGCTCGGCGCATACATCAGCCGATATACGCCGAATGCCGGGGCCTTCAGGAGCAATCTTTGTGCCATATTCATCATCGAAAACACGTTTCGAATCTTTCTCTACGCGTTTACCGGCATCCTCACCCTTCCGCTGATCCTGACCGCCCTCAGGCTGATGCCCTTCACGCTGGCCGGCCTTCTGTGCGGCATTGCCTGCCGCAAACACATCAGGGAACAGCAGTTCCGGAAAATCATCGTGTTTCTGCTGATTCTCTCCGGCATAATGCTCATCGCGGTAAATCTGTAACCCCCGGGGCAGGACCAGACCGGTTCATTCTCCGTTTTTCCGGCGGACACCGCCTGCATGTTTCCGGTTGCCCATTTTCCTGCAAACAGATATAATGCACCTGTATCCGACAAACCAGTCACGCCCGGGCATTCTGTCAGAGCGTCAGAATACACAGAAAGGGGATTAACCCATGAACTTTACCTGGATCCGTGAACCAAAACAGTTCACCCTTTCGGATGAACGCATCACCATTACCACCGAACCGCACACCGACCTGTGGCAGCGTACCTATTATCATTTCCGGAATGACAACGCGCCGGTTCTCCAGACAGAAACGGATGAACAATACTTCTCTTTCACCGTACGAACCGACTTCTCCGAATCCCATCACCGCTTCGATCAGTGCGGCATCGTCATGTACCTGGATTCGGAAAACTGGCTGAAAGCCTCCGTTGAATATGAAAACGAACATTTCCAGCATCTGGGTTCCGTCGTCACCAATCACGGCTATTCCGACTGGGCAACCACCGCCATTCCTGCAGATGTAAAGTCCATGTGGTATCGCTTCAGCCGGCGGCAGGATGATTACTGCATCGAGTGTTCGCAGGACGGGGAAACCTTTACGCAGATGCGTATCTGCCATATGTGGGAGGGCGCCGGAAAAATCCGTTTTGGTATCTACGCCTGCAGTCCCGAGGACTCCAGCTTTACTGCAGAATTTACCCGGTTTGCACTCGGTCCCTGCATGTGGCAAGCCCACGACGGACAGAAACCGGATCAGGCATAACCGGTCCTTCCATGTGTATCCGACAATCCACCCTGATAAAACATGAGCCGACGGCTCATACGGAGGTAACTGCCATGTCTTGCAAATCGTTTTTCCTGTGCCTGTGCTTTGTTCTCCTGACCCTCTTTGCCCTCACGGCCTGTGGTGAAAATATCCATCTTTCCCAGGAACTGATCGAGCGCGCCGTTATCCGTTATGCCGCATATGGCGAACGGGATGAGGAAGCACTCCGTCAGCTGGCCGAAGCCGACCCGGACCGGTATCAGAAATGGAACCGGATCATGGACCTCTGGGCGGCGCCGGTCACGGTCACCCCCGCCCTTCCGGATGATCTTCCGGATGATGATACCCTCTGCCTGACCGTACTGGGCTTCCAGCTGAATCCGGATGGAAGCATGCGGGAGGAACTGATTGAGCGGCTGAAGGTTCTGAAAACCGCCGCGGAAAAGTACCCGAAAGCAGTGATTGTGTGTACCGGCGGCGGTACCGCGGCAGAAAACAAGGAAGCCACTGAAGCCGGAAAGATGGCCCAGTGGCTGCGGGAAAACGGCATTGAGCCGGCACGGATTTTCGTTGAGGACAAGTCCATCACCACGGCCCAGAACGCCATCTTCACCTTTGATCTGCTTGCGGAAAAATGTCCTCAGGTCCGCCAGATTGCCCTCGTTTCCAGCGACTATCATATTGCCACCGGCAAACTGCTGTTTGGCGCGGAAGCCATTCTGCGGGACAGTCCCATTACGGTTGACGGAAACGCCGCCTGGCATGCCCCCAGCGGCACACTTTCTGCCATGTTCCAGGCCGGTGCGCTGATCGAGCTCTCCGGCGACACGGAAACGGCCTTTGAAATCTATTACGACAACTATGACATTCACGAACTGCCGCCTCTGAATCAATAAGTCCCGACATCCCATTATCCGGAAGGAGCCCGAAAAATGAGCTTTATCCACGGCGGGGTCCCGGTTCGCCCCATTCGGGCCGTTCTGTTTGACATGGACGGCCTTCTCATTGACTCCGAGAAGCTGGCGCTTGAATGCGACCATTGTGCTTTTGAGGAAATGGGCATTCCCATGGACTATTCCGTTCTTCTGCAGACGCTGGGCGAAACCGCTGCATCCAGCAACCGAATCTTTGCCGCACATATCAGCGGTCCCTTTGACCCGGACCATTTCTGGGCTCTCACCAGAAAATATTATGCTGAAAAGGTCCGTGCGGGTGACCTCAGGGCCAAGCCCGGTGCCCGTGAACTTCTCGATTCTCTGGAACGCCACGGGATTCCCTTTGCGCTGGGTTCCTCCAGCGGCATGCAGCGCATCTCCCTCTCCCTTCAGGCATGCGGCCTTGACCGTTTTCCGGTCATCGTCTGCGGAGATGATCCGGTCCGTTCCAAACCGGCACCGGACATTTTCACTCTGGCTGCCCAGCGGCTCGGCATAAAGCCGGAGGACTGTCTGGTTCTGGAGGACTCCCCCAGCGGAATTGAGGCCGGTTTCAACGGCCGCATGCAGGTCTGTATGATTCCGGACCTTATCCCCTGGCGCGAATCGTTCGCCCACTTTTGTCATCATGCCTGCACCAGTCTCACGGACATTCCGTCCCTTCTCGATTCTATCTGACCAGTCCGGCGATTTCCTCTGCGATACGGTCCGCATCCGCCTCGGTACTCTCCCGTCCGAGCGTGATGCGGACCGTTCCTTTTATGTACTTATCCGGGACACAAATGGCTCTGAGTACGTGCGATACGGTGATTTCCTGTGAATGACAGGCCGATCCGGCAGCCACGGCAATTCCTTTTCGGTCCAGAAGATACACCAGTGTCCGCCCATCCTGTCCCGCAAAGGAAACCGAAACCAGTCCGGGCAGATGCCGTTCACTGCCATTGATGACAAAATCCATCCCCTTTTCCCTCAGCCTGCCGATAAGCCGTGACCGCAGACTTTCCAGGCGAACCTGTTCCTGCGCCATCTCACCAATGCTCTCGCTCAGTGCCGCCGCCATTCCGACAATGCCGGCCACATTCTCCGTCCCGGAACGCATTCCCCGCTCCTGCCCGCCGCCGTGATGCAGTGCCTCCAGTGCCAGCCCATGCCGCACATACAGGAAGCCGATTCCTTTCGGCCCGCCAAACTTGTGGGCACTGGCCGAAAGCAGCCCGACCGCTGTGTCATTCACCCGAAGCGGAATATGCCCGACCGCCTGAACGGCATCCGTATGAAACGCTGCCCCTGCCTCTTTGGCCACGTTGGCAAGTGCGGTGATCTCCTGGACGGTCCCGATTTCATTGTTTGCCGCCATCACGGAAACCAGCGCGGTATCCGGCCTCAGCGCTGACCGGAGTGCCTCCGGCGAAATCCGGCCTTCCCGATCCGGACACAGCCGCGTCACGTTCCAGCCAAAACGTTCCAGGAATGCGCAGGGCTCCAGAACCGCAGGATGTTCAATGGCGCTGGTGACAACATGCCCCGGTCTTCCCCTGAAACAGGCCCATGCTCTGCCCTTGACTGCCCAGTTATCCGCCTCGGTCCCGCCGGAAGTAAAGAAAATCTCATCCGGCCGCGCTCCCAGCAGTCCGGCAATGCGCTCTCTCGCCTCAAGCACAGCGCGCCTTGGTGCACGGCTGTACGTATCCGCCGCGGACGGATTTCCGAACTCCCGTTCCAGCCAGGGCATCATCGCCTGCCGGGCCGACTCCCGCAGAGGGGCCGTTGCCGCATAATCCGCATAAACCGCAGGTTCCATCTGAAAATCCTCCTCAGTTCTCATTTGCCAAAGTGAGATTGCAGGAAGCCTGGGCAGCTTTATCCGTGTTTCCGTCCCACGCGGCCCTCAGATGTTCCGGTGAAAAATGCGGAACTGTTCACTATCCCGGTCCATTCACTGCCTTTTGTCGATGCCCTGAATGCATCCAGGATTTCACGGTTTGGGATAGACCTCACTTCGTACGGCATCATCGCCCAGATAGCCGAGATGAACCAGAAGAGACAGCATGTCATCCCTTCCGTGAAAGGTGATCCTATGACAGGCTGACGTATCTCCCCTGAGCCGTCCATCAGCAGCGCCGCGGCGTCCTGCAGCCCGTCATAATCCCGTCGGAGATATTCGGCCAGCACTTCAGCTGAGTCCAGGTATTCTATCTGGCCTTTCGTATCTTCCCGTATTCTGAACCGTGCATCCCATTCATCGATAATGATGACAAACAAACGCTTTGTTTTTGAATAGATTTTATTCATAAACGGTGGAAGATGCTGCCTTTTCCCCTCAAATGGACGTTTGGGGACATATCCGGCATTTTTCATCCATGATGCTCTTTTTCCAGTGTGGTATCAAAGATATGGATGTCCACGCCCGCCTCCGTTCCATGCACCTCGGAACGAAAGACCGGACGGGTCAGATAATCGAAAAGCACCGGGCTGTCCGTCATAAACTTCGGGCATGCCGTCAGCTTCGGATCATCCGTCCGGAACCAGCCATTGTTTTCCACGTAAATCCGGCAGTTATTCCCCTCCCGGTCTGCGCCTTCCAGCATATACCTGGCACAAAGATGGCGGCAGCCGGTGGGATCTGTTACCTGGACATCTACCCCGCCGGGGAGAATGGTTCCGGTGAACAGCTCCGATTCCACCATTCCTGTAAACGGAAGCATCGTCACATCACCGCAGGCACTTTTCATCCGGGATATCCTGTCCCGTTCAAGGCACACATGAATAATCATGATCGGTTTCGTCATTCTTCTGCCCTCCTCCATGATCTGCTGAATGATCTTTCTGCGTTACCGGCCCTGTAACCGGCCATTTTAGGCCACATTTCCATTTCCCTGACCGGCGGACACACGGTCCGCTTTCTTATCGGTGCATTCGGGTCAGACGGTGCATCAGGTCAGGGTTCTCCCGGCCGAAGTACCGGTGCAGTTCCAGATAATCCGCGTACAGTTTGTCGTACACATCTGCCTCCGCTGTTTCCGGCCGGATCGGGTCCTGCTGCACCTGTCCAAGACGCCTGACGATTTCAGCGAGGCTTCCATATCCGGTCACCGATTCCGGTGCAGCACAAATGCCCAGCATGGCTGCGCCAAGGGCACTGGCCTGTTTGCTGGCGCAGATGCGAACCGGCCGCCGCAGCACATTGGCAAATGTCCTGACAACAAAGGGATTTTTCGCCGGGATTCCTCCTCCCAGAACAATCTCACGCACCGGCAGACCGGCCTTTTCAAAGCTCTCCAGAATGGTCCTTGTTCCGAACGCCGCAGACTCAACCAGCGCCATATAGATTTCCTCCGGCTTTGTCCGGAGATTCAATCCGACGATGAGGCCGTTGAGTTCAAAATCCATAAGCGGTGAACGGACCCCATTCAGCCAGTCGAGGGCAATCAGGCCGGTATCGCCGGCATGAACCCCCTCAAGCTTCTGCGTCAGCAGCTGATGCGGGGAAAGACCACGTTCCCGCGCCTCCCTGGCATACGGCTCTGGGAAACAGTTCCGCACCGCCCATTCAAACTGATCGCCCACACAGGATTGTCCGGCCTCAATGCCAAACCACCCGGGCATGATCCCGTCCCAGACAATTCCCTGAATTCCCGGAACGCCCGCAGCCCGTTCAGTCAGCATCAGGTGGCAGGCAGAGGTTCCCATGATGATCATCATTTCACCCGGTCCGGTAATCCCGCCGCCCAGAACAGAGCTGTGGGCGTCAATGATCGGCGTACCTACCGGCGTTCCGGGCAGCAGATGCAGTTTCTCCGCCATCTCCGGACAGAGCACGCCCGCCCTGGAGCCAACCGGAAGGATCGGCTGATTCATCTTCGTGCACACGATGTCCGGCAGGCGGGGATCAAGCCTGGCCAGATACTCCCGGGAAGGGAAATCCTCCACAACCAGCGCCTTATACCCTCTCCCGCAGCCGGACACGGTGAGGTGGTCCGTCAGAATCCAGGTCAGCCAGTCCATGACCTCAAGGAGTGCATCTGCCCGGTCCACCACCTGCGGTGCACAGTGAAGGGTTTCCAGCACTTTCGGGAACATCCACTCGCTGGAGATTCGTCCCCCGTAACGCTCAAGCCAGGGTTCCCCCATTTCCGAGGCAATCTCCGTCATCCTGGCTGCCTCCGCTTCGCCCCCGTGGTGCTTCCACAGCTTCAGCCAGGCATGCGGCTCGGAACGGAATTCCGGATATTCCGAGAGAGGCTTTTTGTTCCGGCCCACCGGCAAAAGAGTGGAAGCCGTGGCATCTATGGCCAGACCGACCACGTTCTCCGGTCCCAGTCCGCTCCTGTCCATCACCGCGGATACCGTCTCAATGAGCCCGTTCAGATAATCCATGGGATCCTGCAGGGCATATGACCGCGGCACATTCTTTCCCGGGAATCCGCTCAGCAGCCCGTGTGCATATTCCACAACGCTTTCCGCTGCCGTTTTCCCTGTATCAATATCTACCAGAATTGCGCGTACCGACTGCGTGCCATAATCGACACCAATTGCATATTTGCCCATGTCGTTCTCCTGTTTGTCACAAGTAGCTGCCCGGTTTCACGCCGGACGGATCCCACGCCAACGCAGGACAATGTCCGCACGCCTCTCCCTTTCCCCTGAAGTGAGGCGTATCGATCAGGCTTTCTCTGTTCATCTCCGTCCTGAACGCGTGGTTGATCCGCATCACTGTGTATCTGTTATCCAACCAGGTTGTCTCTGATTTTGTCCTATTTTACCATATGAAGCGGCCATATGCAAAAAAGAGTGCAGCCAAGGCTGCACTCTTGCAATTATGAATATCTCAAATCGTCATCAAAAAGAATCACAGCAACTGGATCGTCCAGGTTCCATCCTCCAGCTGTCTGAAGCCGAAGCGTGCTGTCATATTCCCAGGCAGAGTCATCTCGATATAATTCCATTCTACCCGAACACCGTTTTCATATCTGTAAATCGTTCTGATGGCTTTACGAAGATCAACGTCCAGACCATCTATCAGCTTTTTCGCATCATCGCCAAGTGCGTATCCGGACAAGGCAGCAACATTGCCGAATCCGGCCTTTGTCAGAATGACCAGAAGCTGCTGCGTCGGATCAAGTTTCGCCAGGGCTTGCCGTTCCTCACCCTTGAGCAGGCCGTTCACAGCAGAAATCGCAACACGGTTGTTTGATTTAATGTCCGCCAGCTTAGCCAGAGCGCTGTCTTTGCCCTGCTCATTCCCCTGCTCATTCTTCATCACAAATGATGTTACCGTCTTTTCTTCTCTGTCTTCGTTTCCTTCGTTTCCTTCATTTCCTTCGTTTCCTTCGCTTCCTTCGTTTCCTTCGTTTCCTTCGTTTCCTTCGCTTCCTTCGCTTCCTTCATCCGATGACTCCTGCGCAACCGCCTCGACCGTTGCCGACAGATAGACACCGCCGCCACGGGGAACAATGATGTAGAAATTGCCGTCACTGTCTTTCAGAAGCGTCTCTTCCTTGCCCTCGCCGTTAAAGGCACCGGTAATCTGATAGCCCGAATCCGCGCTGATCTTAAGAACAACCTTGTCATCCTCGTGGGCGACATCATATTCTTTACCGGTAAAGTCTGTGTATTTCGTCGTTCCTTCCATATTCACATGCGCATTGGCGAGAGACGGATCCACTTTGATAATATACTGGACCTGCTTCAGAACTTCTTCGGTCTTTTCCGCCTTGTTATTGTCCTCACTGCTCTCCGGCGTCTTAACCGTCAGGTACTCCTGCTCTTCAGTAGCCTCACCATTCTCATTATTTACTGTGGTCGGTTCAATCTTCCAGACCGTCAGCGTGAAGTTTCCGGCATCCACATTTTCATTAACGACAACTGCACCGGACTCACCCTTAATCGTGCCCTCGACAATCACATTTACATTGCCGCCGGAAAGTGTCGGAACGACTTCAAGACCATATCCGCTGGAAACGATATCGCCTTCCACCTTGACATTTGCAGTGCCCAATTCTTCAGCTGTTTTTTCAGCCGGTTCTTCAGCCGGTTCATCAACCGTTTGTTCACTGGACTGCCGATTTCCAATCACTACACCCGCGACACTGTCGTCGGTGACCGGTGCATCCGAGTCAGAACCTTTCGCGATGGATTTCGCCTCTACATTTCCCTTAATGATGGCTGCCACTTCAGAATCACTGCCAATAACAGAAATCTTCAGGCCCGCATTCTCAGCTCCCGTATACGTTTTGCTTACCTGCTCGGAACTATCGCCTTCAGACTCTTCCTGACTCTCTTCTTCAGATTTTTTCTCCTCCGGAGTGGTTGTTAATGTTAAAATCACATCTCCTTCAGCCGTGTAGGAAATTACGCTCGCGCCATCAGCATCCAGATTAACCGCAGTCCCTGATATAGAATCATTGCTGCCATTGGCCGTTACATCAGCAGTCACACTGCCTGTCGTAATGTCAGCCGTATTCTCTTTGCCTGTAGTTGCTGCGTTAACGCCTGTCACTGATGCGAACTGAAGGCCCTCTCCATCAGCTGTAGTTTCTGCTGTTGCCTTGACATCTCCAGTTTTCACAATGGTATTATTACCAGGTCCGTCAGGTTTGTTCACGAACTCACTATCGTTTGATACGTTGATACCAGTTGCGCTGTTTTTACCCTCTGCGGTTACTTCTTTAACGGTTACTTCGATCGTATTGTTATTCCCAGTCGCAGAAGTCTTAACGCCTGTTGCCTCGCCTTCTGTCGATGTTGCTTTGACATTCTCGGCATTTACAACCGTCTTATTACCAGTTCCATAAGGCCTCAATAATGCGTAACCAGTACTTGCATCGATACCTGTTGTGGATTGCTCTTTACCTTCAGCCGTTACGTCTTTGACGGTTACATCGACCGTATTCTTATTTCCACTCGTTGAAGCTGTAATGCCTGTTGCGTAGCCTTCTGTCGCTGTCGCTTTGACATTCCCGGCTGTTACAGCAGAATTATTCTCTGAGCCGGCAACGCTCTCTCTTACTCTATCAGAATTTGTACCAGCAAGATGTGTTCTCAATTCATTGTGACTTGATTCAGAACTTGCCGCAACGCCTGAGACACTATATCTGCCTTCTGCCGTTACTTCGTTTACCGTTGCCTCAACCGTATTCTTATCACCTTTTGTTGAAACAGTAACACCTGTTGCGGAGTTATTCTTCGATGTAACGTTAACATCTCCGGCCTTAACAACCGTTTTATTCTCTGAGCCAGCAAGTTCCTGATTATGTGTACTATCCTCACCAGTTTTAACTGAAATGGAATCCTTCTCACCAGAATTGGCGCTGGCTTCGATGCCTGTTGCTTTTCCAGCATTTCCTTCAGCGTTTGCCGTTACAGCCTTTGCTTCTACTTCGGTCGTATTCTTATCCCCATTTGCTGAAGCAGTAATGCCTGTTGCGTCGCTTCTCGATGTTGCTGTAACATCCCCGGCTTTTACAACAGTTTTATTTTCCGAACCTGCAGGCCCCTTTTCGTATGAGTTTGCGCTACCCCCATTTTCAAAATAAGTATTTGATTGCTGTTCAATTTCAGCAGAGCTGGAACTGGCTTCGATGCCTGTTGTGGAAAATTCACCTTCTGCCGTTACTGCGTTTACTGTTGCTTCAGCCGTATTCTTGTCTCCATTTGCTGAAGCAGCAACGCCTGTTGCGGAGCCGTCATTCGATGTTGCGTTAACATCCCCGGCGTTTACAGTGGCTTTGCTCTCTGAACCAACAAGTTCCTGTTCATATTTGGTTTCGGGATCCTGTCCAGACTGTGAAGTTGAATCCGATTTTTCAACAACAGAGCTGGAGCTGACTTCGATGCCTGTCGTCTTTTCATTTCCCTCTGCCGTTACTTCTTTTACGGTAGCTTCGGCATTTCCACTGCCCTGCTCTCCACCGGCTGCAGACACATGCGCACCGATAGCCTTACCATTTTCAGAAGTTACTTCAATGTTTTCATTCACCGTTAATTTTGCCGATGCATCTCCCGCTGCACCATCTGCCGATACATTGGCTCCGGTCTGGTCGTCCTCACCGGCAACCTCAACTGCCTCCACAGCCTTTTCAACTGTCGTCTCTCCAGAAGAAGTGTCGGGAGCAATCACATTAACCGTCCCCGTCGTCTGTGCAGCTTCTCCCTCTGCCAGCACACCGGCAATGGGATTGATGACCAGCATCATTGAGACCATCAGACTTGCCGTCTTTTTCAGGTTCATATAACCTGACCTCCTAAAAAAGTAATATAATTTAATTCAACGTTCATTGAACATTGAAAAAAATCCGATCCACGTTCCGGGAGAATACGCCTTTCACCATGACGCTCCGCCATCTGGTATCTCCGACTCATCGCATTCTGTCCCGATTTCAAAAAGCCTGCCAGAATCTGTTTCCAGCGAATCCGCACACGTCTTTCCATCTGCGCCTGTCACGCAGCCTGGTAAGTGAGAACAGTGTCCATCCATCTGGTGGTGAGATGATGTCTCTCTGCATGGAATCTGATCATTCTATCCTTGTTCAGAATCGCAGGCTAAAGGTCATCATACTCAAAAATAACACTTTGTCAATAAAGGTCACAGTTCGTTTATCTGTCAATTTTTTTAGCTACCCGTTCAAGCATATCGGGAAAAAAAATACGTATCGGCGCAGCGCATACGAAAAAAAAAGCAGGAAGCTCAAACTTCCTGCTTATAATGTGTCAAAGCATCAAAGAGGTACTTTCAGTACCCGTCAATTCTGCCAAATTTTGTACCAAAATTGTTGTAATGGCCGGTTAAGCTGCACTCCCATTCAATTTTGGCTTTGTGAATATCGACTGAAAACAATTACAGCATTTTCACCGTCCAGGATCCATCCTCCAGCTGTCTGAAGCCAAAGCGGCCAATCTTGTTTCCCGGCAGATTCATCTCGAGGTAATACCATTTTACCTTAACACCGTTTTCATAGCTGTAAATAATCCGTACCGCTTCACGAAGGTTCACATCCAGACTGTCCAGCAGCTTTTTCGCTTCTTCACTGAGCGTGAATCCGGAGGCGGAGGCGGCATTGCTGAATCCAGCCTTTATCAGAACGACCAGAAGCTGCTGACTCGGCGAGAGTGCTGCCAGCATTTTCCGTTCTTCACTCTTGATCAGTCGGTTTACGGCAGGAATCGCAACACGGTTGTTTGATTCTGTTTTATCAAGGGCCACCAGACCGCCGTCATTTTCTTTATCATTCACTCTGAGCCGTGTCGGCGCCGTCTTTCCGCCTCTTTCTTCCTCCGGCGAGCCCTGATTAATTGCCTCAACCGTTGCGGTCAGATAGACACCGCCGCCGCGGGGAACGACGATGTAATAATTGCCTTCACTGTCTCTGAGGAGCGTTTCCTCTTTGCCCTCACCGTTAAAGGCACCGGTAATCTGGTATCCGGAATCCGCGCTGATCTTGATGACCACCTTGTCATCCTCATGGGCAACGTCGTATTCCTCGCCGGTAAAGTCAGTGAATTTCGTCGTTCCGTCCAGATCAACATGGGCATTGCTGAGGTTCGGATCCACCTTGATAATATACTGAACCTGCTTTAACAGTTCTTCTGCCGCATCGGTATCGTTTCTGTATCCTTCGCCCTCAGGCGTCATGACCTCCAGATAGGATTCCTCTGTATTTGCGACTTCACCATTGTCATCATACTCGTGATAGGTCGCAGGATCAATCTTCCATACGGTAAGATTAAAGTTTCCAGCGTTTACATTATCGTTGACGAGTACGGCACCGGATTCACCCTTAATTGTTCCCTCGACAACCACATTCACGCTGCCGCCGGAAAGCGTCGGAACCACCTCAAGTGCAACGCCGTTGGAGGTAATATCGCCCTCGATCTTTACATTTGCAGTTCCTGTTTCAGATGCCTGCGGTGGTTTCACCATTAAATCGCCGGTTTTGTTGGTTACATTTCCGTTTTCATCATAGTAAATTTTATTTAGTGCGTAATCTTCTTCGTAATGTTTTGTTCCGTCTTCGCGATAGAATGTCCGAACACCTGTCTGATCGTTATAAGTCTGTGTAATCTTCCCGTCTGTATAATAAGTCGTATTTCCATTTTCGTCTGTCTCTCTTACAAGATTTCCGTCTTCATCATATGCTTTCCTGCTGCTGAGCGGAACGCCAATTTTCTGGTCTCCGATCACTACACCTGCAACATCACTGCCGGTTATGGGTTCATCAACATCCGGGCGGTTTATCGTAGAATCAGCATTCACATTCCCTTTAATAACCGCCGCAACCTCAGATTCTTTGCCAACGACGGAAATCTTTAAACCTGCGTTATTAGTGCCTGTAAAAGTTCCTGCATCCTCCTCATAAGTATATGGTGAGGGGGATACGGAGGCGGGTGTTTCTTCAGCGTCTCTTTCTTTCATATTCTGGGTAAGCGATAAAACCACGTCTCCATCTGCCGTATAAGAAATATTGCCTGCGTTGTTTGCCGTCAGACTAACAGCAGAACCCTCAGCATTTGTATGATAAGAGCTATACTCAGAATTCATCACAATTCCACCGTCTGCCGTCGCTTGAGCGGTAACGCTTCCGGTTGTGATGGTCACCTCTGATTCTTTGCCATTCGCGTAGGATTCAATACCAGTCACTTCTGAAGAGGAAAATTCAGAATTCCTCTGGCTGTCATATTCAGATTTTGAAGTTGCTTTGACTTCAATATCACCTGTAGTTAATGTTTGTTTGCCGTTATTACTGTATTCCTTTACACCTTTTGCGGTCGCAATTGATGTACTTCCGCCCGTAGCTGTCGCCTCAGCCGTAATGCTGCCGGTAGATGTATTTCCCTCTGACCCTTCACCGCTCACTACGGAATTAACACCAACCGCATTTGAATTAGACTGTGTATAGGGCAGCTGATCGTCAGATTCTGATTTTGAAGAAGCTTTGGCTTCAATATTCCCAGTTGATGTCTCTTGTTTACCGCCGCTATAGCTGTCTACGGAAACACCCGTTGCAAATGCGTTTGCCTGGCCATTGTTTGTCGTCATGGCCTCGGCCGTAATGTTTTTTGCTGTAACCTCAACCGTATTCCCCTGACCGGAAGACCGTCCATCAATACCAGTCGCATACCCATATGAATACGATTCATCTGATTTCCCATTGTCTGTCACGGCCGCATGGATATTCCCGGCATTGACAACAGCCGCATTATCCGAACCAGTTTTCTCTCCGGACATACTTATGCCGGATTCCGAAGTTGCCGAAATACCTGTTGCCATATCATTACTCGTGGCAGAGATATCCCCGGCTGTTACATCGGCTGTATTCTTATTGCCCTGAGCATTTGCTTCAATAGCGGTTGCATTTCCTTCAGCAGAAACAGCCGCAATATTCTCTGTCGTTACAGTTGTTTTATTTTCACCTGTCGATTCAGCATCATTATGTGCACTTGCGGTGACAGCAGTAGCGTTGCCTCCCTTTGCGGTTACCTCTCCCGCCTTCACCGTTGTTTCATTCTGACTGCCGTTTGCCTCTGCGATAATCGCTTCTGCAACACCTTCTTCAGAAGTTGCAGTCACATTTCCGGTGTTTACGGCAACCGTATTCCCTGAACCAGCCGTATCACTGGTCGAACTGTCATCAGCTCCTGCAACTGCATAAATGCCTGCTGCGCCGTCTTTTCCCTCTGCAGATACCCCTCCGGTTGTTGCCTCTGCGGTATTCTTTTCTTCGTATGCCTGTGCAGAAACGGCTATCGCGACTCCATCTGTCGAAACAGCTGAGACATCTGATACATTTGCAGCGGCTTTGCTTTCTTCACCTTTCGATTCCAGCAAAACGCCAACCACCTCGCCGCCTTCAGCCTTGGTTTCAGCCGTTACTTGTCCGGCGGAAAGATCGGCACTGCCCTGATTCCCCGCTGCAAAAACATTCGCGGCACCAGCTTTTCCATCCTCAGATGTTGTCTTGATGTCATTTTCAACCGTCAATGTTGCCGGCGCTGCATTTCCGTTCACAACAGCTCCAAACTGATCGCCGCTCCCTGTAACCTCAATGGCTTCCACTGTTTTTTCTGCAGCTTCGCCTTCAGATGCATTCACCATAACCGTTTGAGTCTCAGGCGCCTGCGTTGATTCTCCTTCTGCCAGCACGCCGGCAATGGGATTGATGAGCATCATGAACGATACCATCAGACTGACAAGTTTTTTCATCTGCTCTCCTCCAACAATCATTTCTTTTCGATGATCATTCAGCCGTCATTCTGATTATTTGTCCCGGCAAACCCGGCGATATACCGTTTGGATATTCGCCACGTTCCGCCGGAACGCTTAACGGTCTTCTGCCGCAGCGAGGCCTGCACATAAACCCTTTTAAACGCCGGGCTCCCGCAATCGCTGGACACATGGACCATCATTCAGTCCGGCAGCCATCAGATCCATCGACCTGATGATTATACAAAATAGCAGATATGAATGAAAACCGGTTTTCCCCGTCCCCGAAGATTAAAGTGCCCGTACACAGTTTTTATTTGTACGGGCGGAAAATTTTCGGTCTCTGCCCGCCTTTCTATTTGCCTCTGCCCCTGTTCTTTACGCACCCTGTTTTTGCGGTCCGAATCCAAAAAGAGTGCAGCGGTTAAGCTGCACTCACGATTGTTTATGAATTCCTCAGCGGGTGAACAAAGAATCACAGCATCTCTACCATCCAGGAACCATCCTCCAGCTGCCTGAATCCAAAGCGTGCAATCTTGTTTCCTGACAGATTCATCTCAACATAATACCATTTTACTCTGACACCGTTTTCATATCTGTAAATGAGCCGTACCGCTTCACGAAGGTTCACATCCAGACTGTCCAGCAGCTTTTTCGCTTCTTCGCCGAGCGTGAATCCGGA
>DGWH01000017.1:29033-29345 GCA_002395225.1 Christensenella sp. UBA4263
CGGAGAGAGTGATGCCAGCGCTTTCCGTTCCTCGCCCTTGATCAGGCCATTGACGGCAGGGATTGCAACGCGGCTGTTTGATTCTTTATTCTCCAGGACAGCCAGCGCATTGCCTTTCTCCTCACCCGTCGTTTTAACGCGTACCGGTGAATTCCTTTCTTCTCTTTCTTCCGGCACTCCCTGATTAAGCGCCTCGACCGTTGCGGTCAGATAGATACCGCCGCCGCGGGGGACAACGATGTAATAATTGCCTTCACTGTCTCTGAGCAGTGTTTCTTCTTTGCCCTCGCCGTTAAAGGCACCGGTAATCTG
>DGWH01000071.1:0-637 GCA_002395225.1 Christensenella sp. UBA4263
CCGGAACCGACTGCAACACCCGAACCGACTCCGGAACCGACTGCAGAACCGGAAAAGGGGAAGAACGGATCGGGCGCCGCGATCTGGGTACCGATTGCAGGGGTTGGCCTGATCGGCATCATCTTGATCATCCTCTTCGGACGGAAGAAGAAAAAGAACGGCAAAAAATAAGGTCGGAATCCAATGAATCCGACACCTCTTTCAATCAGCGGTCATAAAAGCACACAGGGAGCCGGCACAACCGGCTCCCTGTTCGTATTCAGTTCTGCTCATACACGGATCAGATGGGCGGCAAAAAATCCCTCATAGGACTCATCCGGACAGATACAAAGCGTGCCCGGCAGTGAGACCGGCAGGCACGGAACGCCCTTGAACCTGTCCGGATCAATCGGAACAAGCCTGACTTTCCCGCCTTTGAGCGCTCTCCTGACAATGTCCTCATTTTCCGCTTTCAGAATGGAGCAGGTTGAGTAAACGATTTCATGCCCCGGTGAAACCAGCTGAATCGCTTTGGCCAGCATTTCCCGCTGAAGCTTTGTGGTGCGGTCCAGGTTTTCCTTTGTAAACGTTCCCCTGGATTGCGGGGAAACCGTGCCGCTTCCGCTGCAGGGGGCATCCAGCAGGATCCGGTCAAAGC
>DGWH01000071.1:766-19384 GCA_002395225.1 Christensenella sp. UBA4263
CGGGCAAGATTGAACCGCAGGCGCTCGGCCCGGCCGGCATTGCGTTCGCAGGCAGTAATCAGAGCCCCGTTGCCCGTCAGCGCCGCCATCTCCGTCGTCTTCCCGCCGGGCGCCGCTGCCATATCCAGAATGTTTTCCCCGGAGAGGGGATTCAGCAAAAGCGGCGGAATCATGGAGGAGAGGCTCTGCAGATAAATGCCCCCCGATTCATACACCGACAGTGCCTGGACCCGTTCTTCCATTCCTGCATCGAGAAGAAGGGCGTTGCTGTACCAGGAAACCCGTTCAAAGCGGATGCCCGCCTGTGTCAGCATATCCTCTGCCTGCCGGGAATCCGCGCGGAGCGGGTTCACCCGAAGACTGGTCCTGCGCCGGCAGGCATAGCCGGACCTGATTCTCTCAAGCTCCTCCGGGCCGTACTGACCCTCAAGCTGCTCCATCAGAAAGTTGAATCGTTCCATTTTCTGTCCCCTTTCTCTCTGCGTCTCTGTCTGCTATTGTACCATTCCGTTTCCCCCGAGCGCAATTGGAAACAAGCGGCGTCATCCCAGTCCGGCAGCGTCAGCATTGTTCGGATTTCTTCCCATGTTTTGTGTATTCTGCTACTTTTCATAGCAGTATTTATGTCATTGTCACTCAAAGTCGAACTTTATCCTTTTTTTCCTTTTCTTTTTTCGGCACTTTTGATATACTTTTCAGTGTCCGAAAAAAAACAACGTTTACTTTTTAAGGAGGAGGAACTTCCATGAAGAAACTGCTTGCTTTCGTTCTGGTTTCCATTCTTTGCCTGGGTGTTGTTGGCGCGCTTGCCGACAATATCGCCATTGACAAACTTGAGTTCCAGTTTGTTCCGTCCAAGGATGCGGATGTCATCATCACCGGTACCAAGAATCTGCCGGACCTGGTAAAAGCCGAAATGGCCAATCAGGGCTATGACATCGGTGAGGTTGTTATCACCGTCGGCACCAACTACAATGCCACCGGCGAGTCCCTTGCTGCCGGCTCCATCGATCTCGGCTGGCTTCCGGGCGGCACCTATGCCCTGTACAGCGAAGAGGTTGACGTCATTCTGACCGCTACCCGCAATGGCCTTTCCAACGACAGCGAAGTGCCTGCTGACTGGAACGGCGAAGCCAACAAGACCCTCAAGAACGGTCCTCAGGTTACCTTCTATCGTTCCCTGATCTATGCCACCCCCTCTGCCTACGGCAAGAAGCTGGCCGCCAAGGTCAATGCCGGCGAAATGCTGACCTGGGAAGAGCTCGACGCTGCCAACTGGGCAGTTCTGGGCACCTCCTCCTCTGCCGGATACATCTATCCGACCCTCTGGCTCTTTGACAACTATGGAAAGAAGATCACCGATCTCTCCCATGTCACCCAGCTCTCCGGCTACGGCGAGGCCTTTGCACAGGCTGCTGCGGAAGCCGTGGACATCATCGTCTGCTACGCCGACGGCCGCAACGATTATGAGGCTGCCTGGACCATCCCGACCAACGAAGCTGATCCGACCGGCAAGGCCGGCATGGGCCGTACCGATTCCATCTGGAACGAGCTCAATGTTATCGGCGTCACCAAGGGAATTTACAATGATACCGTTGCCATCACAAAGGCAAAGCCGGAAGTGTACAACCCCGAGTTTATCGAGGCCATGCAGAACTGCCTGATCAACATCATCAATACCGATGAGGGAAAGGCCATCTTCGATGTCTACAGCCACACCGGCTATGCAAAGGCTACCGATGCTGATTATGACGGCGCACGCGCTGCTCAGGAAATCGTCAAGTAATCGGTTTACCAAGCTTTGATAACCAAAGCGGCTTCCCAGGGAAGCCGCTTTTTTCAAAATTACCGCCTGCTCCCCCAATCTAGAAAAGAAGGATGTGACTCACTTGATCGAGTTTAAACATGTTTCCAAGACGTATCCGAACGGAACGAAGGGACTCATTGATGTTAATCTCAAGATCCAGCAGGGCGAATTTGTCGGCATCATCGGACTTTCCGGTGCCGGAAAATCCACACTGATCCGTACCATCAACCGCATGATTGATATTACCGACGGACAGCTGATCGTGGATGATACGGATGTCAGCAAGCTTTCCGGCGCCTCTCTTCGGAAGTTCCGCAGAAAGATCGGCATGATCTTCCAGTCCTTCAATCTGGTCACCCGCACCACGGCCATCAAGAACGTCCTCACCTCAAACGTTCCGGACATGCCGTTTTTCAAGGTTCTGTTCGGCCTTTTCTCAAAAGAACAGAAACTGAAAGCCCTGGATGCGCTGGATAAAGTCGGCATTCTGGACAAGGCCTATACCCGCTGCGACCAGCTCTCCGGCGGACAGCAGCAGCGCGTTGCCCTGGCCCGGACCCTTAACCAGAACCCCACCATCATCCTGGCCGATGAACCCGTTGCCGCACTGGATCCGGTGACGGCGCATCAGGTCATGAGCGACTTCAAGCGAATCAACACCGAGATGAACATCTCAATCCTGATCAACATTCACCATGTCGACCTGGCCCTGTCGTATGCGGACCGGATCATCGGCATCCGTGCCGGCGAAATCGTCTATGACGGTCCCACCTCCAAGGTGACGCAGGAAGTGCTTGACAGCATCTACAACGGATCCGCCGTCCCGCAGGCAGGCGGCAATTAAAGGAGGGAGTCGGGATGAAAAACAGTTCATCGGTTTCCCTCTCCCTGTTCGACCGCATCTTTAAACCGGAACAGATTACCCTTGAAAACGGCCATACCGTGCTGCGTCCCCGGTCAAGAACACCGCTGATTATCATCTGCATCGTTCTTGTTCTGTATTTCAGCATCATCATGACCGGTTTCAATCCCGCGATCATTCTGAAGCGCGGCGGACAGCTGACCAAAATTCTCGGACAGATTTTTCAGCCGGACCCCAGTTACTTCTCCAAAGTCTGGTCCCCGCTGTTTGAAACCATCAAAATGAGCATCATGGGCTCCTTTATCGGCTGCCTGCTGGCCCTGCCCTATGCCGTTGCGGTCTCGGCCAACATCAACCGCAACAAGGTGCTCCTGAGCATCCTTCGCGTCATTCTGAACATCGTCCGCACGCTGCCCACCCTGGTCATCGCCTCCATCTGTGCCCTGGTTTTCGGTCTGGGCACTTTCGCCGGCACCATGGCCATTATCATTTTCACCTTCGGCGTGGTCACCAAAATGCTGTATGAATCCATTGAAACCGTGGATATGCGCGCCTTTGAAGCGCTGGAGGCCTCCGGCGCAGGCAAGTTCCAGGCATTCTGGTCCGCCGTTTTTCCCCAGATTCTCCCCACCTATCTCTCTCATTGTCTCTACAGTTTTGAGATGAATATTCGTGCCGCCTCCATTCTGGGATACGTGGGCGCCGGCGGTCTTGGTATCCTCATTGATGAGCGGATCGGATGGCGTGATTACAATGGTCTCGGCACCGTTCTTCTGTCCCTTTTTGTCACCGTTTTCATCATTGAAAATATCAGCCGCTTCCTGCGCAGCAAGCTGAGCTAAGGAGGAGGAGTTATGCAGTATAAACCCACTGTCATTGAAAAGTATGAAGCGCGGCCAAGAGTCTGGTGGCTGTATACCCTGATCGTCATCATTCTCGCCATTCTCCTTGGCTGGTCCGGTTCAAGCGTTGAATTCCGCGGCGTCACCGCCAAAGGATCCGAGGTTGCCTCCGGCATCTTTTTCGGCCTGGTCCGTCCCGATTTCAGCATGCTCTTTTCCACTGCAAAGGAAGGCGTTCCCTATCTGCTGCTTGAAACGGTCTGTATTGCCATTCTGGGAACCATTATCGGCGGCATTCTCGCCCTGCCCTTTGCCTTCCTGGCCAGTTACAAGCTGATGCCAAAACCCGTGGCCTTTGTGGCCAACGCGCTGATTCTCCTCATCCGGACCTTTCCCTCCATCGTCTGGGCACTGGTCTGGATCCGCGTCACCGGCCCCGGCGCGTTCTGCGGTGTCGTCACCCAGAGTATCTGTTCCATCGGCATGATTTCCAAGATGTACATTACCGCCATTGAAGATCTGGATGTCTCCATTCTGGAATCCCTGGATGCCTCAGGCTGCACCAGCTTCCAGAAGATCCGCTACGGCATCATCCCGCAGCTCATCCCGAACTTCATTTCCACCATCATCTATCGTTTCGATATCAATATCAAGGACGCCACCACGCTGGGTATCGTCGGTGCCGGCGGCATCGGCGCCGCGCTGATCCAGTGCATCAACTCACGGCGCTGGACCATGGTCGGTTCCTTCATTCTGGCCATGATCATCCTGATGCTGATCATCGAATTCTTCTCCACCCGTATCCGCAGCAAACTGGCCAGAGGTCAGTAACAGAGCAGGCCGGTTTCCCGGCCTGTTTTCTCCATGAAAGGACCCTTCATGCAAAAATCATTTCACATCCGTTATACCTCTGACATGCACGGTTACTTTTCACCCACCAGTTATGCCGATACCCAGGAACGTGAAATCGGCCTTCTGCGCCTGATGAACGAATATCCGCATGATGGCAATACCCTGCTGATTGACGGCGGGGATACCCTTCAGGGGTCTCCGTTTACCAATTATTATGAGCGGATTGCCCCGGAATCCAAACTCTTCCAGCTTTCGGATAATTCGTATGGCTCCCATCCCGCCGCCGCCATGATGAATCTGGCAGGGTACCAGTACATCACCCTGGGCAATCATGATTTCAACTACGGCCTTGAAGAGCTGGCCACCTATCTCCGCCAGATCAGTGCCACCTGCCTGCTGGCCAACGTCCGAGACAAGGCGGGACAGCTTCCGCTCAGGCGGTATGCCATCCATACCCTTGAAAACGGTCTTCGCATCGGTCTGGCCGGCGTCACCAGCCATCATATCCGCATCTGGGAAAAACCAGAAACCGTCGAACAGCTGGAAATTGAGGACGCCTTTACCTCTGCCAGAGAGGTCTATGAAGAGCTTCGGGATCAGTGTGATTTTTCCATCCTGATCTACCACGGCGGGTATGAATGCGATCTCAGTACCCGGCGCGTCCTGTCCACGGATACGGAAAATCAGGCCTGCCGGATCTGCGATGAGATCGGCTATGACCTTGTCCTGACCGGACATCAGCACATCGCACAGCCCGGAATGACCTATGGTCTTTCCTATACGGTTCAGCCGCCGCAGCATGCCACCCACGCCTGTGCCATTGACATCACCCTTGAGGATGGCCGGAAAACGTTCTCAAGCGAACTGCTTCCCGCCTCCGCTCCGCCCAACCGGAAAGGCATGCTGATTCTCTCCCCCCTGGAGCGAAAAGTACAGTCCTGGCTGGATACCCCGGCCGGCTTTCTGGATCAGGCCCTTCCCTGCGTCCCGCATCTTGAGGCAGCCCTGCACGGTTCCCTCGTGGCCAATTTCATCAACACCGTTCAGCTGGACTGTACCGGCGCACAGATTTCCACATGCGCCCTGCCCAATGAATACAAAGGCTTTTCGGCAACACCCACTATCCGCGACATCGTCTCCACCTATATCTATTCCAATACCCTTGTCGTCCTCTCTATCTCCGCCGCAGACCTCAAGAAATACATCGAACATACCGCGGAGTATTTCGAGCTTCTTCCGGATGGAACGATCGGGCTTTCCGAACGGTATATGCGGCCGAAAGTGCAACACTACAACTACGACTATTTTGCCGGTCTCGACTACACGATTGATGTCCGCCAGCCGGTAGGTGACCGGGTAACCCGCATGGAAATGGACGGACGCCCCCTCACTCCGGATGAGCGCGTGACGCTGTGTATCAACAGCTATCGCTTCAGCGGCGCCTCCGACTACAACATGCTCCCCGGCCAGCCGGTTGTCCGGGCCGTTCTGACCGATGTATGCGATGCCATTATTGCCTATATTCTGGAGCGCGACGAGGTGCATATTGAGACACACTGCTGGTCCCGAATTCTGCCGGATACCTGACCGGTAAGACAAAAAAGCCGGAAACCGGCTGAAAATGTACATCGGATCTGCCCATATGAGCTTTTTTCAAAAGCTCATATGGGCAGATTTTTGATATAATGTCGGAAGTATCGATAAAGGGAGAAGCATGTACGTGATGAAGTTTGATGTTAAGGCCTGTGTCAACCGCATCCTGCAGATCCTGCTTGTTGCACTGCTGTCTTTTTCGCTGGATTATCTGATCATCCGGCTGACAGGTGATGACTCGATCTGGCTTGGACCCTCCATTGAAGTGGTCGCCTCCGTCCTCTTCAGCCCTGTCGTCGGCGCCGTGGCGACCCTGTTCAACCGTCTGGTGATCGATTATCTCCTGTATGGCGTCATTGACTACAGCTTTGTCACGCTGCTGGAGATTGGTTCCGTCACCCTGATCGGCATCGTATACCGAAAGCTTTGCCCGAAGGACAGCCGGTTTGGCGTCAGAGAGATCGTGATCTTTAATTTCGTTCAGATCCTGATCAACGCCTGCGTATTGTTCCTTTCGACGCCGCCTCTGGCGATCACCCTCTTTGCAGGCCTGATCGATGACTGGTCCAAAGACCAGATGCTGGAGGAAATGGTGTCTCTCAAGAGCTATACCTTCTCCGCGTGTGTGTCAGCCGCCCTGATCGGCACCACCCTGATTGCGGCAGGCACGGCCTTACGGCAGAAAATCCGGGAACTTGGAAGCGTCGGGGGTGCCCTCCGCTCGATCCTCAAGCCGGTTTACGTCACCAGGGAATACCGAAAGAAAGCCGTTCAGTACTCGGTGGGGCTTGGTTTGTCTGTGGCGATTAACATGATTGACGGTGTGGTTTCAGGACATGTACTCGGCATGAATGCGCTGGCGGCCTCCTCGATCATGTTTCCGCTCGTCTCCTTCAGTTCCTTTTTTTCCTGCATCACCACCAGCGGCTGTTCAACCCTGTGTGCCCTGGCGAAGGGGGAACGGAAATACGAAAGAGCGAATCAGCTGTTCACTACTGGCCTCATGGCAACGCTTTTTATCGGACTGCTGCAGACCGTTTTGTTCGGGCTGATTAAGGAAGCCTATTTCAGCATCTATCCGGCTGCACCGGCCATCCGGAATTTTGCGGAAAAGTACTATCAGCTCTATATCTTCGTTCCGCCGTTCATGTCCCTTACCTCCTTCCTCGACAATATCGTTGCCTCCGAAGGAGATGAAACGCTTTGCTGCGCGGGATATATCGGCACCTTTGTGATCAATCTCATCGCGTCATTCTTTTTGGCCGGATCCATGGGCATGGGCGGACTGGCGCTGGGAACCATTCTCGGCTATGCCTTTTATCTGCTCACGGTTTCCACGCATTTCCTGAAAAAGAGCAATACCTTCCGGATCCGGTTCTGGTTTTCCCTGAGAGACATTTTCAACTTCATGCAGTTCTCCCTGATCAACAATTCCTCCGGACTGTGCATGGCCATCGCTTCCGCCACGTTTACTAAGGCCATCCTGCAGTTCCTCGGCAGTGACTATCTTGTCGCCAACACGGTGCTCTGTGCCATGCTGGAGGTGTATGAGATGCTCAACGGCCCGGCTCAGGGCACGGATTACCTGCTGGCTACCTATACGGGGGAACGAAATAAGCAGGCCATCAAAGTCCTGTTTGCAGAGGCGATGGGGGCCAGCCTCCTGTTGGGGCTGATCGTCGCGTTCCTGCTGATCATTGCCCCCGGCACGCTTCTGGGCCTCTACGGCGTTAAGGCCAGTCCCCTTGAGGCGGAGCTGATCAAATGCATCCGATACAGCGCCCTGGGAGCGGTTGCCGCCGCGGTTGGCGGGCTTCTGGTCGACTATTACGGCAGCACGGGAAAACCTCTCTGGTCCTGCCTGATGGTCATTTTCCGCGTCGCGCTGTTTCCCGTCCTGTTCTGTGTGACTTTTTGTCTCGATGGCGGTGTTCCGGCGATGGGAATGGGGCTGCTGCTGGCTCAGATCTGTGCCATCCTGATCTTCTACGGATTTGTTCTGGTCATCAGGGGTCCCAAAGCGATCCCTTATATGCTGGATGATCCGGATTTCGAAAAGGTGTACATGAATTCCTTTGACTATACACGGGAGGAATTCGGACGCCTCTGCGGCTGGATACGTGATCACCTGGCGGACCGCGGCATGGATCCGGTCAGGCTGGATGAAACCGGGCAGCTGGTGATGGCGCTGCTGCAGAAAACCCAGAAAAAGAACGGCAAACGGGCCGTGCTCGGCGAGTGTGTCTTAAGTTTCATTGACGTGCCTGAGATCATCCTCAAGGACAACGGGACACTATTTGATCCGGAACTGGGGGATGCACGCGTCCAATATCATGTCGTCCTTTCCTCCAACAGCAACACCATCCGCCCGTTCCTTCCGCCGGCCGCGGATAAATAAACAAACGGCGTGACCGAAGTCACGCCGTTTTGCTTTTAAATTTACTTAGCCTCTTTTTCTTCCATGTCGATCACCTGACGGCCGTCATAATAGCCGCAGTGCTTGCAGACACGGTGGGCCAGCATCATCTGCTGGCAGCGCGGGCACTTGACGATGGCCGGCGCGGTCAGCTTCCAGTTCGCACGACGCATACGGCCGCGGGACTTGGAAATTTTCCCCTTGGGTACTGCCATATTTACACCTCCTCATCCTCGTTCAGCATAGCTGCCAATGCCGAAAAAGGATTTCTGCGCGGTACATCCTTCTGGCATGAACACGTATTTCGATTGAGATTTGTGCCGCAAACCGGGCACAGGCCTTTGCAGTCCTCCTTGCAGAGAAACCGCGTGGGCAATTCAAGCAGAAGTGCTGTGCGGACCGCCTCATATAGATCCAGGATATGCCCCTGATATCGATACTGTTCCTCATCCAGCGGGATGATTTCCTCACCTTTATCCCGCACATATGCCTCGGATAATTCCGCCTTTACCGGCATACGCGCAGTCTCCAGGCAGCGTGCGCAGGGTCCTTCAATGACAGTTTCTGCGATTCCCCGAATTACTACAGTCTCCTCCGAGATCATATAGGTACCGGAAAACGTTACCGGTTCAGCAAACCGGATCGTATCCCCGTTCCAGCTGTCCTCCGGGAAGGATTCACTCAGTTCAAACGGCATCTCAATTCCGTTGCGCTGAATCCCCTTTGTGATATCCAGCTTCATACTTTCACCTCAAAACAGACCGTGCCACATTATACTCAGGAGTTCTCCCCTTGTCAAGCATTCCTGTCGGCTCTTTCCGTCTTTTTGGAGGCCTTTTGGTGTCCGGGGGAGAATCTCCGGTGAAAATCAGAGCTTGCTGACAATTGCCAGGGTGTCACGGGCAATCGGGAGCTCCTCGTTGGTGCAAAGACGCAGCACCTTGATGGTGGAATCCTCCGTGCTGATGACACCGGCATTTCCGCGAACGTTCTTCGCCGGATCGATCTTGACGCCCAGGAACTCAAGCCCGCTGATGATATCCGCGGCGGCCGCCGTGTCATTCTCGCCGATGCCTGCCGTGAAGACGATGGCATCCGCCCCGCCGACGGCCACGTTATAGGCGCCAATGTACTTCTGCACGCGATACGTCCAGATGTCAACCGCCTTCTGTGCCAGCTCATCGCCCTTTGCGGCAGCTGCCTTCACGTCGCGCATGTCGCTGGAAACGGAGAGGCCCGCAAAGCCGGACTTCTTGTTGAGCATGTTCAGCATCTCATGGATGTCCATGCCGGTGTTGTCCATGATGTACTCAAGGACGGCCGGATCCACGTCGCCCGAACGGCTGCCCATCAGCAGACCCTCAAGAGGCGTCAGGCCCATGGAGGTATCCACCACCTTGCCGTTCACCACGGCGCTCAGGGAGGAACCGTTGCCCAGGTGGCAGATAATGAGCTTGCAGTTGTCCGGCGTCTTGCCGATATACTTGGGCGCCTCACCGGCGATGAAGCGGTGGCTGGTGCCGTGGAAGCCGTAACGGCGAACTTTCAGCGTCTCATAATACTTGTACGGGACACCGTAGAGGAACGCCTTCGGCGGCATGCTCTGATGGAACGCCGTGTCAAAGACGGCCACGTTCGGCTTGCCCGGCATGACGTTCTGGCATGCCTTGATGCCGGCGATATTGGCCTTCTGATGCAGCGGTCCCAGCGGAACCAGTGCCTCGATCTCTGCCAGGGACTCATCGGTCACCAGTGCAGACTCCTTGAACGTCTCGCCGCCGTGCAGAACACGATGGCCGCAGGCCCCGATCTCATCCAGAGAAGCGATGGCGCCGTTCTCCTTATCCACCAGCGCCTCAAGAACCGCGGTAATGGCCTCGGTATGGTCCGCCATGTTCCGGGTAAACTCGATGCCCTTATCGGTGCCCACAACGGTATGCTTGAAATGTGTTCCTTCGATGCCGATGCGCTCAACCAGTCCCTTTGCCTTGACGGACTCGTCGTCCATGTCAATCAGCTGATACTTGAGGGAAGAGGAACCGGCGTTAATGACAAGAATTTTCATTGATTATCCTTTCTCAGGCCTGAGCCTTTACCGCCGCAATCGCGACAACGTCCACGATATCATCTACAGAGCAGCCACGGGAGAGATCATTGACCGGCTTGGCCAGACCCTGAATGACCGGTCCGATGGCCTTTGCATTGCCAAGACGCTGCACCAGCTTATAGCCGATGTTGCCCGCCTGCAGATCCGGGAAGATCATGACGTTGGCCTTGCCTGCCACCGGGCTGCCCGGGCACTTGAGTTCGCCGACAGAGGCAACCAGCGCGGCATCCGCCTGCATTTCGCCGTCCACATTCAGTTCCGGCATCTGCTCGTGTACCAGGGCCACGGCCTTGGCGACCTTGTCCACATTCTCATGCTTGGCAGAGCCCTTGGTGGAGAAGGACAGCATGGCAACGCGCGGATCCATTCCCAGCAGGGACTTGGCCGTCTGAGCGGAAGCCATGGCGATGTCCGCCAGCTGCTCGGAGGTCGGATCAATGTTCACGGCACAGTCGCCGAATACCAGCACGCCGTTGTCGCCGTAGTTCGGATTCTGCACTTCCATCAGGAAGCAGGAGGAAACCGTCTTGATGCCCGGGGCACCCTTGATGATCTGCAGGGCCGGACGGAGAACATCCCCGGTGGTATTGATGGCGCCTGCCACCATGGCATCCGCGTCGCCCATCTTGAGCATCATGGTGCCATAGAACAGGGTATTGGTGAGGCAGAGTTCCTTTGCCTTCTCGCGGGTCATGCCCTTCTTCTCACGGATCACAAACAGCTGCTCCGCATAGCCTTCCGTCTTGGCGCTGGCGGCCGGATCCTCGATGTTCACACCGGTCAGGTCCGTTCCCAGTTCAGCTGCCTTTGCCAGGATCTCCTCCCTGGGTCCGACGAGCGTTACTTTGGCCAGGCCCTTCGCCACGATTTTCGCGGATGCCTGAATCGTTCTGGGCTCAGTGCCCTCTGCAAGAACGACATGTTTCGGATCGGCCGCAGCCTTTGCCCGAATTGTCTCAATAACAGACATTTTAAACTCCTCCTCAAATATGGTATACTATCCAAAAGTTAAAGTTACCCAACTCCCAGATTATAACGCATTTTTGCGGCTTTGAAAAGGAATAAATTCGCCAAAATTGGGCGGGATTCCCGGCCGCAAAGGAAGAGGCAAGCATGTCCGACCCAACCGTCTGCGCCATTGTCTGCGAATACGATCCGTTCCACAACGGACATCAGTATCAGCTCAGCCGCGCCAGAGAGCTCACCGGCGCCGATTATCTGGTCTGCATCATGAGCGGATGCATCACCCAGCGGGGCACTTTCGCCCGGTACGACCGGCATCTGCGCACTTTGTCCGCCCTCCGGCACGGCGCCGATCTCGTCCTTGAGCTGCCGGTCCGCTTTTCCTGCGCCAGTGCCCCGGAATTCGCCGGCGGCGCCGTCTCCATCGCCCGGCGCGTAAAATGTACCCATCTCTCCTTTGGCTGCGAGCCGGAACTGATCCCCTATCTCGCCCGGGTCTCCGCCCTCCTGCGCCGGGAGCCGGACACTTTTGCCGCTGCCTTTCGTCCCCTCCTCAAAGCCGGCCTCTCCTATCCCGCCGCCTATGCCGAAGCCCTGGCCATCTGTCTGCAGGAGCCGGACCTCAGAGAAAAGCTCTCCGCACCAAACGCCATCCTGGCCATGCAGTATCTGCGGGCCCTGCCGGAGCAGATTCAGCCCGTCCCCGTTCCCCGCATCGGGCAGTACCACGACCGGACCGTTTCCGCTTTTTCAAGCGCCGGTGCCCTTCGTGAGGCCGCCGAAAACGGACAGTTCCGTGCCGCGGCCGCGCAGGCCATGCCGGATCCGGAGCTTTACCTGGCCGCAGAGGAGAAGCGGGAAATCCATCTGCCGGATGCTCTTTCGCATCCGCTGCTCTATCTCCTGCGAACCACCCCAACCGAGGAGCTGAGCCGGATCGCCGGCATGGAAGAGGGACTGGAGAACCGCTTTGCGCAGCTGTCCCTGCGGACCCGTACCCGTCAGGAGCTCCTGGCTGCGGTCAAGACAAAGCGCTATACCTACGCCCACCTTTCCCGTCTCTGTTCCTGTATCCTCCTCCGCCTGACAAAGGACATGGCCGCTGCCCTTCCAGAGCCCGGCTATGCCCGCATTCTCGGTTTCAGACGCCGCATTTCCCCGCTCCTGCGGCTCCTCCAGGAAACTGAGGGCAGCATCCCCCTCCTTTCCCGCGCGCGGGACCTGCCCCGGGATTCTGTCCAGTTCACACTCGATCATCGGGCGCAGCTGCTCTGGTCCCTTGGCTGCTCCTGCCCCGAACGTCAGCTGGGAAATCCGGATCTGACCACGCCCCCGGTGATCCTCGACTGAGGACGCTGTTTCCCCTCCCCCAAAGCATCCATGACCGCGCGTTCGGCCTTCCCGGATGGGTTCGCGAAGACAAAGAAACAGGCAGACAGGGCTTCCTGTCTGCCTTTGCGGCGTCACCGGAATTACACAGTTCGATCACATGCGGCACGATGTCCGGGTCATGATTGGCCAGCGACTCGATGCAGTTCGGATCCAGGCTCTGCTCCCGGATCCAGGCCAGGGACTGCTTCTGCAGCGCTTTATCCGCTGCAATACCGGAGGTGATCATCTGCTCCCAGCTCTTGCGGGCATAACCGCCGTCGGAGAACAGCAGGACAAACCTGCCCTCTGCGTTCCGGACCTTACGGCAAACAGTCCATCCGCGTGGCCGGGAATGTTGATCAGCTGGATGGAGCAATCCCCCAGCAGGTCATAGGACCTGCCCACGGGGCCCTGTGTGTCATTCCACTCAAACGCCGTCAGGGGAATGTTGTTCCACCAGTTCTTGTTGTAGCGCACCTTATTGGTGAGTCTGGCGGCGAACTTCACTTCATCCGCGGCCACCAGGAACTTCTTGGCCCCTTTGACCTGCACCAGGCCATTGGCATGATCACAGTCCAGATGGGTCAGCAGCACCGCATCCAGGTCCGAATCCCGGATGCCCATGGCAAGCAGCTGCTCATCAATGCACTGGCCCGGGCCGATCCGGCCCTGATTGACCTCATACAGCATCACGGTGCCCAGAGACCGGATCTGGGCTTTCCGGTCAAACTCCCCATTGGGGCTCATTTCACGCGCCCATCCCGTATCCACCAGGAACTTTCCCTTCGGATGCTCAATCAGATACGCGGAAACCGGAAGCCAGAACCGGTCTTCCTTTTTGCCAAACACGCCGGATGCCTTGATGGCATTGCTGTTGTCGCCGCCAAAAGTCAGGTCGGGTGCAACGCAAACCTCGCCGGTGTGGAATACATGAATTCGGATGTCAGCCATGAAAAATGCCCTCCTGTACGTCTTATCTGGTCCTTAATGCCGCCAATTCCCCGGTGCATCCGATCACGGCCGCTTTGGGGCCGGTTCATCCGTGTCCGGAAATTCTGCGGGTTGTTTTCAGTATAAGCACGTGCGGGCTGAATGAACACGACACATTCCGGGAAAGTGTTCAGTCTTACAGAAAGCTGACCAGCGAATCCAGCAGGTTATGCAGGATCGGCTTGATCTCCCTGACACTTTCGGACTGGGGATGTTCCATCCAGTAAGTGTATGCACTGATCACCGAGGAGGCGACGATCTCCGCGATGGCCTCCGCATGATTCAGCTGCTGCTTTTCCGGATACCGTCTGCGGAAATTCGCCTTAATGGCCTCCTTCCATTTGCGAATGAAGCGGAGATTGGGCTGCCGGACAAGGAAGGCATCGATTTCAGACCAGTGTTCCCGGATGTACATCTCCGTTTCATCCATAAACTGGGCCCGAATGGCCTCTCTTGCATCCATGTACGTTCCTCCCATTCCGCCTGACCTCCCGGGCGAACAGAAAAGCCCCTCGTCCATGGTCGAGGGGCGCGCAAATTGTCTGAGGCTCACGCCTTAGTCCTAATTCAGTTTCAGATCAATGGCTTTCTGCAGTGCCCGCCTGGCCAGCGGTGCGGCCACACGTCCGCCGCTTCCGCCGTTTTCCACCAGCACGCACACCGCATACGGGGCCTCCTTTTCCCGGATATAGCCCACAAACCAGGCATGCGCCGCCACGCTCTTGTCATTGCTGACCTCGGCCGTACCGGTCTTCCCAGCTACCGTGTAATTGTTGAGGGCTGCCCGGGTGCCGGTTCCCCGGCGAATGACTTCCATCATGTCCGCCTCAATCCTGGCTGCCGTTTCAGAACTCACCGCGCTCCGGTCCGGCGCCGCAAAGGGCAACATCCGTTCCTGACCGCCGGCGGTGATGATCCGGTGCAGAAGACGCGGTTCCCGGAAGATGCCCTTGTTGGCAATGGTGGCGGCAATCAATGTCAGATGCAGGGGGGTGGCCAGCACACGGCCCTGCCCGATGGATGACCAGGCCAGATCCTCCGGGCTGAGGTCATCTGCCGGGTAACTGGAGTTGTAAACGATCACGTCATTGAACATGAAATTTTCGTTGAAGCCCAGCTGCCTGGCCGTATCCCCGATCAGCTTATACCCCAACTGCTGGGAAAGCGCGGCAAAGGTGGTATTGCAGGAATTGGCAAAAGCGCTCCTCAGATCCTGAATTCCGTGAGCACTGGACTCCGTCACCGAATAATGACCTACCGGATAGTAGCCGGTGCATTCAAAGGCAAAATTGTCCATGTCCGGCAGATGATCAATGGCCGATATCATGGTGACGATCTTGAAGGTGGACCCCGGGGGATACAGGCCCTGCGTACAGCGGTTCATCAGGGCGCCGGCCTCACTGTCCGCCAGGGAGGCGCTCAGGTTGGTCGGATCAAACTGGGGCAGGGAAACCATCGCCAGAATCTCGGATGTCCGGTAATTCATCACCACCACGGCCCCGCGTTTGCCGTCGGGAAAGTGTTCCGTGATGTAACGGGACAGTTCCGCCGAGATGGTCAGCTCCAGGCTGTCCCCCTCCTGCCGCTTCCCCGTAATGGCATCCCCGAGGCGCTCAAAAATGCTGGATTTGAACCCCAGCAGGTATTGGGCGTGAAAAGTATCCGCCCCCGTTGACACCTTGCCGCCGCTGTCCCCCACCACCTGGGAGACGGCCTGACGAATACGGGCATCCTTATGGTACCGCCGCTGTCCGTTCTCATCCGACCAGGCCAGAACAAGGCCGCTGCGGTCCATGACCGATCCCATTTTCACATACTGTTTCTGATTGTTGATCCGCGGATTATACGGATTGGCAACCCATCTGCCCCCGTAAAAATAGACGGAATAGCAGAAATAGGCCACGATCAGGCAGAAAAGGGCAATCATGAGCAGGAGCATCAGCCGGGAACGAATTCGAATGATTTTAATGGTAATTGCCTCCCTTTCCCGGCATGCTCTCCTTCGTCTCCACCTGCTGCTTGCCGGTTATCCCGTGCAGAATGCCGATCATGGCCATACAGGAAAGCATGGAAGAGCCGCCGTAGCTCAGAAACGGCATCGTGACGCCGGTCAGCGGAATCAGCTTGATGACGCCGCCGGTGATCATGAAGGTCTGGATGCCCAGCATGGCCACGGTCCCGTACCCCAGGAGCATGGTCAGGGAGCGTCTGGACCGGTTGATCAGGGTCACCGCGCGCGCCAGGATAATGACATACAAAAGAAGCAGCAGCACGCCGAAGATCTGCCCGAACTGCTCGCAGATGACGGCAAAAATAAAGTCATTGTAGTAGGCCGGGATCTTTTCGGGCGTTCCCTGTCCCAGTCCCATTCCGAACAGGCCGCCCGAGCTGATGGCCAGCAGCGCCTGAATGATCTGATACCCGCCGCCGGTGGGGTCGCTCCAGGGATTTTTCCACATGGCCACCCGGACTTTCACGTGGGCAAACATCCGGTATCCCAGGATTGCCGCGCCCACACCGCCGCCGGCGCCCAGAAGGGTCAGCGGAATATTGCCGCAGGCGATATAAAAGACCACCAGTGTGGACAGATAGTAGATGAGGGCCGTGCCCAGGTCCCGCTGGAGCATCAGGACAATCAGGCAGGCGATAGTAAACAGCAGCGCGGGCAGCATCTGAATAAATGTCCGGTGCGCGCTGAAATAATAGGCCAGTGCAAAGAGCACTGAGATTTTCACCAGCTCACTGGGCTGAAACGACCCCAGCACCGGCAGGCTGACCCAGTTTTTGGCGCCGTTGTTCCATTTGCCGAAAATCAGCGGCAGCACCAGAATGGCCAGGCCCGCCACCATCAGGAAGAGGGTCAGCAGGTGATACCGCTGAATCCGCGTGACCAGCAGCGTCATCAGAACCATGACCCCCAGGCTCACCGCATAGAAAAGAATCTGCCGGTTTCCCCGAAGCGGGGATACCGTACAGAGCGTAACGATGCCCACACCGCACAGAAAATTGGTCAGTGCCATGATCAGCGCGTCCATGTGCATGATCCGGGGGAGAAGCAGGGAGGACACCAGCCCCAGGGGCACGATCACCCAGATCATGGCCAGGGAATCCATTCCCACCGTCTCCCGGGTATGGGCCGCCGCCAGCAGGAGCCCCAGGGCCTCAAACACCGCGGTCAGTATGGCGATGACCACCACCGGCAGGTCCAGTCTGGAGCCGGTCAGAAGCCGCATTTCAGCGGCTGAAACGCGCCCCTTGTTCCGGCTTTTTTCCCTGAACGTCTCCCGGCCGGTCAGTTCGCCGGCCTTCCATTTTTTCGTCCGCTCCGCGGGTGCTGCTGAGCGTTCCCTTTTTCTGAAAACGGGCTTTTCAGCGCCGGCGTTTTTCTTTCCGGCCTCACTGACTTTGCGCCCGGCGAATACCTGTTCCTTTTTCGGCATTCTCTGCCTCCTCGACTGCCGTTTATCCCTTACCGTTCCGGATTCTCCTCGGCCTTTTTGCGGCCTTTTTCCTTTCGCCGGACGGATCCGCTGTTGCCAATGCCGCTGCCGCGTCCGCGATGCGCCTGAATCCGTCTGGCACGGGTAACATACGGATACTCCAGTTTTTCCGTCTCAAGGCCGGGGCTCTCATAAAGATGCAGTTCCATGGATACCCCGTTGACGGTGATCCGGGCGCCGGTGGTCATGACCGCCTCATCCCCGGGCCTCAGCATTTCCCCGTCCACCTGAATCGCTTCTCTCTGTACCGGAACCAGATACATCCGCTGTCCCTCCACCCAGAAAAAAGCGGCCCGCAGGTGCAGACGCCGGATTGAGAGAACCACATCACATCCGGAGGCGAGGCCGATGGTCCCCTCATACGGCACGCTGAGCACCTCTCCGGCCGGCAGCCGTTTACTGCCGCCGCCCAGCACCACCAGTTCCCCCGCATATTCAAGCTGCCGCTGTCCGGCCGCCGCCCGTTTCCAGATCCCCCGGTCTTTCACCGTTTTTCGGATGGAAATCACGACAATCAGCAGAATAATCGCCGCAGACAGATAGCCGAATCCCATGGCTAAAACGGAATACCACGCACTCATGCTTTTCCCCCAAGCCCTTTTCTTTCGTCGATTATAACACACTTTCCATGATTTTTCCCCCATCCCCGCATCATCCTCAAAAAAAGTCCGCAGTCCTGCGCATTTTGGCAATGACTTGTCAAAAATTCGGCCTGTGTGTATAATAGGGCCAATTCACCCGTTTCACCGGCTGTTAACAGACAGCCCACGATCAACAGGAGGTCAATCATGACAAATGAACGCATGCTGATTGTCGGCGGACGTCGCCTTGAGGGAACCGTCCGTATCAGCGGGGCCAAAAATTCCGCTGTGGCCGTCATTCCTGCCACCATTTTAAGCAGAACCCCCTGTGTCATTGAGAATCTGCCCGACATCGAGGATGTCCGGGTATCCGTTGAAACCCTGCGCCATCTGGGTGCAACGGTCGACTGGGATCCTTCCAGCGGCATCATGCAGGTGGACTCCTCCACCATTACCAAAACAGAGGTTCCTCTGGAACTCTCACGAAAAATGCGCGCCTCCTCCTACTACATCGGCGCGCTCCTGGCCCGCTACGGCGAGGCAAGGGTGCCCATGCCGGGCGGCTGCGATATCGGCCGCCGCCCCATTGACCAGCACCTCAAGGGAATGCGGGCCCTGGGGGCCAAAGTGGAAACCTCCTATGGCCTGGTCATCGCCGAAGCGTCCCATCTGGTCGGCAGTGACATTTTCATGGACATGGTCACCGTCGGCGGCACCATCAACGTCATGCTGGC
>DGWH01000055.1:0-44698 GCA_002395225.1 Christensenella sp. UBA4263
CAAGTTATCGATATAAATTCTCTATCGATGGGCGAAATCATCCTAAAGTAGCACTTGTAAATGGAGCAATGCGAACAGTGAGGCCCTGAGCGAATGTTCGGTTTTATAACGCTATTTTCTGTACTTTTCATTAGGTTGACGCCATTGCAGCATGTTCAGCAATACATCTGAAAGCTGTGTTCCATCCAAACAACAGAGGAACTTCCATCACTGGAAGTTCCTCTGTGTGTTAATTATGTCTGTAAAATTCATGATAATATTGTTTCACCCCACCATATTTTCCACTTGTCCGAATTCCATATATTTCGGTCACACTGTAAGGAAGATTTGGAAGGCCCTCACGACTGACAATTACATAATAATTGTCAGTCTTCTGTATGACATTTGAGAACTCATCTGTAACAACAAATGCATTTCCTTCGTCAATAAATACAATACTGTCATGCATTTCCGAGAGTTGCCCCTTCCAGGTCGTACCACTCAAGACATAACAGGGCCTGTCACAGATTAACTGAACCGCACTGTCATTCCCATTGTTACTGTACTCCTCTATCATGTCAATCAGCGTTGTCTTTCCTGTCGCACTATCCCCACGGAGGACCGTCAGATTCCGTTTAAGTTCAAATTCGTACCGAACACGTTTATTTTGTATCTGAACCTTTTGAGTTCCCTGCATAGCATTTCCTTTCAAACATAATTGATTGCTGTATCAATCAGTTCTCTCCTGTTATGGACTGTCTCTCCGGTATTCCTGATTTTAATCACAAACGGTTCATTCCCAAAGTCCATAATGTGACGTAAATTCACTGTTCTGTCCTCATTCTCCGCAATTTTCAAAAGCCACCTGGCACAATTGTCCCCACAGGTAGACGCATTGAAAATCTTTTCTGGTTCGAACTTCACCAGAATCAACGTCTTTACCCCACCGGACAAATTCAATGGCGGAATCTTTCCCAGTACAGGGCTGTCGATAATACCACTGTCAATCACCTCTGAATGGTCAATATCCCGGATCATCTGTTTGACAAACGGATCTGTGATCCACTCATCCTCATAATCGTTTTTAAAATAGACAGTCGTATTAAAAATGGCCTCTGGCATGTTTCCGAAAAAAACATTCAACATTCTTGTTTCCCCCAGAATTCTTCCATGTAATCCGATTAAGGGTTCGATTCTGTTCAGAGAATCGTACCTGCTTTTTGAAAATCAGAACTGCTCTTTCCTGCAGTTTAACTGTCTGGATCAGATGAATGCATTCCATCACTCCCCAGGTGGATGTTGTGGATACCTTCCAATCCGTCTGCTTTATGAGTGTAATCTGTTCCCGGCTGAAAGTCAAACACTTTCAGTTTCTCCGGCTCCTTACAGGATCCATTCCGCAACATTCCGGGAACCCCAATCATTAATCATTCCTCCTCAGTTGTGTAGTTGTTTAGCATTCCTGGGAATCCTTCAGAAAGTCAAAGAGAGAATTGCCCCAAACAGCAATTCTCTCTTTGACTTTCTGTTATCTTGATTCACCTTACCAGAAGAGGAATGGATCTCCGCGCAGCTTAAGGATCGCCTCGGTGAAGAAAAAGTCGGCATAAATCATGGCGATATTGTGGTCATTCCCATGATAGGAACCGGTGCACCGGGTCAGAATAGCGGGACTGGTCGGGTCCCATTTTGCGCAGTGCGCCTCCAGTGCACCCAGTGTGGCCAGTGCCGCGTCAAAATAGCGTTTCGTTTCCGTCAGCCGTGCCAGTTCCATCAGACCGCAGGCCGCAATGGCACCGGCACAGGCATCCCTCAGGTCATCCCCCTCTGGCTGTCGGAAATCACAGCGCGGAATCCAGTCATTCGCGACCTGGGAGAGGTAATAATCTGCCACCCTTTGGGACACTGTCAGGTATTCCTTCTTCCCCGTGTGAATATAACTCAGCGCAAAGCCATACAGTGCCCAGGCCTGTCCCCGGCTCCAGGCAGATCCGGGGGCAAAGCCCTGTCCGGCAGGGGTATCAAGGACCGCGCCGGTTTCCGGATCAAAAATCACGATATGATTGCAGCTGCCATCTGCCCGCACAAAATGATCCATGGCTGTGTCGGCATGCCGCATGGCGATCATCCGGAAACGCGGATCTCCGGTCCATTCACTGGCGCGGTACAGCAGATTCAGGTTCATCATGCAGTCGATGATGGCCCAGCCCGCACGATCCTCATTCCACGCACGGATAAAGCCGTTCGGGTTGAAGCGGCCGGCCAGGAGATTTGCTGCCAGCAGGACCCGTTTGCGGCTCCGGTCATTTTGGGTCAGTCGAAAGTTTACGCCGGAGGAAAGCAGCCACATGAACCCCACGTCATGATGCAGATGATCAAAGTCACAAAAAGCCTCATCCAGCCTTGTTTCCGCCCGTTCCGCCTCCTGGCGATATCGGTCATCCCCTGTCATGCGGTACATGGCCCACATCTGTCCCGGCCAGAAACCGTTAGTCCACCAGCAAATCCCATCAAAAGGACCGGGCGCCCACTCATTTTCCCGCACTGTATAGGGAATGAACGGAAGTCCCTCCGCCTTTTTAAGGGCGGCAGGCATCTTGTTCATCAGTTTCCCGCTCACATCGTCCGTGAATTCCTTGCAGGACAATCTCATCTCTTCAAAATTCATGTTCATCAGCCTTTCGCAGCACCGGCAGTGATGCCTTTGACAAAATACCCCTGCAACGCAAAGAAAACAATCAGGATCGGCACAATGCCGCAGACAACACCCGAGAACACAATATCCCAGCGGCTGGACAGCTCGCCCGCAAACCGATAGATCTCCACGTTAATGGTCTTCGCACCGGTGGAGGGCAGCACCAGGGAGGGCATCAGGTAATCGTTCCAGATACCCAGTCCGTTCAGGATCACCATGGAGGCCGTGCAGGGCTTGAGCAGCGGAAAGACGATCTGCCAGAAGGTCCGCAGGGAAGAGCAGCCGTCAATCTGGGCCGCCTCCTCAATTTCCCGGGGAATGCCGGAGACAAAAGAGGTAAACAGCAGCGTACCAAATCCGGTTGCCCCTGCGATATAGATCACCACGGGACCCGCCAGGGTGCCGAAGATCCCCACCGTATTCAGTTCCCGGAACAGCGCGACCATGTACGCCTGGAAAGGAATCATCATCCCAGCCAGGAAAAAGGTGTAAATGGCGGTTGAAAGCCGGCTTTGCGTGCGGGCAATGCCATAGGCACCCATGGGAATCACCAGGATAATCAGACACTCGGAGACCACTGTCAGAAAGATGCTGTTGAAAAAGGCCCGCGGGAAATCCGTCTTGGCAAACAGGTATTCAAAACCGCCTGTATACAGACTGCCAGGGAAAGCAAGCGGATTTTTCAGAATTTCGCCATTGGTCTTAAATGCGGACATGAAGCTGATAAACAGCGGCGCCAGGAACAGCAGCACCAGCAGAATCAGAACCACGAACAGGACAATCTGTCCGGGTCTCACCCGTTCCCCTTTATACTGAACGGCTTTCATTGACTTGACACCTTCCATCACATCTGCACCTCCCTCTTACGAAGCATGGTGGACTGGAATCCACCGAATACGAGAATAATCAGGAACAGGATGACGGCCATGGCCGTGCCATAGCCCTGGCGCATCTCACCAAAGGCCACCTTGTAAACCATGTACGTAATGGTTTCCGTAGAGAATCCGGGGCCGCCGTCCGTGAGAATGGCGATTTCGTCGTAAATCTTCAGGCCGTTGATCAGGGCCAGCGTCAGGTTAATGGTAAAGGAGCCGGCCAGCATGGGAATGGTAATATGACGGAATGTCTGCCGTCCATTTGCCCCGTCAATGGATGCCGCCTCAAGGAGATCCGTGGAAATGCCCTGCAGGGCCGCCAGGTAGATGATCATGTAATAACCTGCATTTTTCCACAGCAGAACAAAGATGATGGACAGCAGGGCATTGGGCATGACGTCGATAAACTTGATCGAGGACATCCCCAGGACGTTCAGCACAAAATTCACCACGCCGAAGGAATAGTTGAACATAATGCGCCAGATAAAGCCGGCAATAATGCCGGAGATCAGCACCGGCAGATAGAAACCGGAACGGAAGATGTTCCTGCCCCATCTTACCTTGTCCACTGCCACGGCAAGTGCCAGGGCAATCACGTTCACCAGCACGGTAAAAGCCGCGGCGATGAGGATGGTATTCAGTGCAGCAGAACCAAAGCGCGCTGAGCCGAAAATATTGACAAAGTTGTCAAAGCCAATAAAGCGCATAGACGCTTCCGTAATGCCATCATAGGAGGTAAACGCCAGATAGACACTGGAGATGGCCGGGGTAATGACAAAGGCCGTGTACAGTGTAAGGGCAGGAACGACAAACCACAGAAGGCTTTTCTGAAGCGCCCCCTTCTCCTCCGGCAGCCACTGGACAATTGCCATCAGCAGCATCCCGGCCAGGCCCAGCCAGGCCCAGATCGTCACACGCATTTCCGGAACCGCGTTATCCTGAAGCAGTTTGGCGGTCACTTTTCCCAGTGCCTCATCTGTGTTCATTGCAGCATCCCGAATGTTCTGGGCAAAGGTCTGAAAGTTCCAGATCCCAATCAGCATCAGCACGGCCACCGCAATGCCTGCCACGGTAAACAGCGGTTTTCTCTTTCGGCCGATATTCACCCCCAGGTTTTCGGCAAAACACATCAGGAACATCGCAAATGCGGCGATCAGGCCCAGCGTCGCTGCCAGGGCCGTCATTCTGAGCGGCTGTGCAGCCCCTGATACAGGCGTGGTCACGCCCTCCACAAGCTTCGCCTTACGGACAATGGTACTCAGCTGTTTCTGCAGCTGGGACGCGGCACCGGGCATGGAGATACCGTTTCCCTGAAGGCCGTTTTTCATTGCAACATTTTTCCACGCCCCGATCCGGAACATGGGCATCAGAAAGCATAAAACGAGAAACATGGCCAACACCAGGCGCAAGACATGTTGGAATGTGCGTTTTCCCGCCTTATGATCCGTTTTCACAGCCTGCATAGCGCTTTTTCCTCCTCCAGTCTGAATGATGAAAATGACGGTCCGCAGCGAGTGGTGAATCTCGCCGCAGACCGTCTTCTCTATCAGCAGCGACTTGGTCTTTCGGCGCAGCTGCAATTCCAGTGCTCCTATTTGACAAAACGACGCTGCGCGTCGGCCCGCTTTGCGGCAGGGCCGCACCCTATTTTATTCAGTCACAACGCCGACACCGGTTACCGGATTAAAGGTCTGTGTCTCCACATCCCATTCAGCCTGCATCTCCTCAAGGCCCTGCTCAATGGTCTTGGAGCCGGTCGCCCACTCCTGGGCGATCTTGTAGGAGAAGTTGCGGAAGGCAGAGGGAATCTCGTTGTCGCCCCACTTGCTGTTCCAGCCGGGTTCATTGGTGGCAGCCGCTTTCTGGGTGGCAATCATCTTGTTCACAATCTCACCAAAGTCTACCTGAATATCGTTGACCGGCAGGAAAGACATGGTGGTCAGGTAGTAGCTGTAGTTGTCATCCCGCATGCAGTACCGGATCCACAGTTTGGCGGCCAGCAGCTTGTCATCATCTGCCGCGCAGTCAGCGGAGTACATCCAGCCGTTCAGGCTCGGGCCGCCCCACATATTGAGCTCGCCGTTCTCGTTGTGCAGCGGGAACCAGCCGAATTCAAAGGAAGGATCCGCGTCCTGAATGTTGGCGACCATATGGGCGCCGGAGAAGAACATGGCCGCCTTGCCGGTGACCAGGAAAGAGGCAATCTGGCTGTCCGAGGTGGACATGAAGCCCTCTTCCACATAGCCCTTCAGATAAATATCTGCGTACTTGCGGAAACCATTGGCCACAAAATCCTCTGTCCACTTGCGCTCGCCGGTGTACAGATGCCGGATGAAGTCCGGGTCTTCCTTGGTCACATAGTTGATGTACCACTGCATCCAGGTAAAGCCCACGTGCCAGATGTCCGCCGCACCGACCACCATGGGTGCCATGGTGCCATCTGCCTTAATCGCCTCGCAGAGGTCCAGGAATTCCTGATAGGTCTGCGGCTCCTTGAAGCCCTTCTCAGTGAAATAGGCCTTGTTGTAGAAGAAGCCCAGCGGTGCATCCGCCTTGGAGGGGACACAGTAGTACTTTCCGTTGTAGTCCGGCGCATTGTTGACCAGTTTGATCAGCTCCGGGTCCACTTCGGCAATCTTGCCGGCCCTGGCCCACATGGGCACATCCCGCGCTTCCATCAGGTCCGGGAACTCACCCACCGCATCCAGACTCTTCAGTCCCTCAGAAAAGGACGAGGAGGTGGGGGTCACGTTGGTGATCTTGATCATCGGGTACTCTTTCTCAAACCCAGCGATGAGCGTTTCAACCACCTCATTAAACTTCACGTCACCATTTCCGCAGAAAAAGGTGAGTTCTACCTCCTCGCCTGGGACCTCCTCCTCTGCCAGAACCGGCATCACGGCCAGCAGCATCAGCACGGTCATCAGGAATGCAAGCATTTTCTTCATTTTCAGGTACCTCCTTCAATTTTTCCGGGCTCTCCCGGTTGCTGACCTGATTATACGCAGGAATCACCCCTGCCTGTGAGTGAAAAACTTTGGCTCTTTGTGGGAAAATCTTTTGAATTGTCCGGAAGAGGCGCCCTCAATCTTGATTTTTCCCCTTTTCTCCATTATCATCCGCATCAGTGACGCTGATCCTGTCCCCGGCGGCAGGTGTAACTGAGAGGTGAGCACGCATGCGGCATTTGATTCCCAGAAAGTTTTCCTGGCAGCTCATGGCTGTCTTTACGGTATTTGCCATCGTTCCGTTTGTGATCATGTCCTGGCTCTCGCTTGACCAGATGTCCCGGGAACTGGAGAAGGAAACGGAAAACCGCATCACCCAGATGATCCGACTGGTGGGCACCAACCTCAACGCCCGCTTTCAGACCCTTGGCAACATCACGGAGAAGATGTACCTCTATCACGTCTCCGTCAACGGCACCTCCTCGGATCTGGAGACGATCCTCAAAAGCCATGCCAATGCCTGGTATGAGATGCACAACTACGTGGGGAATCTGCTGGACAGCAACGATTTTCTGCGTAATGTGCTCTTTGTGGACTGCTGGAATCAGCAGACCTATGCAGCAGGAAAACCGGGATACAAGAATCTGAAGCCCTCCTGGAACGCCGCCTCCTGGTCCTTCCTGCAGGAGGCCGCCCGCACGCCCCGCAAAATGAGCATCTCCGGGGTTCATCCGGAGGACTACTTCAATTTCGGCAGCCGGACGGTATTCACTTTCTGCCGCCCATACCTGTCCCTGCAAGACCTGCCAAAGAAGGAAACCATCCTGGGCTACCTGCTGCTGGATATCGACGAGAGCATTTTCGACGATGCCTTTTCCGTCTACAACTGGGCCGACAACGGTGCTCTGTATGTCCTGGATGACCGGAACATCGTCCGGTACGCCAATCAGGCAGAGGAGATCGGGAAAGTTCTCATCCTTCCGGAAACTGCTGAAACCACTCTGCTCACAGAGGACATTCCGGCTTGCGGCTGGCGGATTCTGTTTCTGCTGGACCGGGCTCTTTCCATGAACGATGTCCGGCAGCTGCGCCGGCGGCTCATCGGCCTTGGCGCTTTCCTGCTGCTGATGATGCTGGTCCTGACCTTTCTCTCCTCCCGGCATCTTTCCAGACCGATTCAGGCCCTGCTGGAGCAGATGAAAAAGGTGCAGGCTGGTGACCTCACTGCCCGCGTGCCGGTCACCGGGGATGATGAGATCAGCGAGCTCGGCCGCGGCTTTAATCACATGGTGCAGGACCTGGATACCCACATTCAGAAAAGCTATGTTGCCTCCATCCGGCAGAAGGAGGCGGAGCTGGATGCCCTGCGGATGCAGATTCATCCCCACTTTCTGTATAATACCCTTGAGGTGATCCGCATGAGCTCGGTGGGACACAATGATCCGGAAACGGCCCAGATGACCCTCTCGCTGGTCCATCAGCTTCAGTACGTCATCGGCGAAAGCCGGGAGCAGGTCCCGCTGCACAAGGAGCTTGACATCGTGCGGGATTATATTTCCCTGGTGTCTCTGCGCTACGGCCTGATCAGCCTGACCCTGGATATTCCTGATGTGCTGGCCGGCTGTTCCATTCTCAAGATGACCCTGCAGCCCATTGTGGAAAATGCCGTGCAGCACGGCCTGCGGCCACTGGGCGGCGGACAGATCAGCATCAGCGCCGCCCGGGAATCGGACGTGCTGCGGCTTGTGGTCATGGACAACGGCTGCGGCATGAGCCCGGAACAGCTTCGTGTCCTTCAGGCCCAGCTGGAAAGCGATTCCCTGCCGGAAATGAAAGAAGATGGGCTGCGCTCCATCGGCACCAAAAATGTACATGACCGCATCCGCCTGGCCTGCGGCCCCCGATACGGTCTGGAAATCGAAAGTCAGGAGGATATCGGCACCGCCGTGGTGATCCGCCTCCCGTATCATTCCTCGGAGGATTCCCATGAAACTGTTGATTGTAGATGATGAACCCGTGATTGTCCGGGGACTGCTCCAGCTGATTGACTATGCCGCGCTGGGGTATGATCAGGTTCTCTCCGCCACAAAAAGCAGTGACGCCCTGCATCTTCTCCGCACCCAAAAGCCGGAGGCCCTGCTCAGCGACATCGCCATGCCGGGTCTCAGCGGTCTGGAACTGCTGCGCCTGATCCGGGATGAGTCCATCCCCACCCAGGTCATTTTCCTCAGCGGCTTTCGCAGCTTTGACTATGCTCAGGAAGCGCTGTCCCTGGGGGCAAAGGACTACCTGGTGAAGCCGGTCGATACAGATAAGCTGGCAGGCGATCTCAAAGAGATCGCCGACCGGCATCAGCAGCTGCAGACCCAGCAGCGCCTGCAGCGCCGCCTTGAAAACATCACCCAGCCCAATCCGGTTTTCACAGCGGTGCAGACAGATGACCGTCCTTTCAGCATGATCTGTTTTCACCTGACCGTGGATCAGCAGCAAAGCAGTCTCTCTGCAGGCCTATTGCACTTCTCCGCCCTCAGCAAGGCTGAGAGCTACTGCATGGAAAGGGGCTGCACCGCCTTCCTGAAAGACGATTATCTGTGTGTACTGGTTCACGGAAGCGATGAGGAGGAGTGCCGGCGACTGGCCGGTGAGATCAGCGCTGACTGTTCCAGACACGTGGAAAAGGCCCTGTCCCGGCCCTTTAATGCGGTCATCTATCCCGGCCTCCTCCACCGGACACAGGACATCCCGGAAGCTCTGCAGTATTGTCGGCAGCAGCTGTCCATCCCCCATGAGGATCAGCACATGGATGACAGTCTCATCGAAAAGATCAGGGGATACATCGCCCGGCACTACGGAGAGGATCTGTCGCTGGAGGTCATGAGCAGCCAGTTTGCCATGAATCCCAGCTACTTTTCCGCCTTCTTCCACCAGAAGACGGGCATTAAATACAAAGACTACCTGACCCGCATCCGCATCACCGAGGCCAAGCGCCTGCTGCTGAAAGGCGATCTCCGGATCTACGAAGTCAGTCAGCAGGTCGGCTTCACCGACGTTCGCTACTTCTCCCAGGTTTTCCTGAAAGCGACAGGCGTCCTTCCCAAGGATTACCGGAACCGGATCAGGTAAACGCCCTGCCCAAAGACAAAATGGTCACTCGGACGTTGTCCGGTGACCATTTTTTGTGCCTGTTCAGATCAGACTTACCTCAGTTTCCAGGCCAGATCGTTCAGGAACAGCTGCTCTTCCAGCTTTTCCACTGTCGTATCCGCGCCGATGTGGACATATTCGATCTCCATCATCCGGGCCCAGTCTTTCATCTGCTCGGCCGTGACATCATAGCTGAGTACGGTATGATGCGCACCGCCCGCCGTGATCCAGCACTCCACGCCGGTCGTCAGATCCGGCAGTGCACGCCACATGACACGGGCCACCGGCAGGTTGGGCATGGGCAGAATCGGCTTGACGGCCTCGATGTCCTGGACAATCAGGCGCAGTCTGCCGCCCACATCCACCAGGCTGACCACGATGGCCTTTCCGGCATGTCCCTCAAACACCAGACGGGCCGGGGGCTCACGGTCACCGATTCCCAGCGGATGCACCTCAATCCGCGGCTTCTCTGCCGCCACGGAAGGACAGACTTCCAGCATATGGGCACCCAGGCTGTACATCGCATTCGGATTCAGATTATAGGTGTAATCCTCCATGAAAGCGGTTCCGCCGTCCTGTCCCTCGCTCATGGCCTTCAGGATCGCCGTCATGGCAGCCACTTTCCAGTCACCCTCGCCGCCATAGCCGTAACCCTGCGCCATCAGGTGCTGGGAGGCCAGACCGGGCAGCTGCCGCATGCCATACAGATCCTGGAAGGTGTTGGAAAAGGCCTTGCAGCCCTCCGCATCCATCATCTTCTTCATGGCGATTTCCTCGCGTGCCTGATACCGCACGGTTTCAAGGTCATCCGTGGCCATGTCATACTGCTGGCAGTAGCAGTTCATCAGCTCGTCGATTTCCGCATCCGTTACCTCGTCCATGGTTTTGACCAGCTTGCCCACCGGCCAGGTATTTACCTGCCAGCCCAGTTTGATCTGAACCTCCACCTTATCGCCCTCGGTAACGGCCACCTCCCGCATATTATCCCCGAAACGCATGACTTTCAGGCTGCGGGAGAACATCACGCCCACGGCCGCACGCATCCAGCTGCCAAGACGCTTCTGGACATCCTCATCCTCCCAGTAGCCGGCAATGACCTTCCGGGGCATCCGCATGCGCGCGGCAATAAACCCGTGCTCCCGGTCACCGTGAGCCGCCTGGTTCAGGTTCATGAAATCCATGTCGATTTCCTCGTTCGGGATTTCACGGTTGTACTGCGTGGCCAGATGGCAGTACGGCTTCTGCAGATCACGGAAGCCGTTGATCCACATCTTGGACGGGCTGAAGGTATGGCACCAGGTGATAATGCCGGCGCATCTGGGATCATAATTGGCCTCGCGCACCGCCTCCGCAATCTCCTGATTGCTCTTCACCGTGGTTTTGTAAACCAGTTTGCAGGGCAGAAGACCGGACGCATTCATTTTGTCCGCCATCTCCGCCGCGCGCTGGGCGACCGTATCCAGGACCTCCGGTCCGTACAACGTTTGGCTTCCTACCAGGAACCAGAATTCGTAGTCTTTCAGCACTTGTTTAACCTCCTGAAATGTTTCTATCTCATGCTTTCCCCGGTGCCACGCGGCACCTCATCAGCACAAAACCAGGATAAATCGGGCCGGATTCACCGGCCCTGCCGGACACTTTCCCTCAGCTCCGGGCCTCCTCTCCGCCGCCTAAATAGGCGCCGATGTCAGAGGACCGGAGCTGACAGGCAATTACCGCACCGCCGGACCTCTGTTTTTGAGAGAACGGTTCAGCAGAACAATGTACACGCAAAGAAGCGCTGCGGCAAAGCAGATTCCCGCCGGATAGGCAATTCCCGCTGAAAGCCGGAATCCTTCTTTGGCCATCAGGATGTAGGTCATGCTCACTGCCGACATGAACGTGGCCGGGCAGGCGGTCAGCAGCGAACCGAAACGATATTTGCCCTCTTTCATCAGATAGGAGGTGGCCACCCACAGGGCAATCATGGCAAGCGTCTGATTGCTCCAGGAGAAGTACCGCCAGAGCACGTTGAAATCAAGCCGGGTCAGAATTGCACCGACGCCCAGCAGCGGAAGGGTAATGATCAGACGGTTCCGGATGCTCTTCTGCTCCAGATGCGTGCACTCCGCGAGAATCAGTCTGGCACTCCGGAACGCTGTATCACCCGAGGTAATCGGGCAGACAACCACGCCGATAATGGCCAGAACACCGCCCACCGGTCCCAGCATGTTGAGACAGATATCATACACGGTTCCGGACTGGCCCAGTTTGGCAAGCGTCTCATTCAGCGTCGCGGTGGAGCCGTAGTGCGCAATTCCCGCTGCCGCCCAGATCAGGGCAATCACGGCCTCGGCAATCATCGCGCCGTAGAAAATGACCCGTCCGTATTTCTCATGGGTAATACACTTGGACACCATGGGTGACTGCGTGGCATGAAAGCCGGAAATGGCGCCGCAGGCAACGGTGACAAACATGTACGGCCAGATGGGCAGTCCTTCCGGATGCAGGTTCTTCAGGCTGAACTCCGGCAGATGTCCGCCCGCAATCGTTCCGCCCATGACGCTCAGCGCCATGATGATCAGGATCGCCCCGAAGACCGGATAAAGCCGGCCAATGACCTTGTCAATGGGCAGCAGGGTTGCCACGACATAGTAAATGAGAATGATGGCGACCCAGACATCCACATTCAGGAAATCCGGCGTCAGATCCGCCAGCAGCGCCGCAGGGCTGTTGACAAACACCGTTCCACACAGCACCAGGAGCACCACGGAAAATGCCCGCATGATCCAACGGGCCACATTGCCCAGATAAATGCCGGAGAGTTCGGCAATGGAATCCCCGCCATGCCGCGAGGAAATCATCCCGCACATAAAGTCATGGACCGCGCCGCCGAGAATCGACCCCAGGACAATCCACAGGAACACTACCGGTCCAAAGCAGGCACCCATCAGCGGTCCGAAAATCGGTCCCGTTCCGGCAATATTGAGCAGCTGCACCAGGAATGCCCGCCACGGCTTCATCGGCACGCAGTCAACGCCGTCATTCATGCTCATTGCCGGCGTCTTCCGGTCATCCGGTCCGAAAATCTTCTCCGCCACCCGCCCATAAAACATAAAGCCGATGAGGAGAACAACAAACGCGAGAGAATAATAGATCATTGTTTTACGCTTCCTTTTTTTCTGATCCCGTCATCCGGCCCCTGCCTTCAGACGGTTTTCTATTCATTTCCCTGGCGGGAAAAGAATGATGAATTGAATTGGGCCCATTGTCCGTCATTCACCCCCGCACCGGATATTCCCCGTCACAGACAAACGCCGCCGGTCCGGTCATATATACCTGTCCCCCGCGGATGGAAATGAGCAGGTCACCGCCGTCAAGAGACACGCGGACCTCCGTTCCGGTCAGTCCATTGGCCGTGCCGGCTGCCGCGCAGGCACAGGCGCCTGTTCCGCAGGCCATGGTAATCCCGCTTCCCCGCTCCCAGACGCGCATCCGGATATGGCCCGGATCAATCACGTTGACAAACTCCGCATTGGTCTTCTCAGGAAAGGCCGGATGCCGTTCCAGCAGCGGGCCGTAATGCGCAAGGTCAAACGTATCCAGTGACTCGTCGAGAAAAACCACGGCATGCGGATTTCCCATGCTCACCGGCGTCACGAAGAATTCACGGTCATCCAGAAGGACCGGAACGCTTTTCCCGGCATCTCTCAGGGTACAGGGAATCTGCTGCCGCTCAAATACCGGCACCCCCATGTTCACCGTTGCCCCCCGTACCCGGCCATCCCGCACATCAAGATGAATGGACTTGATGCCCGAGTCCGTCTCAAGCCGGAGCTCTTCCTTTCGCACCAGTCCGCGCTCATAGACGTATCGGCCGACGCACCGGGCCGCATTTCCGCACATTTTCCCTCTTGACCCGTCGGCATTGTACATGATCATCCGTACATCCGCCGATTCGCTGGGGGCAATCAGCACCAGCCCATCACTGCCCACACCAAAGTGCCGGTCCGAGATGCGTACGGCCAGTTCCTCCGGCTTTTCCACTTTTTCCGTGAAAAGACTGACATAGATATAATCGTTTCCAAGCCCTTCCATTTTGGTAAAATGCATATCCGTGTCCTCCCGGGACTCAGCGTTGGTTTTTCCTGAGATCCTGATGGTCCAGTCTGTCGCTTTGCGGCAAAGCCGCCCCGGCTCACCCGGAATCAGCTCATTTTCCGATAATTTCTCGGGGTAACGCCATACTTTTTCTTAAACGAATCCTTGAAATAGTTGCTGTCTGAAAAACCGCAGCGAATGGCGATGGTGGTAATGGAATCCGTGGTCGAAAGCAGTTCCTGTGCCGCGTGATGCAGCCGGATAAAAACCAGGTATTCATGCAGTCCGATGCCCGTCAGCTGCCGGAATTTCCGGCTCAGATAGTTCGGGCTGAATCCGACTGCCTGCGCCACATCCTGCGTGGTGATCATGTCCATATAGTGACCGCTGATATACCGGGCCGCCTCGAGAATCTGCTGATCCGTCGTATGGATCTGATCCGGCAGGCCCTGCAGGAACAGACAGACGCGGCTGCAAAGCAGCAGAAGGCCCTGCAGATAGAATTTTCTCAGCAGTTCAGAACGGGTATCATTGATTTTCTCCTCTGAGATCATGTGCCTGAGGCACCCGGAAATCTGTTCCCGGTAAGCAGCCGGCACCTGAAAAATCTGGGGCTCCGTAAAAAAGTGTTCCGGATCCGGCATATGTTTCTGCACATCACTGTCCACATCCTCAAGACGGAAAAAGATGACCGTGCGCCGGCAGGAGGAGGAGGGATACCGTGTATAGTGCAGCACCATCGGCGGGACAAGGATAAAGTCGCCCGCATGAAGATCATGAATTTTATCCTCAATCAGGAAACAACATTCCCCGCTTTCCACAAAATACAGTTCATAGCAGCTGTGGCAGTGATTGCCGGACATTGAAAAACTTTGTGGACGGAGCACAGTATTGGCATGAACGCATTCCGTTCCGCGTTCATCCAAATATTTCTCCGGCTGCATTTTCCCCCTCCTTTACTGTTGAAAATTCCGTATTTCGTCCAAATTATAGTTCAATTTCAGCGGAAAATCAAGAAAAACTCATATACAATCGAAGCAGCGTCAACCCGGAAAAAGTTGGCCTGTCACCGCAAAAGAGGAGCGGCACTGTCGCGCAGCGACAGTTAAGTCAAATCCAGGACTCATGCAATGCTGCTCCGGTGAGTGACCAACATTGAGGAGGAGGGATGTCCATTGCTGTCCTTTGTCATTGTCGGATCCGGTTACCGTTCCCAGTATTATGCCAGAGTCGCCCGGACGTATCCGGACCATTTTCGTGCCGTCTACCTGTGCCGCTCACAGGAAAAAGCCAGCCTCATGCATGCGCAGACCGGGCTTGAAGCGTTCCGGCATGCGGATGACATTCCGTTCCGGCCGGACTTTGCCGTCGTTGCCGTCGACCGGGCCAATATCGCAAAGGTGACGGAGGAATGGCTTGACCGGGGGATTCCCGTTGTCGCGGAAACACCGGTCGGGGACACCCCTGAGGAACTGATCCGGCTGTGGAACCGTCACCTGCAGGGGGACCGGATTGTCTGCTGTGAGCAGTATCACCGGCAGCCTCTTCTCGCCGCCGGACTGGACATCATCCGGCAGGGCCTCATCGGCGCTCCCACCTCCATGTACATCTCCCTGCTGCATGACTACCATGCCATGAGCCTTATCCGTCGGGCACTGCTTGGCGGGAAGTCAGAACCGTTCGTGCTGCACGGAACATGCTTTTCATCGGATTATGTCGACACCGATTCAAGAAACAGCGCTTTCTGGGACGGCCGGACCAATACCGGCATGCGCAGCACCGTTCATATTGCCTTCAGGTCCGGCAAGCAGGCCATTTACGATTTCTGCCCGGTTCAGTACCGTTCCTACATCCGCTCCCGCCATCTTTGTGTCCGCGGCCCCCGGGGCGAATGGAGCGATTGTCAGATTCTGTATCTGGATGAGCAGAATGAACCGAAACGTCTCTCCCTTGCCCCTATTCTCCCCGAACGCTACCGCTGTCTGGACACCCAGGCGCTTCGCGACAGGCGGCGCACCTTTACCGCCGAACTTGCCCCGGACACGATCCAGGATGAGTTTGCCATCGCTTCCATCCTTTTTGACATGAAGGACTACCTGGCCGGCGGACCCAGTCCCTATCCCCTTGAGGAAGCCCTGGAGGATGCCTATTTTACCCTGCTCAGCCGTCAGGCACAGGACAATCCCTTTACAGCAGTTTCCTCGGAGCGGATGCCCTGGCACACCTGAATGGTCTGTCCTGTCCCGGCGCAAGCCCACAGGCGTGCAAATCGTTAAAACCCACAAGTAACGTCGTTCCACCGGCGCAGGCGCGTCGGTTTGACAAGTCATTACAATGCCGAAACATCCGATTTCGGTGCTTAGAGGATGTCACTATGAAAACACGTATTTTTGGAAAAAGCGGCCGTGCAGTCAGTGAAATCGGCCTTGGCACCTGGCAATTGGGCACCCGCTGGGGCGACCCGTTCAACCACGAGGAAGCCATGCGGATTCTTGAGGCAGCCGATTCTGCCGGCATCACGTTTATCGATACCGCCGACGTTTACAATGGCGGAAAAAGCGAGGAAACCATCGGCGAATACGTCTCTGCCCGCCCGGATCATTTTTACATCACCACCAAATGCGGCCGCCGTCTCAATCCTCATACGGCCGAAATGTACACGCCCGAGGCCATAGCCGGATTTATTGACGGAAGTCTCAGCCGGATGAAACTCGAAAAGCTTGACATGATCCTCCTGCACTGCCCGCCCACCCCCGTCTTCCGCAGGGATGACATCTTTGCCGAACTTGAGCGGCAGAAAGCGGCAGGCAAAATTGCCGGATACGGCGTCAGCATTGAGAAGGTCGAGGAAGGCCTGGCCGCCATGGATTATGACATCTCCGCCATGGAGGTCATTTTCAACATGTTCCGTCTCAAGCCCCTGGATACCCTTTTCCCCATGGCCGCCAAAAAGAACGTGGCCATCATTGCCCGCGTTCCGCTGGCCAGCGGCATCCTGACCGGGCGCTATACCAGGGATACCTCCTTCGGTCCCAAGGATCACCGGACTTTCAACCGGGATGGTGCTTCCTTTGACAAGGGTGAGACCTTCTCCGGTGTCCCCTATGAACTGGGCATTGAGGCCGCGGATGAACTGAAGAAGGTGTTCGGCACCGCCGATCTGGCCCCCATCGCCATTCGCTGGATCCTCATGCATCCTGAGGTCAGCGTCGTCATTCCGGGTGCCAGCAAAGCCACGCAGGTTCTTGAAAATGTCCGTGCCACCGAGCTTCCTCCCCTGACCGATACCCAGATGAACGCGGTTACCGATATTTACAACCGCTGTCTCCGTGACCTGATTCATCCCCAGTGGTAAATTATCCCTTTTGACAGGAGGTCCCGCATGAAATACCGTTCCTTTGGCAAGCTTGGAATCACCGGCTCCGCGTTCGGCCTTGGCTGCATGCGTTTCAATGGTCCGGCATCCGGCGACAGCACCATTGATGAGCAGAAAGCCATCTCCCTCATCCGTCATGCCATTGACGGCGGCGTCACCTACATCGATACCGCTTACGTCTACCTGAACAGAACATCTGAAACCGTCCTTGGAAAAGCCCTTCGCGACGGTTACCGCGACAAGGTCATGATCGCCACCAAAATGCCCATTGATCATGTCCATAACCGGGCTGAAATGGAAGCTCTTTTCGAAGAAGAACTGCGGAAACTGCAGACCGACCATATTGACTTTTACCTGATGCACGCCGTCAATGCCGAACGCTGGGAGCGCTTTAAGGCCATTGGCGCACCGGAATTCTTTGAGGAACTGAAACAGAAAGGCAAGATCCGCTACAAGTGCTTCTCCTTCCACGATGATTATCCTGCCTTCGAGAAGATCATAAATGATAACGACTGGGACATGGTCCAGATTCAATACAATTTCATGGACATCAACAACCAGGCCGGAACCAAAGGCCTTGAACTCGCCGGGAAGCTTGGCATTCCGGTAGTCATCATGGAAGGTCTCCTTGGCGGACGCCTTGCCAAGGCTCCGGACAACGTCCAGGCGCTGTACGATCAGTTCCCGGTCAAACGTTCCCCTGTAGAATGGGCCTTCCGCTGGCTGTGCAATCATCCCGAGGTAGCCGTTGTCCTCTCCGGCTGCAACGAAATGGAACAGGTGGATGAAAACCTGCGCATCTTTGATACCGTAGAGCCGGGCATCATGTCCGCCGAGGAACTGAAACTCATGGACGATGTCCGCGCCGCCTATCTGAGCCGCACCAAAATCGGCTGCACTGACTGCCGCTACTGCATGCCCTGTCCCAACGGCGTCAACATTCCCGGCACCTTCGCCGTATGGAACAAGACATCCCTGTACAATACCGATCCAAAAGAAGACGGCAACCTTAAAGAGATTCTCTCTGCGAACGCAGGCGCCGACCGCTGTATCGGCTGCGGTGCCTGCGAGGCCCAGTGCCCGCAGCACCTCAACATCATTGAATCCCTGCAGAATGCCTGGCAGGATCTTGGACTTTAATGCACTTTCCCCTGTTCCAGGCATCTGCTCGACCTCAATGCCGGGCAAATTCCGGCCACGGCCTGCAGCATGACTGCCGTCCAGGCAACAGGGATCAATAAACGTATGAAAAACGGTTTTCTCTCTTTCGAAGCTTCCATTCTGTCTTTCGACGTCACAGCCTGACTGTAACCCGATTTGACCCTGTGTCGCACTGCGACAGGAATGCTCCCTGAGAGAAAGCCGCTTTTTATGTGTATTTGGATTGCAGCAGGCATGGAAATTGAATGGAATCATCCTATACACATTTTTACTGTGTCCAAAGGAAATTTGTCTATTTTTTATAACCAGTGTTGGATAAAACCTGTTATAATTATAGAAGTATTCTACACTTTGTTTTGAGGAGGAAAACATGAACATCAGAAAATACAGCAGTCTGCTGCTTGTCATAATCATGCTCTTCAGCCTGATCATCCCATCAGGTGCAATGGCTGAAGGCACTGCTGAAGCCCCGGCTGCAAGCAACGAATCCTCTGGTGAAACTCCGGCGGCAAACGGCGAGTCTTCCGATGAAACTCAGCCGGCAGCCAGTGAGCCTGTCGATGTAACTGAGCCTGTGATTGTCGATGCCACTGTAGATGATCCGCAAAAGACTGCGGAATATAACAGCATTGCCGTCACGGATGACACGCCGGCTGTACAGGTTTCAGCTAAAGGGGACAACGTTTCCGCTAATCTTAAAATCACCGAGAACGTGAGCGATACGGTTACGGAAGATGGGCTTTCGCAGAGTATCGTGGCAAATGCCTTCAGCAGCGGTTCAGCATCTGTCGGTGTCGGCGGAGATGTCCTCGCCTCCAGTAAATCAGATGCCAGCACTGCGATTGATGCCTCCAGCTATAGCAGCGGCGATACAGATGTAAAAGTCGGAGGCGATGTGACAGATTCCAGCGAAGCAGGCAATAGTACTGCTATTGATGCCTACAGCGACAACGGCACCACAGATGTGACAGTCGACGGAAATGTCATCGCCTCCGGGAAAACCGAAACTGATATCGGTTCTACTGCAGGGATAGTTGCCAGCAGTAATTCCGGCGGTACTACGTTAGTAAATGTCGGAGGAGATATAAACGCTTCAAGAGAATCCAGCAGCAGCAATCCAACCCATTCAACCGCTGTTTCAGCACAAAGCCATGGCACAGGTTCCTCAACGGAAGTATCTGTTGGCGGAAGCGTCACCTCGGATGCCAGCTCGACAGGTGAAGGGCAAATTGATGCAACCGGCATCTCTGTTTCTCCTCCCCGTTACGGCGAAGGCGGTTCCACAAAAGTAACCATTTCAGGTGATGTAACCACTACAAACAGCACCAATTCTTCCGGCAATGCAACTGGTATTGATGTTTCCATTGACATCAATAATCAAACGGCAGAAATTACCGTAGGCGGAAACCTCACTGCCTCGACTGAGCTTGAAAACGGCAATTACTCACAAGCAAAAGCGATAGACATATCTAATCACGGCGAAAACTCCTCAACAACCATCTCCATTGAAGGAAATGTTGATGCCACTGCTAAATCCACCGATGAAAGCCGGGTATATGCTTATGGCGCAGAAACAAGTACATACAACAAAAATGATACAGTAAAGATGCATATCGGCGGAGACCTGACTGCTTCCAGCGAGTCAGCCGGCGGAGATGCACAAGCAACCGGCATGAACGTAACGAGCGTCACCCTTGGCGCAACGGATATATCTGTTGACGGCAATATAAATGTCACTGCCTCAGGCGGACCCGGTAAAAATGCCGGTGCGCGTGCAACCGGCATGTCTATACTGGACGGCAATGGCGGTACAACAAATGTATCTGTCGGCGGCAACATTAATGTTTCTGCCTCAGCTGAATCCGATCTTTCTTCTTACGGGGCCGGCGTCCAGGTTGAAAGTTATACGAAAACAACCAAAACCACTGTTGATGTCAAAGGCGGTATCGATGTTCAGTCCAAGAACGGCGCTACCGGCATCAGTGCAGTTTCATACTCTGGCAGCCTCATAGATGTTTCAATCGGCAATGGAGTATCCGTCACCACAGAAGGCTCTGGCACTCATCGTGCCGTCGAGGCTGTTACAAATGATAAAGACAGCCAGGTTAATATCACGGTTACCGGCGATGTAACACTGAACGGAACTGTTGAAAATACCCATGAACTGACAGAATCCTCTGAGAGTGAAACTCCTCCCACAGAGCCCTATTATTCAACCTATGATGCTGGCGTTGCAGCACAGGTTTCCAAAGGCAGCATCATCAGCGTCAGCATCGAGGAAGGAAACAGCGTCAGCCTCATTAACAATGATGTTACCATAACAGAGGGCGGCGAAACAATTGACGCCTACTCCGATCCTTCCGGAACAGGCGTTTCCGTCAGCGATCGAAAAAACCAGGAACCTGCTGCCAATACGGTAACGATCCGTGTTGAAGATACCGACGGAAACGATACCTATACCGATGACTTATTCGACAACGGAAATATCGTCGGCGGGGACGCCGGGCTTCAGGTTGTCCTGAACGAAAACAGCAAAACGTCGGTTAACGTTGTTGCATCCGGTTCAATCACGGGCGGAAATGCGGCCGTCCTGGTCAATAAGAATGTCACGGAAGACAATCTTTCCCTGACGGTATGGCAAATCGTTCCGACCGAAACAATTGATCAGGAGGAACATGTCGTTGTCACAAAAGAGGTAACGGACGAAGGTTATCAGGTTCCTGTTTCAACGGAACAGACACAGAAGATTGAGCAGAATATCCAGTACATCATCAAGGTTGAACCCAATGCCAATGCGACCCTGACCACCGGCGGAACGACCGAATACGAGGGATATAACGTCGCTCATCAGGGCGACCGAATTACCCTGAAAGTAAACGCAGCGGATGGTTACTATATCGAAGGGGCCTACAACGGACTGGGCGAGCGGATCCCGCTGCAGTATGCGGACGGCGTCTATTATATTGATGTCCCCATGGGCGGCGGCATCTATCTGTCGGCAAGAGTCGGCAAGCATCAGGAAGCCGCACCGGAAGAAAGTTCAGCGCCTGCTGTCCGTGTTGAATCAAAAGGCGATGGACTGACGGCGATTACTACCATGGAGTCCGGCAGCCGCAACGCCATTTCTGATGCCAATAAGTATCTGAAAGCAGAGGAGCGCCAGACAATGGCATCACTTCCGCCGATGCAGCAGCTCCTGGTCGTCATGACGAAAGCAGGCTTTGGCGAAGCGGCCGCTGCCTCCGGCTTCACGATGACCGAGGAGGCACAGAAATTCATCGACTCCCTGAACGTTGATCTTCGCGGCGCAGTAAAAGTCCTTGAAAAGTACGAAAACGGCGTCAAGGTAAAATGGTACACCATTGAAATGGTCTTCCCGGGAAATCAGATTGCCCGCGTTGCCTTCCGGCAGCTGGAGGACGGTACCTGGGAGATCAAAATGCTTTAATGACAGAGCATCAAACAGCAGAAAAAGCCAGCCCTCACGGGCTGGCTTTTCTCCATTCTGCAGGACGTGCAGGGTTCTGCCGGTTTCCTGCTCTGCGCCTTTCAGAAAAGCGCGTGCAAGGGCCGTTTAGTCCACGCCGTAGGTGCAGAACATCCCGACATCAAAATTGGCAATATTCATCAGTGAGACATTTCCCTGGAGATCCTCGTACAGATAGACAATGACAAAGTACGGTACGGCATCGGGATAAACCCCCGTCGCCTGGCAGAGAATGGCATGATTGGTGCCGGAGACAACCTGTGAACCGAGATAGGCCACAGGGGTGTAATTCACTCCCACCAGTCCTTCCATTCCCTTGTCCAGTAATGCCTTCACCTCATCCGTGATGGTCGGATCCGCGGCCGGAGTCCATCCGCCGGCAATGGTAAGCATCATATTCTCCGCTTCATCAATGGAGACAAAGCCGGCATCATCCGTTTCATTCCAGATTCCATAGTAAGGAAGCGTCTTTGCATCCGGATCCACTTCCTGCATATGCGACCAGGACATAAAGCCCTCGGGCAGCTTCTCAATCGGCGTACCGGTTTCATAGATCATCACCGTCTCCGCCTTCCCCAGACCGTAAGGCGGGGCGGTCACATAACGGATCTGATCCTCAATGGCCTCAGGCACCTGACCCTCGTCCATCTCAACTTTGATCTTTACCTTCCATGTGGTTTCATCCACTTTTTCGGGATCGGAAAACTGTCCGTGGAAGGTGCATCCATATACGGTGCCGTTCGGATATCCCTCACCGGTTTCCCCCATCTCACTGTCATGGAAATTTCCGGCAAATGCGCCATTCGCATCCATAATCAGTTCGGTGCTCCATGCACCCGCGCCGCTGGAAAACTCAAACCATTTTCCCTGAATTTTGGAAAAGAGATCCTCCTCCGCGATTCCCGAAACAACGATCATGACAGCCAGCAAAAGCGCTGCCAGCAGGGCTGTATATTTTCTGTTCATGTGATCCTCCTCATTTTGTGTTTGTCACATCTATAAGACGAAACATTCGTCTGATTTTGTCCCGAAAAAATCGTCTCAGTTATTTATACGAACGAAATCGCCCATTAGCTTTCCAAAACACGCAAAATATGCCGCCCAATGGGCGGCATGATTTTAGCAGTTAGGGATACGATACGCTGTTACTGCAGCGGAGCCGGATAGAGAACCTTGGTGTCGGTGAAGTCGAACGGCCATACGGTCTTCCACTCGCCATCCTGAACCTGTGCGATAGCAACAGATGCAGAGGTATTGTCTCTGTAGTGCTGGACGCCGGCCAGATCATAGTTCTCAAAGTGAATGCGGTCATACGGCAGGATGATCTTGCGTCCGCCCGGGAACTCGCCCTGGATATCCAGTTTGGCGATCGCGTCACGGACAGCAGCGCCATCGGTAGAACCGGCAGCCTCAATGGCCGTCTTGAAGATCCACACGACGGTGTAGGACTCGGCAGAGTGGCCGTTCATGTTGACACCATACTGTGCCTTGAACTCTTCGTTGATCTCCTTGCCGTTGATCAGGTCAGGGTTAAACTCAACAACAGAGGCCACGCCGTTGGCAAGATTACCGAGGTTGCTGATGAAAGCAGGATCGGTGAAGCCGTTGGCCTTGGCCACGATGAGCTTCGGGGTGTAGTTCTGGGCTTTCAGGGTCTGCACAAAGAGGGTGGCATCGCCGATATAGGAGTCGCAGAGGACTGCATCGGGATTGGCCTTCTTGAGAGCCAGTACCTGAGCGCTCAGGTCGGTGGCATTGCTGCTGTAGTCAACGGTCGCAACGAGTTCAAAGCCATACTTGTCCTTGAACAGGTCGACGCAGCGGATCAGCTCCTGGCCGATAGCCGCGCGGTCCGTAAAGATCGCGATGGTCTTTACTTCCTCGCCGGTCTGGGTAGCCGTGTCCTTCAGATACTTGAGCATATCCTCAACATAGACGGAGTTGAGCGGGCAGAGACGGAAGAAATAATCCATCGCCTCGTGATCCGGATCGCTCAGACGGTCCAGGGTGGAGATAGCGGTGATCATCGGAACACCATACTGGGTGCACACCTGAGCCACAACTTCGGTGACCGTGGACATATGGCAGCCCATCATGACATCGACATGCTCCTGTGTGATGAGGCGCTCAGCCTCAGACTTGCCCTGGGCAGGATCGCCGGCATGATCGCCGCGAACAACCTCGAGCATACGGCCATTGACGCCGCCCTTGGCATTGATCTCAGCGACAGCAAAGTCAATACCGCGCAGAATGTTCTCGCCGATGGCGGCGTTTCCGCCGGACATGGCATAGATGGTGCCGATCTTAATCGGAGCTTCATCAGCCACGGCAAGACCAACAACCAGTGTTGCGAGCACTGCAATGATGCTCAGAATGGAAATGAGCTTCTTCATGTTTGTCCTCCTAAATTTTTTTTATGTTAAACACCGAACTGCCACGGTGCTAACAACGATGATTCAGATTCCAAGATACGCTTTCTTGACATGGTCATTGGCAGCCAGTTCTGCCGATGTACCATCCAGTGCGATGTGACCGTTTTCAATGACATAGCCGCGGTTGGCACAAGCCAGTGCCTTGGTAATGTCCTGCTCAACCAGAAGAACAGAGATGCCGTTCTGCCTGACCAGCGTAGAGGCCACGTTCAGGATATCATCCACGATATTGGGTGCCAGACCCAGCGAGGGTTCATCCAGAATCAACAGTTTCGGCATGCCGATCAGTGCCCGGGCCACAGCAACCATCTGCTGTTCACCGCCGGACAGCGTCCCCGCCGCCTGTTTGGCTCTTTCCTCCAGTTTCGGGAACCACTGATACACCATCCGGAGGTTTTCAGCAAAATGCTCCTTCCGCTGCTTGTTGAAAGCCCCCATTTCAAGGTTTTCAAGGACCGTCATCTCGGTAAAGAGCTGCCGCCCCTCCGGCACCTGCACGATGCCCTTATCCAGGATATAACGGGAATTGTGCCGGGCCAGTTCCTCCCCGTTGAAATTCACCGATCCGGCCGAGGCACGGATCATGCCGGTAATGGTCCGGACCATGGTGGTCTTGCCCGCACCGTTGGAACCGAGGATGGCCACAATCTCGCCATCGTCCACATGGAAGGCCACATCCCAGAGAATATTCACAGCACCGTAACCGGCGCGCAATCCTTCAACCTTAAGCATTTGCGCCCTCCTTCTTTCCCAGGTAAACCTCCATGACATAGGGGTCATTCATGACCTGAGCCGGTGTTCCCTCTGCAATCTTCTCCCCGTGATGGAGCACAATGACCTCTTCGCAGAGGCTGACCACGGCCTGCATGATATGCTCAATGAGGAAAATGGTCACGCCGGATTCATTGATTTTCCGGATCAGCTGAATGGCTGCCTCCGTTTCCGCCGGGTTAAGTCCGGCCATGTTCTCATCAAGGAACAGCATCTCCGGGCGCGTGGCCAGGGCTCTGGCCATTTCAAGACGCTTCTGGTCCGGTGTTCCCATGTCCTTTGAGAGAATATGGCGCTTTTCATACAGGCCGGTGAACTGCAGAATCTCCATGGCCCGTTCCTTGGCCTCCCGTTCATTCTTCGCCGCCGCATGGCCGAAATAGGAGGAGGCCACCACATTTTCAAGCACGCTGAGGTTTTTCAGCGGCTTCATGATCTGGAACGTCCGGGCAATTTTCATGTTCGTATATTCGTAGGCTTTTTTGTCCGTGATGTCCTGACCCTTGTAGAAGATCTTTCCCTCTGTCGGCGGATAATAGCCGCAGATCATATTGAAGGTCGTGGATTTCCCGGCACCGTTCGGTCCGATCATTCCGGTAATTCCACCCTCACGGACCGAGAAGGAAACATCTTTCACGGCCGTCAGACCCTTGAACCGTTTGGTAATGTGCTGAACCTCAATAATCTTTGAATCGCTCATCCCTCTCACTCCTTCCCGCTCATTTTCGCCAGTTCCACTTCCTCAAGAACCTCAATCGGCGGTTTCCGGAGGATCTTCGTGTCCACAAAGGTCTTCAGCTTGCTGTGCATGTACCAGCCGAGAATGCCCGTGGGCCGGAAGCGAATGACGATCAGCAGCACCACGGCGTACATGAGCATGTTGATGCCGGGCAGGATGGAGCTGTATTTGGCCCGCAGGAACTCGGAAAGCGGAATCATGATCAGTCCGCCAACCAGCGGTCCTTCCACATAGGCTGCACCGCCGACAACGGCCGGCAGCACGGACTCGGTGGACTTGGCCAGAACCATCAGCTCGGGATCAATATAGCGGATATAACTGGCATAGAAGAAGCCGACCAGGGCCGCTACCATAGCCGAAACCACCACCGCCATGATCTTATAGCGCGTGGGATTGATGCCGATGGCCGCCGCCGCATCCTCATCCTCACGGATGGTGCGCAGCGCATAGCCCATCTTGGAGCGTTCAATCTTCTTCATCAGAAGGTACACCAGCAGCAGCATGGCCAGACCGACGTAATAGTAGGGAATCTTGCTGCCGAACCGGAAGTTCAGCCAGGAATCCCGACCGAAAGGCAGACCGACACCGCTGGCACGCCCGAAGAAGGCGGAGTTGATGATAAACTGCCGGAGCGCCTCACCAAAGGCGATAGACACCAGGGTGAAGTATGGACCCCTAAGAATAAAGCAGGGATAGAAGATAATGCCGGCCACCAGTCCGACAATCACCATGCCGAGGATGGCGGAGAACCAGGGATTGATGCCCGCCTTTGTAATCAGCAGGCAGCTGGCATAGGCACCCAGGCCCATATAGGCCGCATGGCCCAGAGAGTTCTGTCCGGTCATGCCGCCCAGCAGGTTCCAGGCCATAGACAGCGTGGACATGTAGAATACCAGCACAAAGATGTTCAGGACATACGGAGATTTGACAAATAACGGAATGCAGACAAATATCAGGAGCAGAATCCCCAGCACGATCGCCAGATTCCTGTGATATGTGCGAACCGCTTTTCTCTTTTCGCTCATTCTTATTTCCTCCTGATAATAATCAACTGACGTACAACCAGAATGACAATGAACGTCACGAAAACGATCAGGTCACTGTAGGACGGACTGATGAACAGTGCCACCATGGTTTCAAGAAGACCGAGGAAAATGCCGGCGAAGAATGCGCCCGGAATGGAGCCCAGGCCGCCCACGACCACGACGATCAGTGCACGGAAGCCGAAGCTGGCGCCCGCCGTCGGGAAGATGGTATAAAAGCCGGTCAAAAGCGCGCCCGCGATGCCGGCCAGCGCCGTTCCCAGGCCGTAGGTCAGGATGTAAATCCGCTTGGTGTTGATGCCGACCACCTCAGCGCCAACCGGGTTCTGCGATACCGCGCGGATCTGCTTGCCGATGGTGGAATACTTGAGGAAAGCAAAAAGAGCAATGGACACGACGATCAGCACGCCGAAGCTGATCAGCCGGGGCAGTGCCAGGGTAACCGGTCCCAGATTGATGTACACCTGTGAGTAGCTGGTGGGAATGGTCCGGTATTCCGAGCCAAACAGAACCAGTGCGCCATTTGAGAGCAGCAGTCCCAGACCGACCGTCAGGAACAGGAGGTTGGTAAAGCTCTTTGTCCCCAGCGAGGGCGTGATCAGGGTATGCTGAATTACCGCACCAAGGAAGAACATAATGATGGCAACGAGCGGAACACAGAGATACGGATCCAGTCCAAAGGTCGTACACAGAAAGTATGTCAGATACATACCAACCATGAGCATTTCGCCATGACAGAAGTTAACGATCTTCATGACGCCGAAGATAACATTCTGTCCCATTCCCATGAGTGAATAGAATCCTCCCATCAGGAGTCCATTCACACATGCCTGTAAAAATGTACTCAAAATCCTTTCCTCCTCATGCATCCTTACGGATGCAGTTTTGCAAATCAGTTAATATTTTAACATTTTTGGCTTAGATAATGCAATACTTTTGTGTGATATTTCCAAATTCCCGCGCATCCCTCCACAAAGGATGAACTCCGGGAATGAAAAATGAGAACCCTCGTCCCGCCTGAGCAGAGTGGATTCCGCCGGGACCATCTGCATGTTTTAATGACGACTTTTTGAAACTTCCCGGTCTTCCCCGCACATGCACGTTCAGCACCCTTGTATATCCGCCGAAAGATCGCTATAATGAGCCTGTCTGCGAAACCTTCCGCCCGAGTAATACGAGCAGCTGAAAAGCAGAAATCCCTGATATTTGCTCTGCCGCGCAGTGGCGCCTGGTCAGGCAGGAACGGACCGCTGACAGAGGCCATCCGTGAGGTGTTATGATCATGAGGAAGGAAAACAAGCTGTTTACCCTGTACCTGTTCTACGGGATCAATTTTATTTCCATGGGAATGACTACGTTCGCCCCAAAATTCTACGGGGACATCGGACTGACAGATGGCAGGATCGGACTCATTTCCTCCATTACGGCGCTGGTTGGTCTGTTCATGCAGCCTTTCTGGGGCATTCTGGCCGACCGTTCCCGTTACAAGCGTTCCATCGTCGTAATCTCCCTGATTCTGGCCGGCGTCATGTGCTACCTGGTGCTGCCTGCCTCCGCGCAGTTTGTACCGCTGCTTCTGGTCCTGCTCCTGCAGAACACCTTTTACCTTCCCGTCTCCCCTGTGGGAAATTCCATCTGCATCGAGTATACCGCGGAACACGGACACAGCTTCGGACCTGTCCGCATGATGGGGACCATCGGCTATCAGGTGGGCATCCTTGCCACAGGCTTTCTCCTCTCCGGTTCTCTTCGTGGACTGTATCCCGCCATGGGCACTGTCCTGCTGCTGGCCGCAGCCGCCGCTGCTATCCTGCCGGATGTTCGGGGTCACCAGCACGGCGGCGGGAAGGTTTCCTTCGCGGAATTTGCCCGGGACAAAAACGTTCTCCTTCTGTTCCTCATCGTCTTCCTGGCCAGCATCGGCCACCAGTTCAATCTGTCCTTTTTCTCCAAGCACCTGGGCGATCTGGGCGTCGGCAATACCGTTACCGGGTTCATTAACACCCTGTCGGTCATCCTTGAAATTCCGTTTCTTCTGTTTGCGGACCGGCTGATGCGGCGCTTTTCCATCTGGCGCTGGCTGCAGCTGGGCCTTCTGACCGGCGCGGTCCGCTTCTTTCTTCTCTCCGTCCTTCGGGCACCCGGTGCCATCGTTCTGGCCCAGATGCTCTCCATCTTTCATCTCTCCTGCTTTGAATTCATTCCGTTCATGTACCTGGGAAAAGTCTGCCGCCGGGAACTGCAGGCCAGTGCCCAGTGCCTTTACCAGATGATTTCTTTCGGTGCCGCCCGCATCGTCGGAACGCTGCTGGGCGGATTCATCGCAGACCGGACCGGCATTCCCTTTGTCTATGGGCTTTGGGGCGGCCTGATGCTCCTTACGCTCCTCCTCTTCTTCCATCCCCTCCAGAAACGGGCCGGCAATGAGGTTCCCTGATTTCCGGACACAATAAAAAACGGGAGCGGTTTCCCGTTCCCGTTCAGTTGTCTGCCGATCGCTTACAGCATCCGGCAGGTAATGCTTGAATCAAGGTCGTGCATTCCACAAAACCAGCGGATTCCTTCCGGTCTCACCTCTACCGTCTCTTTAACGCTGCCGATGAATTCATCGTCCGTACGGTCGGCCATCCGACCCAGAAAGAAATGACTCTTGAATAAACGCTTTATCATGTAATTGCCTTTCTCTGAGTATGTCAGTGATGATGTCCCCGGCGGCATTGACCGCCCCAACATCGGGTGCGATTATATCACCGACATTTCGGGAAAGTTAGTCTTTAATCGCCATTTTTATTGGACAAAAACGCCATTTTGGAGAGGCCCTGTCGCAAAGCGACAGTTTAGTCAAATCCAGGCCTCGTACAATGCTGCTCCGGCAAACGACAACTGTGAGGCCTGCAAAGGAGGAACGCATGACCTATTCTGCCCCCTCAGAGCCCCTGTTCACCAACGCGGAGGGTCAGGAATTATCCAGTCACGGTACGCCTCTGTTCCCGGTTGGTTTCTACCAGAACGACCTTGAACACGACCATGTTCCCTGGCACTGGCACGATGAAATGGAACTGGTCATGATCCTTTCCGGTGAGACCACGGTATATGCCGGCCGCAGGCGCGCGGTTCTCAGGGAAGGACAGGGATTTTTCATCAACGCCAATACGCTGCACTCTGCCCACGGCACCCGGGGAACGCACTGCCGGTTTCATTCGGTGGTGTTTCATCCCCGACTGGTGGGCGGCGGCATTGACAGCGTGTTCTGGCAGTCTTACCTGCGGCCGCTGCTGGGCAGCGGCATGAAAAGCATGGCCTTTGACGGATCGGACAGCTGGCACCCGGAGGTTATCCGAAACATCGACCGTGCCTGGCAGGCTGGCACCGAAAGGGCACCGGGCTATGAGTTCAAAGTCCGCGCCGCCCTCTCTGAAATTGTCTTCCTGCTTACCGAGCATCTGCCCCGGAACCAGATCGAGCCCTCGGAAAAGGCTCTGCGTGACAGCGAACGCATCCGGCAGATGCTGCGCTATGTCCAGCGGAATTACACCGAAAACATCACCGCCGCTGAAATTGCCGCCAGCGCCTCCATCAGCCTGAGCGAATGCCTTCGCTGTTTCAAAAGCACGATTCAGATTCCGCCCATCCAGTACCTCAAACGTTTCCGCATACAGCGCGCCTGTGAGCTCATCGGCTCCACGGACCGGAAAATTGCGGAAATCGCCGCCGAATGCGGCTTTCAGGATCCCGCCTATTTCAACCGGGCGTTCCGGGAAATCAAGGGCATGACTCCCGGGGAATACCGGCAGCTGACCGGTGAAAAATGAATGGCCCTGTCACTCAGTGACAGGGCCATTTCGGTAAATCGCAGCTTTGCGCTTCGGAACAGCGTCAGCGTTCCTGCCTGTGCGGATGCCGGATGGCATGCAAAAGGGCAATGGTCAGCAGCACGGTTCCACAGGCCGGAAACAGCTGCACCGCCGCCAGGGCCGAACGCACCCCGATGGCATCGATCAACATGCCGCCCAGGCTGGTGGCCAGCAGGGAGCCCAGGGTTGCGGCCGTACCGGCCATCGTCACGCCCCGCAGCAGCAGCGTTTCCGGCAGCACATGCCGCATATAGTCCATCATGCCCGGCACATAGACCGCGACACTGACAAAATTGAGCAGCTGAACGGCAAACAGCGCAGCCGGATTGGGCGCAAGCAGGGTCAGTAAATCCCTGGCAAGCCAGCACCAGATGGACACCATGAACAGCCGTATGCCCCTTCCCTTCCGGCTGAACCGGGAGAAGAGAATCATGGCCGGCAGTTCCGTCATGGCGCTCAGGGTAATGGCCGTTCCAAGATCCCCGCTGTTTCCGCCAATGCTGATGAGGATCTGTACCAGAAATGTCTCAATGAAGGAATACGTCAGGAACATGCACAGGACGCCCAGCAGAAACAGCCCCATGGTGGGATGCCGGCGGAGGATCTCGGTATACGAGGACCCCTCCGCTTTTCCCAGGCGAACCGCCACATCCCCGGTTCTGGCCAGGAAGAGAACCGCAATCAGCACAATGACGCAGATTCCATAGGAGGCCGGAAGGATGGAGGGAGAAAAGCGCATCAGGAGGCGGCCCATCAGGAAGGACGACAGCGCATAGGCCGCCGAGCCGATTCCTCTGGCCAGACCAAAGTTCACCAGCTGTCCATCGGTCTCAAAGCTCTGGTGCAGCGCATTAATGGAGGGCTGCAGCATGGACTGAATAGTGAAGATGATGACAATCATCACGGCCAGCAGGATTTTCCCCACGGGCAGAAGGATGCACAGGGAAAGAAGCGCCACAGGGACATACAGCCAGGCAATGCCCAGATTCAGCCGCACACCCGTGCGGCTGAAAAACGAGCCGATGACCGGCTGCAGGAAGGCGGACAACAGGTACGACAGTCCCAGAATGAGACCGATCTGCCCGTTGGTGAAACCGCGGTCCAGCAGGAATACCGACGCAAAGCCGGCCATCAGGCAGTATATGGCCCAGTAAAGACCCTGAATGAGTGCGTAATAGGGCGTAGCCCGACGCAGGGTATTCATTTACAACCATCCTTTGCGCATATGCCGCGCATCCTTATTATCTGACATACTCCAGTTCCATCAGGGCGCCCATCAGCCCCTCGGGCAGTTCATGGGTCATATAGGCAGCCAAACGACGCTCAGGGGCGGAAATCTCACCCGCAATCGTCAGCATCCGGTCCTTCACCGCATTTTTCATGCTGACCGGCAGCAGCAGCCGATGTACCATGTCCGCCATGTTCAGTTCCGGACAGGCCGGGTATTTCCGCCACGAGACCGTTGCCCCCTCCACGCCATCCACATCAAAGCGTATTTTCAGAGTACGGGTTCCCGGATCGTAATCGGTTTCATACGGACAGCTGGCCTCATCCGGCGCCACATTGTCGATCCCGACAATGTCAATCGCCAGCCGGCGTTCCTGCGAAATGAGCTCACAGGCCCCGCAGGCGGGGGCAATACTGACCGTGAGTCCCTCTCCTTCGGTGATGGTGCAGCGGGTCTCCACGCGCCTGTACTCCTTTGAACCAGGCCGGGCACCATTGTCCTCAATCGCCGCGCCCTCGCCGCTGGCGCCGGCAAACACCCGAAAAGATAACTGCATCGGAAGCGGGCAGCCGTTCTCAGGCGTCTGTGCTCCATCTAACGGAATCACGGTCCCCGGACGAACAAACACCGGGATATGATGGATGGAACGATAGACTCTCATGCGCTGTCCGCCGGCATAACGGCGGCCGCTGAAGAAGTCCACCCAGTCCCCCTCCGGCAGCCACGCCATGGCCGAGCCCAGATGGGTCTCTTTGTCCATGGGCGTGACAATGGGCACCACCAGCATTTCTGACCCGAAGACATATTCATCCTTCTGCATCTGCAGGAGTTCCCAGCCAAAGTTCCAGTCATAATACGCCGGATACAGAATCGTGCTGCCCTCCTGATGAGCTTTGAGCATCTGTCCATACAGCCACGGAACCAGCTGGTGGCGAAGCCGCAGGAAATATTCCATGACTGCGCAGTTTTCCATGGAATAATTCCAGGGTTCCTTGCCCAGAAATTCGCTGATGGATGAATGCAGGCGCATAATGGGCGAGAACACCCCAAACTGCAGCCAGCGCACCGCAAGTTCCTCGTCCCGGATGCCCAGCATGTGTCCGCCGATATCGTGACTCCACCATCCATACCCGATATTGGCCGCGGTAGCGGTGAAATAGGGCTGGAAGGCCAGAGAGTTCCACGTGATGCAGCTGTCCCCTGAGAATCCGATGGGATAGCGGTGACTGCCGGGGCCGCCGTAACGGGAAAAGGTCAGGCCAACCTCCCCTTTCCGGTTGGCGTACAGCCAGCGGGTATGATTCAGCACAAACAGCGGGTCCACGCTGGGAACAGAGCTGCCGCCGCGCTGCTGCCAGTCCACCCACCAGAAATCAACGCCGGTGCGCTCAAAGCTGTCCAGGACGACTTTCTCAAAGGCCTGCAGGAACTGTTCGCTGGAGGCATCAAAATCCACCGGGTATTCGCTTTCCGGATCGATCCCCATGGCACGGGCCATCTCCGGATAGAGGTCCTCGCACGCACGGATGCCGTCCGCCGGATGATCATTCAGCGTCACTTTCAGATGCCGGGCATGGAGCCAGTCCATCATTTCCTTCGGATCCGGGAACATTTCCGGATTCCAGGTATAGCCCGTCCATCCCGATCCGTATTTGGGATCGATATCCGTCACATGCCAGTTCATATCAATGACCGCAACGGACAGCGGCACACGCTGCCTGGCAAAGTTCTCCATCAGTTCCTTGTAGGTCTTATCCGTATAACAATAGTACCGGCTCCACCAGTTTCCCAGCGCATAGCGCGGCAGCGGCGGCGTCTGTCCGGAGAGGTGAAAGAAATCACGCAGGGCCTCCTTGAAACTCCAGCCATAGGCAAACAGATACAGATCGATTCCCTGCCCGTTGGCCGGAAGCAGCCGGCCGCTGTTATCCATGCCCATGGAATGACTGTCATCAAGGACCGCAAATCCCTCCAGCGACATCAGGCCGTCGCCCATCTCAAGCGGCCGGTCATTTCCGCTGCCATCCAGTGCCAGCACAACGCCGCCGTCCGCCTGGTCCAGGGTCCGGGCTGTCCCCTTCAGGTTCCGTACGCTTTCCCCATAGTGCCAGACCGCGCCATGGTTGCCCATCTGTCCCTTCAGCCGGGCAGAGAGGCCCGCCGGGGAAAAGGGCTTTTTATCGTATTCAAGACGCAGGCCGGCCGTTTCAATGCACAGCCGTCCGCTAAGGTCACGGACGGTGAATTCCGGCAAAGAAAATTCGCGGTTAATCACCGTCTGTGTGGCCCCGTCCCGGAAATGGTTTCCCGGTTCATACTCAAGCCGGAGCAGCCGGTCCGTCAGTACCGTGATCCGATACCCCACCCCTTGTATCACAGCACCATCTGCCGGTGTCGGACGGATGTCCCAGTTATCCGTAAATGACATAGTCTCCTCCTCAGTTTGCGGACCTCAAAGTCAGTCTTTGGCCGGGAAACCGGCTTTGAAAAACTATCGCCGCATGTCCTGTTTGACGAGAGCCGGAAACCGTCAGGTTTCCGGCTCTTCTGCGCAGTGGTTCCTTTCGGGCACTGCTGTTCATGTGTTCAGTTTTAGACAGGCAGAAATCTCCGGATTCCGGGATTATTTCACCAACGGATGGAAGCAGCTGACCCGGCGTTCATCGCCGAAGCTCGTTTCATTCGGCCGGGTCTTCCGGCACTGTTCGGTGGCATAGGGACAGCGCGGGGCAAACTTGCAGCAGGTCAGTGCAAATTCCTTCCCCTCCATATCCGGCATAACCATGTTTTCCTTCCACTTGTCGCCCACGCGCGGCACGGCGTTCATCAGGAGCTCCGTGTACGGATGCGCCGGATTGTCCATCAGCTCTTTCGCCGGGCCAAATTCAATCAGGCCGCCGCGGTACAGGGTGGCGATGTAGTCAGAAACATAATAGGCGGTGGAGAGGTCGTGAGTGATGTAGATAAACGATACCTGATACTGTTCTTTCAGCTCCTTGAACAGGTTGACGATATTCATTTTCATCGAGGCATCGATGGCCGCCACAGGTTCATCCGCAATGATCAGCTTCGGGCGGGTAATGAGTGCCCGGGCAATGGAGATGCGCTGCAGCTCACCGCCGGAAAACTGCGTCATGTACTTTCCCTTGACCACGGCCAGCGACATGCCGACGTTATGAAGGGTTTCATCAATCAGTTTATCCGCCTCGGCTCTCGTCTTGCAGATCCCCAGGCGCAGTGCGGTGTTGTACAGGTAGGAATCCACCGTTTTCCGCATGGAAAAGGTCTCAAAGGGGTTCTGGAAGATGGGCTGCACATCCAGTCTGAACTGGTTGGGATCATACCCCTTCCGGTCTGCGTAGTCATGCCCAAGAAGCGTAATCCTGCCCTTATCCGGGGTGTAGAGCCGCAGAACCATCTTGCACAGGGTGGACTTTCCGCAGCCGGATTCACCGACGATGGACAGAATCACGGGTTTCCCGGCATCAATGGACAGTGACACATCATCCGTGGCGAGGATCTTCTTGCGGCTCAGCATGCCGCCGATACGAAACTCCTTGCTGACATGGTCGATTTCAAGCAGCTTTTGTGCCATGTCAGTTCACCTCCGATTCCAGCAAGTGACAGGCGGCGAAGCGGCCGGGCCGGATCTCCCTGAACTCAGGTGCCGGATCCTGACGGCACTTATCCGTCGCCTTCGGACAGCGGGCGGCAAAGCGGCAGCCAGGCGGCGGATTCTTGAGGGCCGGCGGACGGCCCGGAATGCCGACTTTCTGACTCTTGTCACCCACGCGGGGCAGGGCGCCAATCAGCATTTGGGTATAGGGATGAATGGGATCCTCGAAAATTGCCTCCGTCGGTCCCAGTTCGACAAACGATCCGGAGTACATGATGCCCATGCGGTCCGTGATCTGATAATGCACGCCCATGTCATGGCTGACAATGACCAGCGTATTCTTGAACTGTTTCTGCAGATCCATCAGCATCATCAGGATGCCGCGCTGCACCACCACGTCAAGGGCGGTCGTCGGTTCATCCGCCAGCACCACGTTCGGGGACATGAAGGTGGCCAGAGCGATGACGGCTCTTTGCCGCATGCCGCCGGAGAGCTGGAACGGAAACGCATCAAGGACATCCGGGGAAAGCCCCAGGCCTTTCATGTACTCTGCCACCCGGGCCAGCGTCTGTGCCGGCGTCTCATCTTTTGTTTCCTTGGGAATGGAGTCAAGGAACTGATCCTTCAGGCGCATAATGGGATTCAGCACGCTCTGCGCCGCCTGAGGCACATAGGAAATCTGATTCCACCAGCTCTTGCGAATCTCGCCGGACTCAAAGCTGAACGCCTTTCCATTCTTGGTTCCGCTGAGGATAACTTTTCCTTTGTCGATCTCCAGAGGGAATTCGACGATATCGTAAAGTGTTTTGAGCAGGGTTGATTTCCCGCATCCGGATTCGCCCGCAATGCCGAAGATTTCATTGTCATGGATCTCGAAATTGCAGTCCTTGACGACATGGACATTTCCGTCAATCGTCTTGTAGGAGGCGGACAAATGATCTATTTTCAGCATTTTATCTACCTCGTTTCATGGACATGTAGTCATTATAGCCGGTAATCAGCATGAACAGGCCGATAAACAGCACGATGGTGCCGATAATGGGCGGAAGAATCCAGTTCCAGCGTCCCATCATAATGGCGTTGTAGTTTCTGGCCCACTGAATCATATTTCCCAGGGAAATCAGGTTTCCGGGCGAGAGGCCCAGAACCGCCAGGCCGGACTCGGAGGCAATGGCGCTCAGGGTCGCATTCATGAAGTTGGACAGGGACCAGGTCAGGGTGAACGGCAAAATTTCGGTGACGACGGTCTGCAGCGTCCCCTCGCCCGAGAACCAGGCCGTATGAATAAAGTCACGCTCTTTCATGGTCAGTGCCATGGAACGGATCTGCCGGCTGGGCCAGGCCCAGGCGAATACCGCCAGGACAATGGCCAGCATGAACACCGTGGCGCTGCCCTTCATCAGAGAGGTCATCATGATCAGGACCGGCAGGGACGGAATGACGACAAACGTGTCCGTAATGACCATCAGAATCCGGTCCACCGTGCCGCCCACAAAGCCGGAAATCAGTCCCACCAGCACGCCGACCACCGTGCCGATGGCGGCAACGATAAAGCCGATGGTCAATGAGTTGTGGATAGCCTCAATCAGAAGCCAGAAGATGTCCTGTCCCTGGGAGGTGGTGCCAAGCCAGTGCTCGGCTGACATCGGTTTGTTCTTCATGCGGATATTGTTCGGGAACGGATCCGCATGCGGAATGAAATAGACCACAAAACCGAGAATCAGGAAAAACAGGGTGATAAAAATGCCGATTTTCAGGCGGAGGCTCGCATTTTTCCAGAATTTTTTCATGGATTCGTCCTCCTTCCTCAGCTGTAACGAATACGCGGATCGATGAACGGATAAATCAGGTCAGCAATCAGCGTGGCCGTCGCAATAGCAACAATGGAGATCGTGATGCAGCCCAGAATCATGTTGTAGTCAGACTGCATAATGGCGCCCTGAATCAGCGTGCCGACGCCCGGATAGCCGAAGATGATCTCCGTCATGATGGAGCCGTTGAACACGCCGCCAAGACTCATGGCCAGAGCGGTAATCTGCGTCAGAATGGAATTGCGGAATACATAATTGGTTCCGATCTTCTTTTCGCTCAGACCGCGGTACCGGGCATACAGGACAAAGTCTTCCTCTGCCGTTGTACTTGACAGGGATTTCATGGAAATGATCCACCAGCCGGTGCCAAGGAGCAGGATTGAGAGGCCCGGCAGAATGGAGGAACGAATCAGCGTTCCCAGGAACGGAAGGAGTCCGTTGTTGTACTGAATCGTCGCCTGCAGCGGGAACCAGCCAAGGACATACCCGAATACGATCTGCAGCACCAGGGCGAGGATAAAGTAGGGAATCGGGTAAATACAGATGGCAATGGCCTCAAGCACCTTTGAGGAGGTCTTGTTCTTCCGGAAACCGGCCAGAAGGCCGATCAGGTTTCCGATGATCCACGCAATAATGGTGGTGGTCATCGACAGGCCGATGGTATACGGCAGGTTTCTGCCGATGATCTCACTGCAGGGCGTGGGATAGCTCATCAGGGAAGGACCAAAGTCAAAGTGCAGCAGTCCTTTCCAGAGGAATGAGGTATACTGCGTCCACAGCGAGCCCTCAAGGCCAAACTGCACCCGCAGTGAGGTTCGAAGCGCTTCCTTGGCCGCCGGGTCCATCTGGCCCGAACGTGCCTGCATCTGACCGATCATGCTCTCCACGGGATCCGACGGGAACATGCGCGGAATAAAAAAGATGAAGGTTACGCCGATCAGGATCGTCAAAGCCCACGTCACGAGCCGCAGGCCCAGATATTTCCAAAATTTCACTGGCTACACCCCTTCGTTTTTGACATGGTTCGGATAAGTGCTGCCCCGTCAAAGGGGCATATCAGGCAAATGAAATGCACGCGCCGCGTCAGGCGGCGCGTGCACTGATCATGCTATGCCTTCCAGTTGCAAAGGAGAGATTATTTCACAGGGGTGATATACGGAGCGATGTACTTGAAGCAGCTCCACCACCACCACGGACCATTGTAAGGATTGGTCGCCGTGGGATAGCCCTCCCAGACAGAGCTGTTGGACGGAACGAACTTGACGCCGGAGTGGAAGCCGATGAACGGCATATCCGCAACCGCGACCTTCAGGAATTCGATGCCCAGCTTGTAGGACTCCTCGGAATCCGGGGAAACCTTCGCCATGTCGTGGATGATCTTCGTTGCCTCAGGGCTGTTCCAGCGGGTGCCCTGACCGGAGCTCTGCTCGCCAAGGGGCTTGATCAGGTCGGCATCCCAGCCATTGATCTGGCTGTAGATATCCTTCGTAATGAAGCCGGTGGGCCAGATGCCGCGGATTTCGAATTCGCCGGTGGAGTTGATGGTATCCCAGGTCGCGGAGGACTCGGAATTGATTTCGCAGTTGAAGCCAAACTTGGTCAGCTGGTCATAAGCAGCCTGGACGCCGCGGCCTGCCTGAGCCTCGGTGTTGGCCAGATAGGTCAGATGGAGGACAAAGGGCTTGCCGTCGAAGTACCAGCCGTCGTCCTTCTTCTCAAGGCCGGCTTCGATGAACAGCTTCTCAGCCAGTTCCGGATTGTACTTCCAGCAGCCAATGCCGAACATATCCTGCAGATAGGCTTCGTCGCCGGTTACGCCGGTTTCGGCAGCCATACGGGTGGCATACTCAGGATCCCACACGTCAGCACCGGTGATCACGGTACCATCGGAGAGTTCCATCTTGAACTCGTTCTGGAGCCATTCAGCGACCGGCTTGTAGTACAGTTCCTGGCCGGCGGAGGTGGCGGTGATGATCGGGAAAGCGGATGCACGGCCAACGCCGTCAAAGATGCTCAGGGAGATGTCATCAAAGTTCATGGCAAGAGCGATGCCCCAGCGGAAGAACTTGTTGTCAAACGGAGCACCGTTGCCGATGCCGAAGCCGATGCCCTTGGAGCAGGGGTCATCAGAGGTCGCATACGGGAAATCGTTGTACCAGCAGGCGATCTTGTTGTTTTTGGAAACCATGTAATCAAGGATCTCAGGCGTGACTTCGCACAGGAGGTCAACGTTGTTGGAGATCATTTCCATCTGACGGGTGGTGTCATCGCCAAGGACACGGCACCAGACATACTTGGCAGGCGCCTGCTCAGCGGTAATGCCGTAGTGATCCGCACCGGCAACGCCCATGGCGGACTGCTGCCAGTCTTCACGCAGCTGATACAGGATCCACTGGCCGTTGGGATCGTATTCCTTCACGGTGTACGGTCCGGCCGTGACAGGCGTGGAATCCTTGAACTGGGTGACATCTTCCACATCCTTGTAGATGTGCTCAGGCACGATGTAGTAGTCGCAGCCCCAGATGGTCACGCCAAACTTGAGGGCAAGACGCGGGAAAGAGTCCACCATGTGGAACTTCACCGTATAATCGTCTACCTTCTCAACGGACTCGAGCACGCTGTTGGTGTAAGCGGAACAGCCAATGCCCGGATTCTCCTTGATCATGTTCATGGTGAACACGACGTCATCCGCATTGATGTCCTCGCCGTCGGACCACTTCATGCCCTCACGGATCTTTACGGTGAACTCCGTGAAGTCCTCGTTCGGTTCAGGCATGGCAGCCGCTACCTCGCCGAACTGCTCGCCCAGCGCGGTATCGATCTCCCACAGGTGCGCGGTGATGAGCTGATGGATGCCAAAGCCCATCTGGGTGCCCATCATATAGGGGTTAAACTGTCCCGGGACGTCGGTCGGGGTCTGTGTTTCCATGATCAGCGTTTCGGAACGCGGTGTTCCAACGTCGGTCATTTCGGCAAACGCGGTGCAGCTTACGAGAAGCATCATGATCATCGCAATCGCCAGTGCAATCGAAAAGTTCTTTTTCATTGCGGGTTACCTCCTATTTATTTCTAACGGATTTCGATCCGTCAGTTCCGAATAAAATGCCTGCCTTTTAACGGATGACCGCAAAGCTCTGGGGACCGACCTTCACGGCATCCCCGTCGATCTCCGCCTGCCCGATGGCATACAGGACCTGTCTGCCGGATACAGGGGCCTCGGCGCACAGCGCTTCGCCCGAGGGATTCACGGCCAGCACCAGCGCCCCGCGGCGGTAGACAAAGGGCTTGCCTTTCTCCGCGCAGATCACCTCAAAGGGCGCATCTGCCTGCAGGTCCGTTTCGCTGTGGCGCAGCCGGAGCAGTGCACGAACGGTATTGAGCAGTGAATCCGGATCCGTTTCCTGCGCGGCAACCGTCGGCGCATCCTCGGCCGGATCGACCGGCAGATACAGTGCATCCGCGCAGCCGGTGGAGAAGCCCAGATTCTTCGTTCCATCCCACTGCATGGGTGTCCGGGCTCCGGTCCGGTAATAGCCGCCCTCATGGGTGGGCAGTTTCAGATAACGCATACCGATCTCATCCCCGTAGTACAGGAACGGAACACCGGGCATGGTAAAGACAAACGCATACGCCAGTTTCAGTTCATCCATGTCCATGTTGAACCGGGGGCGCACGGTATCGTGGTTGCAGGTCAGCATGGAAATATAGCCGATCTCTTTCGTATCCTCATACCAGGGCAGGTATTCGCTGAGGAACCGGTTGATATCCCGGTCTTTCGCCTCTTTCCTGAAATAGCTGTTGTCCTCGGCTCCGGCCGCGGCACTGAATCCTTTCTGATAGTCCCGCATCAGGGTGGCATATCCACCGCCCGGATGGTTCAGATAGAAATCCATGTGATACCCTGCCCGAAGGGCCAGCGGCGGATTGCTCCACTCGGACACCATGGCCGCATCCGGATATTCTTTATCCAGCATTTCGCGGATATTGCGCCAGATGGCACTGGTGCCGCTCTTTTTCTCGTCATCGTTCTTGACCAGGGAGGCCGCCATATCCACGCGGAATCCGTCGCAGCCGTGATCCAGCCAGAACCGCATGACATCTTTCATCGCCTCACGGGTGGCGATCGCATCCGGATGATCCACCGGCAGCTGCCACGATTCCTCCACGTTCAGGAAACCGTAGTTGAGGGCCGGCTGACATTTGAAGAAGTTCAGAATATAGGTTCCGTCACGCTCGCTCTCGCCGCCGATAAAGCCCATGCCCTTTGCCGGCTTGAAACAGAAATCCGTCCAGATGTAACGGTTGGAATACTCGTTCGGTTCTGCCTTCTGGCTCATCCGGAACCATTCATGTTCCTCGCTGGTATGGCCGGGCACCAGATCCAGCAGCACACGGATTCCCCGTTTGTGCGCCTCGCCGAACAGGCGGTACAGATCATTGTTGGTTCCATAGCGGGGCGCGACTTTCTTGTAGTCGCGTACATCGTAACCGGCATCCTTGAACGGCGAATCAAAGCAGGGATTGATCCACAGGGCATTGCAGCCCAGTGATTTGATATAGTCAAGCTTCTCAATGATGCCGTTGAAATCGCCGATCCCGTCTCCGTTGGTGTCATAGAATGACTGCGGGTAAATCTCATAGAATACTGCATCTTTCAGCCACTGCACAGCAAAGCACCCCTTTTTTTGTCTGATCATGCCGTTCCGGCCGATCCTGTCGATCGTTTCAAAGAGACGTTAATCGCTTAACGTAGAAAACACTATATCACTATTTGTTTATTCTGTCAATTCCGTTTCGAAACTTTTCTCTTTTCCTGTGAATTTTTCTTTCGGATTATTTGTCCCTTTTCCACGGCATCATTCCGTTTCCCCGGCCTGGCCGGTTCCTCTTTCCCACCCGTCAACGCGGAGATGATTGCAAAAGCTGTACAGCTGTGATATATTTTCCCCCGTTTGGAGGTGATGATATGGTCACGCTGAAGGAGATTGCAAAGGCCGCCGGGGTCAGCACCGCCACCGTGTCCAATGTGATCAACGGCAAGGACAACCATGTTTCAGAGGAAACGGTCAGCCATATCCGGGAGATCATTTCGCAGCTGGGGTACATTCCCAATGAAGCGGCACGGTCACTGGCGCAGCGGAAAACCCGTCTCGTGGCACTGATTCAGCAGGGGGCTCCGGATGAAAACATTCTGACCAACCCCTACAACGCGGTCTACATCGGTGCACTCACCTCCTGTCTTTCCAAAAAAGGCTATTACCCCATGATCCGTGTGACGGATGATTACAATTCCATCGAGCAGGATATCCGGGGCTGGAATGTGGCCGGGTGTCTGTTCAGCGGTTCATTCGGCGTCAACCTGAAACATCTTCAGTTTCTGAAGACCGTGCCGGTCGTATTCGCCGACTGTTATCTCGAATTTCCGGATGTCAACGTGGTGGCACTGGATGATGAGGCCGGCGGCCGCCTGGCCGGGGATTATCTCACCGACATGGGACACCGGCGCATCGCCTTTATCGCCTCTTCTCTCAAATACAGTGAAGTCGACCAGCACCGCCTTTCCGGATTCCGGGAAAGCCTTGCCCGGCACGGGCTGAGCATGCCGGATGCGTTCATCTACCCGGACAGCAATCTGGATCATCACATGGACCGTCTGGCACATTTAATGGCCGATCCCGACACCCGTCCCACGGCATTTTTCTGCTGTGCCGACATCACTGCCGCCATCCTGATCAAGCGTTTCGGCCAGCTCGGCCTCCGCGTTCCTCAGGATGTTTCCATCCTGGGATTTGACAATCTCCCCCTCGCCTCTTACTGCACGCCCTGTCTCACCACCATCAGCCAGGACATTCCGGCAAAAGCCGAAGCGGTTACCGATATGCTGATCCGTCACATTGAGGACAGTCAGCAGCCGCCCGAGCGCGTTCTGCAGGGCGTCAGGCTCGTCGAGCGGGAAAGTGTCGCCCGGATTCAGCCCTGAAACAGAAAACCAGGGACAGCCACTTTACGGCTGTCCCTGGTTCATTTTTTATCAGGTCTTTTCTGTACCTCCCGGCTCCTGTCCCTGCAGGCTCAGGCGGCAAATCGCCTCCGTGGAAACAGACCGCGCTCAGCGTTCCAGTCTGAGCGTCTTCACCTCAAAGGTGTGGAAATCCAGCGGAACACTGCCCTCTGAAACCGGCAGTTCCACCTGTCTGTTCTCCAGCATGTCACAGGCCCAGACCTTTCTGGCCGGAACGTGAATGTTCAGATGGCAGGCCGTTGCCGCCCGTTTGGCCTCATACAGACGCAGGATGAGATCACCGCTGCCATCCTCTGCCGGCTTCACGGTATCGATGAATACATTCGGCGCATCCAGGTCAAATGCGCTGAACGGTTCGCAGGAACCGCTGCAGGTGACCATGGGCACATTCAGTGCATACGCCTCCCGCACGACATCGCTGTCCATAAAGCTGCCTTCCCAGGCGGTAAAGGCATAGGTAAAGGTATGCCGGCCATTATCTGCCCGCATCTCAGGCGACGCCGCCGCACGCAGAAGCGTCAGCTGGAGCGCATTGCCGTTCATGCTGATTCCGTACTTGCAGTCATTCAGCACGGCCGCGCCATGGCTCTGGTCGCACAGGGCACTGTAACGCTGATTGCACACTTCAAAGCGGTCCGAATCATACAGGCGGGAACGATGTGTCGGGCGCATCATATAGCCGAACTGAATCTCATTGATGCCCTCCGTGGCCTGTACCGCCACCGGGAATTCCACCTTCATCAGGCGATGCAGCTCATGCCAGTCCACCTCGGTCACAAAGTCAAGCCGGCGGCTTCCGGCATCCAGTACGATATCCTGTTCAAAGGTCGAATTCAGGACTTTGCGTGCCAGATGAATCACCGCGCGCAGACCGGATTCCTGCCGGACCGTCAGCGTCACCGGCTCCTCAATCTCCACCGGCTGCAGGATATAGTTGGAATCGATGTCCCAGGCATCAAACAGCCGCGGAACGTCCTTATACATGAGTAGCCGGTTCATGGCGCCGGCAGCAAATTCACGGCCCGTCTTCCGGTCAACAAAGGAAATCACCTCGCCGCGGCTGTTCAGTGCAGCCCGGACAAACTCATTTTCAATCACGGCGCCATCCTCTGTCAGGCTAGCGTGCGCGCCCTGTGCCGCTGTACACTGGCAGGGCTTCAGGCTGACTGCACCGCAGGCAGGGACCCTCACCAGAACCAGTGCTCCATCCTCCGCCGGCTGTGCCGGGAACTGCGTGCCGTCCTCTGTCTGAGCTCCCTGGGCATATGCCGCGGGCAGCCGGACCAGACCTGTACGCGGGAATGACAGCGAGTTAAATACCGTCACTCCATCCCCCTGCACCAGTACCTGTATAGCCTCATCCCTTACCGCCTCTGCCTCAGAGATGATCTGGCGGTGATCCCGGCGGGCATCCTCATACACCCTGGCGATGGATGA
>DGWH01000055.1:44754-64093 GCA_002395225.1 Christensenella sp. UBA4263
GGCAGAATATCATGGAACTGATTCAGCAGCAGTTTCTTCCAGGCCGCATCCATTCGTGCCAGCGGATATTCCGCCTGTTTGAGCATGGCCATGCTGCCCCACATTTCGGCCTCACGCAGTGCCAGCTCCGCCCGGCGGTTCCCCTTCTTGATGGCCGCCTGCGAGGTGAACACGCCGCGGTGCGCGGAGAAATACAGTTCCCCGACATAGGTATGCCTGGGGCCGCCCTGTGCCTCCATATCCTCAAAGAACTGAACCGGTCCCTCGATTTTGACGCGGGGCATGCCCTCCAGGTCATGCTCACGCATGAGGTATTCTATATGATCGCGGGTCGGACCGCCGCCGCCGTCCCCATAGCCAAAGGGCAGCAAAAACGCCTCAAGGCCCCTCTTTTCAACGCGCTTTTTCCACGTCTCACAGATTTCCTCAGGGTCCGTGCGATAGGTATAGCTGGTGGGCAGGAACGAATCAATTTTGGATCCATCCGCACCCTGCCAGGTGAAATAGTGGTACGGGAACTGATCTCCCTCATTGTATGACCAGAAAATCTTCTGAGTAACCAGGTATTTGACCCCCGTACCGTTCAGAATCTGGGGCAGTGCCGCAGAATAGCCGAATGTATCCGGCAGCCACAGCACCACGGAATCCACACCAAATACATCCCTGAAATAGCGCTTGCCATGGAGAACCTGACGAACCAGAGATTCACCGCTGGTCATGTTTGTATCCGGCTCAACCCACATGGCGCCCTCAGGAATCCAGCGTCCTTCCTTTGCCGCTGCCCGGATGCGTTCAAAAAGTTCAGGATAATGTTCCCGGCACATTTCATATGCTGCCGGCTGGCTCTGCAGGTACTTATACTCCGGGTATTCCTCCAGCAGGCGCAGCTGCTGCGCAAAGGTGCGGCTGGTTTTCCGATGCGTCTCAGCCATGGGCCACAGCCAGGCGAGATCCAGATGTGCGTTTCCGATGGCGTAAAACACCGGCATCGTCGAACCATTAACGGCCTCAAGCACCGGTTTCAGCACATCCCGTGCCGCACGATATGTGGCAACACGTCCCTCCATCGGCTGCTCAAAATCAATCACCAGGGAGGCCCGTTCCAGCGCCTGTGCCACATGGTCCGCACGCAGGCTTTCCTGATCCAGCTGATCCCCCAGCAGCAACAGGGTATTCATGTCCATGTACAGCTGGTAGGCCTCCTCGTTCCAGATGCCATAGGTCATGTTCCCCAGTACTGCACGCTCACCTTCCGTCTTCGGATCCGTAAAAGCTCCCGGCAATACCGGACCCGTGGCACAGGCCGCCACCGGACTCTCCGGATAGAAGTGGCCCGCATAAGCCTCAATCAGGAGATCATACGCACGGCCTGCCTCGCCGCAGTCCGTGAGGAAATTGTCTACAATGTAATGATGCGGCACCTGAACCCACTCAGCCCGCCGGGTTCCGAAAGACTTTCCATCCACAAACACCGTGGACTCGCCGCCCGTCTGAAGATCCATGGCAATCCGGCATCCCTGCGCCTCATCCGGCAGCACAATGCGGCTTCTCATCCAGCAGTATTCCCATGTATGTCCCCATTTCGTTCCCTGCGGCATGGGGGTATATCTGCCCTGCTCCGCCTCCTGCGGTGTCAGGTGATCCATTGTCAGAAAGGATTCGACTTCAATTTTGCCCAGCGGCACATAGAGATCATGCCTGAGTGTCTCCATCCAGTGCCTCAGTCTGTGCTGCCATTCTGAATGCATGAACTTCATGATTTTTCCTCCCATTTCATCCGAATGATTTTTGCTCAACAAACGCACAACGGCGGTTGAGGCCTTGCCCCGAATGATATCACAGCCGGTTCATCTCCATCAACCCCAAATCCCGGAAATAGGCAGCCCCATTCAATGATTGATTAACGCTCTTTTTATCCTGTCTATCTCTCACTTCTGTCTGGCAGAAAGTAAACCTCACGTTATCACATTCACAAATTGACTTCCTTCCGCATTATACATAAAATATAGTAAAGCGGTCTAACCTCTTCCCTGTTTTGATTGAAACTTTGAGCAGACGCAATATCGTGATTCTTTCATTTGTAAATTGGGTTAAAGACAAATCGGCAATATCTGACGGTAATATTAACCGCAGCTCACGAAGCATGCTTGATTGATACTGCATTGCTTTGTCCGACACGAGCAGCAAATTATTGGCAATGTCGAAAAAACAGGTTGCCGCACGGAAAGAAGTTGATTTTCCAATGGCTGAGACAGACCAGGAATGCCTTAATGAAGAAGATAAAAAGCTGTCAAACGAACAAACATACGATGCCGCCCTTGCCTCAATGCTCTCCAAGCTGAAAAACTACATTATTCCTCTTATCAATGAAGTATTTGGGGAAAAATACACAGACCGGGCCGAAGTTGTCCTCCGTAACAACAAGCATGTCATCCATCGTACTGACGGCACTTTGGCAAGAAGGGATTCTGATTCTGTTATTGACCTTTTTGAAAATCCGATCCTGAAAATATCTAAGTCTTATCTTTTCGAATGCGAAGCATGGTATGATAAGACAATCGTTGTGCGTATCAACGAGTATGATACATCCGTGACAATTGAAAATGCTCAGTTGACAGACGAAGGAGTTATTCTGACACATCCACACTCTGCAATCATTTTTCTTCACCCGAACAAAAACATCCCCCCAAAAAATGAAGATCACACATCGTGGACCCTGCGGCGAGGAAATGTCGTATTATGTTTCCACTCTGCAGATAAAAGATTATTCAGCTGACGACATTTTCAGAAAAAAGTTGTACATTCTCCTTCCGTTTCATCTGTTCAGATACGCCAACGAGCTTAAAGAAATAGAAACTAATGAAACCAGAAGAAAAGAACTTAGCGAAACATTGATTGATATCAACAAGAGACTGGAAGCTGCGAAAAAACAGGGCGATATCGGTGAATACCAAATGAGGCTGATACAGGAATTACTGTTGCGTGTTTCTGATCGTCTGCTTGCTGGTTTCCAGACTATTAAAAAGGAGGTCGATTCGATTATGAGTCGTGTCATGTTGCGAACAAAAGCAGATGTAATTTTTGAGCAAGGCGAAGAGAAAGGAAAAAAAGAAGTTTTAAATCTTTTAAGTTTTCTGGCCCATAATGGTAAAACAGATGATATGCTTAAAGCTTCTTTAAATCAACAATACATGGATGAACTGCTTGCAAAGTTTAAAAGCGGAGAGCTTGCAGCAGCGTGCACTTAATCATGTTCGCCCTTATTTCAGCTTGTCATTGCCAGATTGAAAATCAATAAGCAACGCAATGACCCGTTTCCGGGCAAATGACGAACGTGACATTGAGCATTCTCTCCACTTCAATTCCCAGTATCGGTTCTCAGATTACCAAAGGAAGTCGATGCACTTATGAGTCGTGTCATGTTGCGAACAAAAGCAGATGTAATTTTTGAGCAAGGCGACGAGAAAGGACGTGAGCAAGGACGTGAGGAAGGACAAAAAGATGTTTTTAATCTTTTAAGTTTTCTGGTCCATCATGGTAAAACAGATGATATGCTTAAAGCTTCTTTAAATCAACAATACATGGATGAACTGCTTGCAAAGTTTAAAAGCGGAGAGCTTGCAGCAGCGTGCACTTAATCATGTTCACCCTTATTTCAGCTTGTCATTGCCAGAGTAAAAATCAATAAGCAACGCAATGACCCATTTCCGGATAAATGGCATAAAAGAGGCAGACAGAAAATCCTGTCTGCCTCTTTTATGTCTGTCAGGCATCTGCCTCCTCAGACTGTAATGCGTCATATCCTTCCTCACCGGTTCGGACACGCACGACGTTTTCCACATCCGTAACAAAGATTTTCCCGTCTCCGATATGTCCGGTATACAGAACCTGCCTGGCCGTTTCAACCACCTGCTGTACAGGCACCTTGCTGACAACAATATCTACCTGAACCTTTGGCAGAAGCGTCACCTCAACCGGTGTGCCGCGATAGTACTCCGGTTTGCCTTTCTGTGCACCATACCCCATCACGTTTGTCACCGTCATGCCGGTTATTCCGATCCGGTTCATGGCTGTCTTCAGGCTTTCCAGACTTCCCGGACGGCAGATGATACGAACATTGGTATAGACAGACGCATCCATCGCCTTCTCTTTTTTCACGCGTTGCTGCGGCCCGTCCGGTGTCGGAGCGGTGGCCGGCGCCGGGACGGTCTGCATCTCCGGACTGCTGTCTGCCATGATCATGAAACCGGCATAGGCCGCATGCAGGCCATGTTCGGAACGATCAAGACCCATGATCTCATCTTCCGGAGCCGCACGCAGACCAATTGTCGCCCGAATGATCAGGAATACGATGGAGATAATCCCGCCTGTCCAGAGAATGACTGAACCGACACCCAGAAGTTGCACCCCCAGGAAGGTAAGGCCGCCGCCATAGAATACCCCTTTCATGGTCGAAACACCGGTTGCAAACAGTCCAGTCAGAATCGTTCCCAGTGCACCGCAGACGCCGTGTACGGAGATCGCCCCCACCGGATCATCGATCTTCAGCACCTTGTCAAAAAGTTCCACCGACAGAACCACCGCAAAGCCGCAGCAGATGCCAATCACCGCCGCACCAAAAGGATTTACCGCATCACATCCGGCCGTAATTCCCACCAGTCCGGCCAGAGAAGCGTTAAACGTCATGGAAACATCCGGCTTGCCATAGCGAATCCAGGTGAAAACCATGGTTACCAGGGTTGCCAGAGCCGCCGCGAGATTGGTGTTGAAGAAGACCAGTCCGGCGCTGGCCAGCAGCGCATCGCTGTCCATTCCAACCGTACTTGCCCCATTGAAGCCGAACCAGCAAAACCACAGAATGAAGACACCCAGTGCTGCAATGGAAAGGTTGTGCCCCAGAATTGCCCGAGGCTTTCCATCCTTCCCGTACTTGCCAATACGCGGTCCCAGGATTTTCGCCCCGACCAGAGCACATACACCGCCCACCATATGCACGCAGGTGGAACCGGCAAAATCGTGGAAACCCATTTCCGCCAACCAGCCGCCGCCCCAGATCCAGTGTCCGGAAATGGGATAGATAAACAGCGAAATCGCCGCGGAATAGACGCAGTACGCGGAAAATTTCGTGCGCTCCGCCATGGCACCGGAAACGATGGTGGCACTGGTCGCACAGAAGACCGTCTGAAAAATGGCGTAGGCCCACAGCGGAACACCGGCCGGCAGAATGTGTGTATAATCCCTCATGATAAACGGATCAATCCACCCCAGTGCCGCCGAGCCGGCGCCAAACATGAGGCCGAAACCGACAAGCCAGTAAAGCGGCGTTCCGATACAGAAGTCCATCAGGTTTTTCATCAGAATGTTGCCTGTATTTTTTGCCCGGGTAAACCCCGCCTCGCACATGGCAAACCCGGCCTGCATAAAGAAGACCAGTGCTGCCCCCAACAAAACCCAGATCGTGTTTACCGCAGAAAACGTCATAAAAATCCCATTCCTTTCTCCAATAAAATACAAAGCGGCACAAGGGTATGCACGCCCTTGTGCCGCTTTGCTGGTTTCACCTGATTGCTCAGAACAAATCCCTTATTCAGTTATATCCCGCTAGCCCCATAGTTGCTGAGCACCCTCGCAGATGGATCATCCACATCACAGCCGGGCCAGTTTTTGTTTGGCATCCAGAAATCCGGTATCATCCGCGCCTGACCGGGATAGAACTGCTCAAACAGTTCCCGGTAAAGCAGGCTTTCCTTGGTAAAGGGCGGACAGTAGTCATACCCGGACGCCTTTTCCGTCCACTCATCCCCATACGTGCGCTCCGCCAGTGCCTTGAGATCTGCCACCATGGAATGACCGACCGCATCTGAAAAAGCCGCTTTCTGCCGCCACAGAATGGCATCCGGCAGGATCCCGTCATCAGCAAATGCCCTGCGGATCAGATACTTGCCCATGTTGTGACGGTTCATCTTGAGTTCCGGATCAATGCTCATGGCATATCGGACAAACTTGAGATCACCGAAAGGAACCCGGGCCTCCAGACTGTTTACTGAAATGCACCGGTCCGCACGCAGGACATCATACACATGCAGCTCCCGGATCCGCTTTTCCGCCTCTTCCTGAAACTCCGCCGCCCCCGGGGCAAAGTCCGTGTACTTGTATCCGAACAGTTCATCACTGATTTCACCGGTAAGAAGCACCCGGATATCCGTGTGTTCATGAATATACCGGCATACCAGATACATCCCGATGCTGGCCCGGATCGTCGTAATATCCCAGGTTCCCAGCAGTTCAACCACTGCCGGCAGTGCGGCAAGCACATCCTTTTCTGAAATGATGACCTCTGTATGTTCCGCGCCTATATAGTCTGCCACCATCCGTGCGTATTTCAGATCAATGGCATCCACATCCATACCGATGGCGAAAGTCCGAATGGGTTTCCCCAGAATCCTGGCCGCAATGGCACACACCAGGGAGGAATCCAGTCCGCCGGAGAGCAGAAACCCGATGGGCGCATCTGCATCCAGCCGCTTTTCCACGCCGTCAATGAGCAGCCTGCGCAGTTTCCGGCAGATGTGTTCCTCCTCCCGCATCGTAAACTGATCCACGTGGGCCGGATCCGCATACTGAACAAATTCCCCGTTCAACCAGTAGTATCCCGGCGGGAACGGCCGTATTTCCTCACAGAGCCCCAGCAGGTTTTTTGGCTCGGAGGCAAATGCCATGCCGCCATCTGCCTGAACGCCGTAGTACAGTGGGCGAATCCCGATAGGATCACGGGCCGCGATGAGCCGGTCCTGTGCACCGTCGTACAGGATCAGGGCAAATTCCGCATCCAGCGTCTTGAACATCTCCACCCCGTATTCCTTGTATAACGGAAGCAGAATCTCACAGTCCGATTCGCTCCGGATGGGAAATCCCTCCTCGATAAGCCGCTGACGCAGCGGCCGGAAACCGTAAAGCTCACCGTTGCATACCACATAGTTCCCATCCATTTCAAAAGGCTGCATTCCCTCATCCGTCAGTCCCATAATGGCCAGACGGTGGAACCCCAGCCAGCCCCTGGGAATCTCCATCAGCGTGCTTTTATCCGGTCCTCTTGTCACCGTCCGCTCAAAACAGGCACGCAGTTTTTCCTCCGGCTGCGATTTTCCCTCAGCGAAAAAGATCGAACACATTGAAAGGCACCTCCAAACATGGTCGGCCGACATTGCTTGATTTCAGGACGAAGGCCGCCTCTCCGTGGTACCACCTGATTTGCTTCTCTCCGGGCTCAGTCAAGCCCTGACAGGGATAACGTCCTGTCCGTACGCCGCGCCTACTGGGCATTGCCGTTCAGTTTGGACTTGGAAGGGTTCTTCATCCGGTGGCTCATACGGGATTTTCACCATCGCCCGTTCTCTGTGATGCCGCCCTGGGGCCTGGGCCCCGCCGGACTACTCGGCTTCCGCAACGCTTTTGCCTGTGAAATTTGCCCGAATTCTAACACGGAAGCCGGAGACTGTCAACTCATTTCTGCAATTTTATTTTTGCATTCCTGCATTTTTACATTAATATCAGCCGCAACAGTTCGATTTTCGCACTTTCTGATTATTTTTCTTTCAAATTCTGTTGACAGACGGTCCGCGGTTATGCTATCCTTTCACCCAGCAGGACAAGGGGGTCATGTTTGGGCTCTCTCTGTCCCTTTTTATTTTCACAGATGAATCGTTGGAGGTGCTGTTATGAGCAGGTACTCAAAAGAAGATATCATTAAAATGGTGAAAGAGGACGATGTGGAATTCATCCGCATGCAGTTCACCGACATTTTCGGCCAGCTGAAAAACGTGGCCATTACCGCCAGTCAGGTAGAAAAAGCGGTCAACAACGAGATCATGATTGACGGAAGTTCCATCGAGGGATTTGTCCGCATCAACGAATCCGATCAGTATCTGCGGCCGGATCTGGACACGTTCGCCATTCTGCCCTGGCGCCCGCAGCATGGGAAAGTCGCCCGCCTGATCTGCGACGTGTACAACCCGGACGGCACCCCCTTCGCCGGCGATCCCCGGGGAACGCTGAAGCGTCTGATGAAAAAAGCCGCCGGGATGGGATACAGCTTTAACGTCGGACCGGAATGTGAATTCTTCCTGTTCCAGACGGATGAGCACGGACGGCCAACCACCACAACAGCCGATGAGGCAGGCTATTTCGATCTCGGTCCCCTGGATCACGGAGAAAGCACCCGCCGCGAAATCTGCATGGCACTGGAACAGATGGGCTTCGAAATCGAGGCCAGCCATCATGAGGTTGCCGCCGGACAGCATGAGATCGATTTCAAGTACGCAGATGCCCTGACCGCCGCCGACAACATCATGACCTTCAAGCTGGCCGTCAAGACGCTGGCACAGAAAAACGGTCTGCATGCCACCTTTATGCCCAAGCCCGTATTTGGAATCAACGGCTCGGGCATGCACACCAACATGTCCCTGTTTAAAGAAGGGAAAAACGTCTTTGCGGATCCCGCTGATGGCCGCGGCCTGAGCAGGGAAGCCTATTCCTTCATTGCCGGCATTCTTGCCCATGTCCGGGGAATGGCGGCCATTACCAATCCGCTGGTCAACAGCTATAAGCGTCTGGTGCCCGGTTATGAGGCCCCCTGCTATCTGGCCTGGAGTGCCAGCAACCGCAGCGCCCTGATCCGTATTCCTGCCGCCCGCGGCCAGGCCACACGTGTCGAGCTGCGCTGCCCGGATCCCAGCTGCAACCCCTATCTGAACATGACCGTATGCCTTGCGGCAGGTCTTGACGGCATTGAAAAGGGCATGACCCCTCCGCCGGAGATTACAGAGAACATCTTTGCCATGGATGCACAGACCCGTGCCGCCAAAGGCATTGACAGTCTCCCTGGCACCCTCCACGAGGCCATTGAATGTCTCACCGCCGACAAGGTCATCTGCGAGGCGCTGGGTGAGCATGTGCTCAGTCAGTATGTTGAGGGCAAGCGGAAAGAATGGGATGCCTATCGGACACATGTAAGCAGCTGGGAGATCGAACGGTACCTGGTCATGTACTGATCCGTGCCCGGCAAAAGGCGTCTGTCATTGGCCCCTCTCATAGAAGGACCCGCCCAATGACCGGAAGAGGCTGAAAAGAAAGGAACAAACCCGTGGCCAGGATTGTTATTATCGGTGCGACAGAAGCCAGCCGGACACAGCTTTCCGGACTGCTGGTTTCCTCCGGGTATCCGGTTTTTCGCACCTGCGTGTCCGGCAGTGCCGTCCGCCGGGCCCTTGCAGAATGCGAGGACGGCATTGTCATTCTCTGCGGCGGGATGCTGGGCAGTCTGGCAGATGCGCTCCATGCGGACTTTCAGGATCGCTTCCGCTTTCTCCTGATCGCCCGGCCGGAAGCCCTTGCCGCCTGCGAATCCCCGGCCGTTTTCCGTCTCGCCTATCCCTGTTCGGGAAACGCCGTCATCGGCGCAGTGGAAATGCTGACACAGCTGCATACCATGCAGCTGCCCCGGCGTGACCAAAACGGCCGCACCCTCATTGAGCAGGCAAAAAGCCTGCTCATGAAGCGGGATGGTCTCAGCGAGCCGGAAGCCCATCGCCATCTGCAGCAGCGGGCCATGCGTGAGCAACGAAAGATGACCGAAGTGGCAGAAGCACTGCTGAAAAACGAATGACTCTGTGGCCAGTGCATAAACAGAAACAACAATGACCGGATGTCCTGCATCCGGTCATTCGTGAATAATCTGAAACAGTCCTGACCACGATCAACTGACAGAATCTGAATCGGAGGCATGAACGATGGATCAATATCCGCTCTATCGGCCGGAACTGGAGCATGAATCCTGCGGTGTGGGCGCCATTGTGGACCTGAGCGGTCGTATGTCGCACCGGACCGTCGATCAGGCGCTGACCATTGTGGAGCGCATGGCTCACCGGGCCGGAAGTGATGCGCTGGGGACAACCGGCGACGGCGTCGGTATCATGACACAACTGCCCCACGAACTTTTTTCCCTCTGGGCCAGAGAGGAAGGCATCAGCCTCGGGGCACCGGGCGACTATGCCGTCGGGATGTTCTTCCTCCCCGAGGATGAGGTCGGGCTTGCCAATATCTGCCGGATCTTTGAACGGCTGGCCAGGGCCGAGGGCATTCCCGTACTCGGATGGCGGGATGTTCCCTGTCATCCGGCACAGCTGGGGGCCGGTGCCAGGCGGACCATGCCAAGGATCCGCCAGTGCTTTCTGGCTCGGCCTGAAAACATCCCCGCCGGCATGGATTTTGACCGGCGGCTGTACATTCTTCGCCGGACCTTTGAAAAGCAGGATACCGATACCTATATCTGTTCCCTGTCCTGCCGCACCATCGTCTACAAGGGAATGATGCTGGTCACACAGCTCCGTTCCTTTTACGATGACCTGCAGGATGTGCGATACGTCTCGCAGATGGCACTGGTTCATTCGCGCTTTTCCACGAACACCTTCCCCAGCTGGTCGAAAGCACATCCCCAGCGCTTTCTGCTGCATAACGGGGAAATCAACACCATCCGGGGCAACCATGACCGCATGAAGGCACGGGCGGAAACCATGGTTTCCGAACAGATGGGATCTGATATGGCGCGCGTTCTGCCCGTCATCGCTCCCGACGGATCTGACTCCCAGATGCTTGACAATACCCTGGAGTTTCTGGCCATGAACGGCTTTCCGCTGCCGCTGGCAGGCATGATTCTGCTGCCGGAGCCCTGGCAGGGGGAAACGGAACAGAAACCCTGGCATGACCTTTACCGTTACTATTCCACCATCATGGAGCCCTGGGATGGACCTGCCGCTGTTCTCTACTCGGACGGCGAAAGTGTCTGTGCATCCCTGGACCGCAACGGCCTCCGGCCGCTTCGATGTGCACTGACAGATGATCATCGTCTGATTCTCTCCAGTGAGGCCGGTGTCCTCTTCGAGGAAAACGCCCACATCCGCCGCAGATGGAAGCTCCGCAGCGGTGAACTTCTATGTGCCGATCTTTCCTCCGGAAAGCTGCTTGAATCCGAGGAACTCAAGTCCCATTTTGCCGCACAGTTCCCTTACAGTGAATGGGTCCGCCGGATCGTCCGGCTCAGTGACCTGCCCGCCGCATCCCTGAAAACCTCAGTCATGGACCTTTCCCGCCTCAGCCGGGCTTTTGGTTATACCCGTGAGGACGTGCGGGACATTCTCCTCCCCATGGCCGAAAAAGGCACGGAGCCCATTGCCTCCATGGGCGCGGATGAACCACTGGCACTGTTTTCAACGGCTCATCCTCCGCTGTACAACTTCTTTCATCAGCGGTTTGCACAGGTGACTAACCCGCCTATTGACGCCCTTCGGGAAACGTGCAAAACAGACTGTTCGATCTATCTCGGTGATGACGGAAACCTGCTTGCAAAGGGCGCGGAAAACTGTACTGTTCTTGAACTCTCCTCCCCGATACTGACCGGGCAGGAACTGGCTCAGATCCGCCGGCTGAATCACCCGGCTTTTTCTGTCAGGGACCTGTCCCTGCTGTATCCTGCAAATTCCCGTCTGCGCAATGCCATGGAACGCCTTTTCGCCGACTGTGATCTGGCCTGCCGCGAGGGAATCAAACTTCTCATTCTGACAGATCGCGGACTGGATTCCACGCATCTGGCCATTCCTGCGCTGCTGGCGGTTTCCGCGCTTGAACAGCATCTGATTCAGATCCGGAAACGGACGAAAGTATCCGTGATTCTGGAGAGCGGTGAACCACGGGACACCCATCAGGCAGCCCTACTCATCGCCTATGGCGCCCGGGCCGTGAACCCTTACCTGGCCCAGGAAATCATCCGCTCACATCATCCGGAGGATGCGGAACAGGCCATATGCCGTTACAATCATGCTCTGACCGAGGGCGTGCTGAAAATCGCCTCCAAAATGGGTGTCTCCACTCTGCAGGCCTACCAGAGTGCCCAGCTGTTTGAAACCGTTGGGCTGAATCCCGAATTTGTCCGACAGTATTTCACCAATACCCCCTGTTCACTCAGCGGAAAAGGTCTGCATGATGTGGAAAATACCAGCCGTTACTATCACGAAAAAGCCTTCCTGCCTGAAGCGCCGGCATCGCTGCCATCCGTCGGGCAGCATCGCCTGTGCAAAGGCCCGGATGCCGAGGAACATCTGTACACCCCCGGCATCATTCACACCCTTCAGCAGGCCCTCTGGACCGATAATGAAGCGCTTTTTGATGAATACACCCGACTGGTTGAACATGAGGGACCGCGCACCATCCGCTCTTCCCTGGATTTTCGCTACGATCTGTGTACCCCGATTCCGCTTGAGGAAGTGGAACCGGTCAGCACCATTGTCCGCCGGTTCCGGACCGGTGCCATGTCCTACGGTTCCATCTCGCAGGAAGCCCACGAATGCATGGCCGCGGCCATGAATCATCTGGGCGGCAGATCCAACAGCGGAGAAGGCGGTGAACTCAGTGAACGTTTTGGAACCGATCTGAACTCGGCCATTAAGCAGGTCGCCTCCGGACGGTTTGGGGTGACACGGGAATACCTGCACTCCGCAAAGGAAATTCAGATAAAAATGGCACAGGGGGCAAAGCCCGGTGAAGGCGGCCATCTGCCCGGTGCAAAGGTCACGGAAAGCGTGGCAAGAACCCGCTGCTCTCTCCCCGGCATTTCCCTCATTTCTCCGCCTCCCCATCATGACATTTACTCCATTGAAGATCTGGCTGAACTGATTTACGATCTGCAGTGTACCAATGAAGAGGCAAAAATCACGGTGAAGCTGGTTTCCTCCGCCGGTGTCGGAACCATTGCCAGCGGGGTCGCCAAAGCCGGTGCGGGCGGTATCCTGATTTCCGGCGGCGACGGCGGCACCGGCGCTGCTCCCCTGTCCAGCGTGCATCACGCCGGCCTGCCCTGGGAAATCGGACTGGCAGAAACCCACCAGGTTCTCTGCCGGAACCGGCTGCGGCATACCGTCACGCTTGAAACCGACGGAAAACTCATGACCGGACATGATGTGGCGGTCGCGCTCCTGCTGGGAGCCGAGGAATTCGGGTTTGCCACCGCTCCCCTGATTGCCATGGGATGCCGCATGATGCGGGTCTGCCACCTGGGTACCTGTCCCATGGGCATCGCCACCCAGAAACCCGAGCTGCGCAAAAAATTCACCGGAAAGCCGGAATACGTGGAACGGTTCATGTGCTTCATTGCCGGACAACTGCGCCGGATCATGGCACGGCTCGGTGCCCGGACCGTCAATGAACTGGTTGGACGCAGCGATCTCCTCCGGGTCAGGGACCATGTGGATCTCGATCTCTCCGACCTGATCGGGTTTGCCCGCAACATTCCTTTCCAGCCCGGCGCGCAGCACGATTTTGCCCTGCAGGAACGTGCCGATGCCCGCCTGTTTCAGGATCATATCCAGCTGACCACCACCGACCGGGCATTCGGCACAATCCTGAGGGGGGACCGGCATATTCAGGCACAGGGCTGCGGCGGCCAGTCGTTCGGCGCCTTTTTGCCCCAGGGGCAGTCCATTACACTCTACGGTGTGGCAAACGACTCCCTGGGAAAAGGCCTTTCCGGCGGAACACTGGCCATCTGTCCCCCGATAGACGCCTGCTGGAATCCGGAGGATACCCTCATTGGCAACGTGGCCCTTTACGGCGCCACCTCCGGCACTGCCTTTATCGCCGGTGTTGCCGGTGAACGCTTTGCCGTCCGCAACAGCGGTGCATGGGCTGTCGTGGAAGGGGTAGGTGATCACGGCTGTGAATACATGACCGGCGGGCGCGTGGCCATTCTTGGACCGGTAGGCGATAACTTCGGTGCGGGAATGTCCGGCGGCATCGCCTGGGTACTGGACACGGAGGGAACACTGGCACAGCGAATCAACACCGGCCTTGTACGCCTGCACCCTCTCAGCACAGACCAGGCCGTTGAACTGCGGCATCTCATTGACCGGCATGTTCAGGCCACCGGTTCACCAAAAGCCACTGAAATCCTGAAAGACTTTGATCACTGGCTGCCGCTCTTTCGTTCCGTCGTCTCAGATGAATATCTACATCGTCTCTGATTCGCCGCCGGCACCAATAAAAAACGGCCGCAGGGCATTGCCCTGTGGCCTTTCTGTTTTCAACTATCTGTTTGCCGTTATTCAGCGTCTTCCTCGCAGGTCGCATTCCGAATCGCTGCCTCCTGCATTTCCTGAATGTCCGGCCATGCCGAAAGGAATGGCTTCACCTCCAGGTGATGAATTTTCCTGTCGACGTAATTCTTCGTCACCTTCATCACCATTGGACAAAGAATCAGGAGCCCGATCAGGTTGGGAACCATCATGAGACCGTTAAAGGTATCCGAAATATCCCAGGCAAGCTGCGCGGTGATCACGGAGCCAAGGAAAACAATGACCGTAAAGGCAATCCGGTAATCCGGGCACTTTTCAAAAAACGGAGAACGGTTTTATCATACTGCAGCTGAGCCAGCAACGAGTCCAGAAGATCCTGTTCCGGGCTCAGATCAATGACTGTCCATTTCGGATTCTCTGCGATCTGTTTGCCGGCACTTGTCATAAAAACAGTTTTCCCGCTTCTCCGAATTCCGGTAATCATTGAAATATGCCGGGATGCCGGTTCATCCATAAAAGCCTGCTTTAGTTTCTCCATCAGATTTAAGCGGGGAATCATTTCCGCTGGCTCCTCCCAAAGTCAAGCGTAAAAGGATTATTTCCTCTTTGGCTCTCCATTTTCCTTTCCTCCTCAGCTTTCATCACTTGTCCTGAGCAGCTTTGTCTGTGTCTGCAGACAGGCATCGACTGACTTCCAATTTTCGGCAAAGTCCCTTTCAAATGCCCGGTTCCAGCTTTTACTAGTTTTTACTGTTTTTTCAATCTTTTACTGGTTTTTACTGGTTTGCCAAGTCCTTTCTCCACATTAGTTATATGCCAGAGCCACTTTATCTGAAACCCGAATCTGATAAACTGCCGGTTGTTGGACATTGAGCCGTTTTCAGGCTTCACTGTTGGTCTTATGCCTGAGCAACGACTCAATGCCCCGGACAGGACGAATTGTCTCTACGCGACAGGCTCCCTTTTGCAGAACGTCTCTTTGTAACCTGCCTGTTTCAAATCCGAGACGATTGACACAACGAAGTCCTGACAAAAAGCGGATTGATTCACACAGGACAGCCGACTTATGTTAAAATGGGATCATCCAAATCAATCCGGCCTGCCTGTTTTGACCATCCAGCCGCAATGAGCCTTGATGTGAAAGGAACAAATCGATGACAACCAAAGAATCAAGAACCGCAACATGGAACTGGCGCGATGAATTCGATGCTAAGCTGCTGAAACAGGGACAGGAATTTCTGGACACGCACCGGTGTTGGGGGAATCTTAGGGATAACGAAAAATCGTTTAAAAGCTTCTACCTGTCTGTCTCCGGTGTTCGTGACGTTGGTGCAAGATACATTCCCGCCTCCTATTCCATGTGCGTTGAATACAACGAACACCAGGAAGCCTATAGCCGTATGATCCAAAAGAAACGTAAACAAAGCTGGTACTATTCCGATCCTGGCACCAGTTCACAAAGCGGTGTATTTTATTGTACCTGCAAACCGGCGGAAAACAACGGAAAATGCAAGCATATGGCAGCCGTCGGGCTTTATCTGGAGAACAAGTATCCGGATGCCTTTACTTTTACAGAGACACCCGAAGAGGCAAGGGAACGGGAAGAAAAAGAACAGGCGGAACTCAAATTAAAGGCCGAGTCAATCCCTGTGGCATCTCACCTTCTCTCAGAGGCTCCAAACGACAGGGAATTCTATTTTCCTCTTCCACAGGCACTTGATGGATGGATTGTCACCCCTGCAGTAAAAAAGGAAACAGCGGCAATCTGTACAATCAATGCAAAACCTTCTTTGGAATTCGGAGAGGACGGCCAGCAGACACTCGGCCTTGATTACCAGCTGGGCTTATCCAAGTGCAGCATTCTGCTAAAACATGATGGGCCCGCCGCGATTCAGTGCAGCTGTGATGAAGTGGATCCATACAGTTCTCCCCGCCGAATCTGTCCCCACCTTCTGAAAGGCACAGAAACACTCTGGCAATATATCCAGGAGGAGAATCCGGGCGATGTGACCGATAAGACGGGATACAATCTGCTGAACAACCTGACGATCTCTGCTGAGAAAAAACAGGCGGGCACTCTGCAGCCCAAACTTCATCTGACACCGATGCTTGACTGGAATTACAACACGCCAAGACTTCGGTTTACAATCACGCTTCCCAATGGGAAATCTTACATTCTTAAAGCACTGCCCGCCTTTACGAAGGCGGTTCTGGCAAAGGGAACCTTTGAATTCAGCAAAAACAATTCGGTTGATTTTTCCGAGTGTACCTTTGACAAAGAATCACAGCCCTTTTTTGCGCTGCTTCAAAGCCAGTATGCTGACAATTCATCTGCTCCCCGTCTTCTGAACAGCAAATCTGAACTCAGCGCCTCCGCTGCCGATGCCAATACCGGCATCTGGCTCAATGGAAGTATTCTGGATGCGTTTTATGATACCGCCCATGGGATGCGGATTGACTGCGACAGTTACACATACGGTTCGATCTCCATTCAGGTCGCCTATCACGATGTACAGATTCTCTTTACCGTGGACCCCATTGAGCGCAGCGGCGTCATTGACGGCGTTACCATCAAGGGGACGATTCCTGTCATATTTGAAGGCGCTACCTACCGCTACACGCTGGACCGGCATAATCTCAGCCGGCTCAGTGAAGAAGATCTGCATGTTCTCGAGCCCTATTCCAAAATGTTCGGATTCAAAGACTCCTTCACGGGAACCATCGGGAAGAAGCATCTGCCGGTATTTTTATACCGCACACTGGAACAGTTCCGCATGAATCCGCATATCATTCTGACCGATCACGTCACCGGACGGATTGATGAAGCCGTTCCCCCGAAAGGCGAATATGTCTACACGCTGGATCTGAACGAAAACCATCAATTCTTTACCTGTGAGGCAACGGTTTCCTATGGCGACAACACGTTCCCGCTTCCGGTCCCGTCCACCGCTTCAAAAGAGATTATCCGGGATCAGGAACTCGAGGGACTTGCGCTGAATGCCGCAAAGCGTTCTTTCCCCAGCTGGAATTCCCAGGACGGCCGCGGTTTATGTCCCGCCTCTGAAGATGCCCTGTTCAACATTCTGACCACCGGCACCGCTGCCATGGAAAACTACGGTATCGTCCGCGCTTCCGCGGACTTCCCCGGAATCCGTGTCCGGCAGGTTCCCACACCCACTTTCCGCATTGCCATCTCCTCCGGCCTTCTGGATCTTTCGCTGCATACAACCGATCTGTCCGAGGATGAATTGCTGGAGGTACTGCGCGCCTACCGCGCCAAAAAGCGCTATATCCGGCTGCGAAGCGGAGATTTCATCACGCTTGAGCAGGAAGTTCCTTTTAAAACGCTGGAGGACCTGCTGGCCGATATGGGAGTGACGCTGGAGGAAGCCATAAAGAGCAAAACCCATGTTCCTCTGTTCCGGGCACTGTATGTCAATCAGCTGCTTGAAACGCACGAGGAACTGGTCGGAAGCAGAGACCGGACTTTCCGGGCGCTCATCAAGAACTTCAAAACCATCCGGGAATCGGATGACGAGGTTCCCCAGAATCTGGATTCCATTCTTCGGCCATATCAGGTCTATGGCTATAAGTGGCTGAGAACGCTGGCCCGCGCCGGCTTTGGCGGTATCCTGGCCGATGAGATGGGTCTGGGCAAGACCATTCAGATGCTGGGGGTCATATCTGCCATGAAGAGCGAGGGCGAAACGAGTCCCAGTCTGATTGCCTGTCCGGCATCCCTGGTCTTCAACTGGAAAGAAGAAGCCGCCAAATTCACCCCTGAACTCAAGGTTGTCACACTCTCCGGAACCCAGAGCGAACGCCGAGCTCTTCTCAAGGCAGCGGCGGGCGAAGAGGCGGCCGATCTTTACATCGCCTCATATGACATTGTCCGAAACGATGTTCTCCTTTTTGAGCCCGTTCAGTTCAACTGTATTGTCCTTGATGAAGCACAGTTTATCAAAAACACAAAGGCAGGAATCACCAAAGCGGTCAAAGTCCTTCACGCCAAACACCGCTTTGCCCTGACCGGAACACCGATTGAAAACCGGCTCTCTGAACTCTGGTCCATCATGGACTTCCTGATGCCCGGCTTCCTGTACAGCGAGGGCGAATTCCAGAAGAATTACGAGACGCCGATCATGAAGCAGAAGGATGAGGATAAAACCGCGCGTCTCGCCCAGATGACCGGGCCGTTCATCCTGCGAAGACTGAAAGCCGACGTGCTCAAAGAACTGCCTGATAAGCTTGAAGAAGTCCGGACCGCCATGATGGAGAAAGAGCAGCGCAGGCTGTATGATGCACAGGTGGTCCACATGAAGCAGCTTCTTGAGAGCGGCGGCAATACGGGCGAGGATAAGCTCCGGATTCTGGCAGAGATCACCCGTCTGCGCCAGCTCTGCTGCGATCCCTCCCTCCTGTTCGAGGATTACAAGGGAAAGAGCGCCAAACGTGAAATGTGTCTGGACCTCATTGAAAGTGCCATTGACGGCGGCCACAGAATGCTGCTCTTTTCCCAGTTCACCTCCATGCTGGCCCTGCTTGAGGAGGATCTTAAATCGCACAGGATCCCGTATTTCAAGATTACCGGCTCGACACCCAAACAGGAACGTCTGCGTCTGGTCAATGAATTCAACAGCGGCGACACGCCGGTCTTCCTGATTTCCCTGAGGGCAGGCGGTACCGGCCTCAATCTGACCGGCGCCGATATGGTCATCCATTATGACCCGTGGTGGAATCTGGCTGTTCAGAATCAGGCGACAGACCGTGCGCACAGGATCGGACAGACCCGCCAGGTCACCGTGTATAAACTGGTTGCCAGTTCGACCATTGAGGAAAAGATTGTTCAGCTGCAGAACGCCAAAAAGGAACTGGCAGAGGCCATCCTCAGCGGCGAATCCCAGAGCCTCATGAGCCTTTCAAACGAAGAGCTGATGGCGCTGCTCAGCTGAGTGCCCAAAAGTTCCACAAACAGCCTGAGACCCAATCCCGGTCTCAGGCTGTTTGGCATTGTCCAGCACATAAAAAAAAGAACCCTGCAATAGCAAGGTTCCTTGTGGAATCCGGCAGCGTCCTACTCTCCCGGGCCGTCTCCAGCCAAGTACCATCGGCGCTGAAAGGCTTAACTTCTGTGTTCGGTATGGGAACAGGTGGATCCCTTTCGCTGTCGCCACCGGAAATCATATAGGGTTCGTACCCTGAAAACCGCACATCCAGCT
>DGWH01000085.1:0-9970 GCA_002395225.1 Christensenella sp. UBA4263
CGACAGTTTGTCAAATCCAGGCCTCAAACAAAAGCAACTCCGGCAAATGACCAACAGTGAGGCCTGCAAAGGAGGTGTTTTCAGATGGTCATTCCTGCCGATTTTCCTTACGGGAGAGAATTTGCCCTTGGACGTCCGGACATTTCCTGGCGTCATCCGGGAATGGACCGCCAGCGCAGAGCCAAGCTCTTCGCCCCCTTTGATGCCCTCAGCGGGTTTGATGAGGCCATCGCCTCAAAGACCGTTCCCTATACAGACCGGACGGAACTGAGTGAGGCGGAGCAGGAACACATCAATCAGGTGCTTGACCGTCTGCACCGTCTCACGCCGAATTCCCGGATTGCGCGCCTCAATTCTGTCCGGACCCGCGCGCTCTGCTTTGTCCCCTGCCGGGACCGGAACAGCTCGGCCTTTGGCCGCCAGGGACTGGTTAAACAGATTGAGGGGATCTGCCGCTGCGTGGATCCGGTCCATAAACGAATGACCATCGGGGACCGGGTTCTCCCTTTTTCCTGTCTCATCGGTCTGGAGGCCGATTTCCCCTGACAACAAATAAGGCACAGCCGCTGCTGTGCCTTATTTATTCACTTACGCAGGAGCGCACGAATCCGCTCGCGCACGACCTGCGGATCTTTCAGATCATTCAGGTTGATCACGTCAATGCCAAGTTCCGATGCACGATGATGCATGGAAGGGGAGCCCATTTCGGCCGTCACGATGGCCGCGCTGGCCATCTGTCCGCCAAAGCGGTCACGCAAAATCGCCAGTTCGTTCAGTGCCTCCGTCTTTGCATCGCAGGTCTTGCAGGAAATGAAGACCGAATATACGCCGGCAGTCGCCATCACATCCAGTTCATTGGTAATATTCGCATGTCCCGGCTTCTCGCCCAGCCAGTCCACAACGGCACTGGTTCGCACATCCTTAAAAATGCCCACATCCAGGCATGCCTTATAGATATACAGTTCAAGAACCGAACCAACATCCCGCAGCCACGTGCGTGTCCAGGCATCTGCAAAATCAAACCGGACGACGTCATCCTCGATATAAAGATCCCGGATCATTCCGATTTTTTCCAGTGCCTGAAGCATCTCCACCGGCGCTTTCACTCTGCTGCCGCGTTCTCCTTTTTCAAGATGGCCGCCCTCCGCATGCAGCGACGCAGCATCGCTCTGCGAAATGCGCTGGATATAGGTAATGGCCTTTGTCCAGATCCGGCGGTTTTCCATATAGATCTCAAAAAAAGGATCGAACAGATGCATGTACTGGCTGAGAATGCGATTATCCACTCTGCCCTCACGCATGATTCCGCCGGCCATCCGGAAGCAGTCCTCCACGTTCAGTTCAACCGTACACGGCTGATTGTGGGCAAAGGAGGCATTCTGGATATTATAGAACCGGTTTCGCTTTCTGGAATAGGTAAATACGGGGATGCTCTGTTTGGCGCAAAGCATGCCGCCCGCAAAAAGCGCGGACTCCGTTCCGCCCGCAATGTCCAGTGCGCAGTCCGGATAACGTTCCACGATCTGCTCCAGCTTTTGTTCAACTGCGGCTGCATCGTACAGGCTTGCGGACATGAACACACATTCATTCCGGATGCCCCGATGCCGGAAATACTCACGAATCTGGCCTTGCAGCGGTACATTGCCGGCAATCTCCGGCGGGCAGAGAAAAACCGTTCTTTCCGGCCTGAACATCTCCGTTCCAAGCACATTTTCAATCGGACGGTCATCGTACAGTTCAATTAATGTTTTCATTTTCGGTCACTCCTTGGGCAAATTGTTCACGCAGGCTCTTTTCCCGCGAAAATCAGTTCTGAACGGTTATCCCATCCAGAATATAGTGAAAAGACGGAACCGAGGAATCCCCGTTCTCCGTATAGCCTGCCGTAAGATTGATGGTATCCTCGGGATGATTCGGATCCGTTCCGGTATATGGTCCCTTGAACACCATATTCCTGCCTTTTTCCAGATCCCCCACGGCCTGCCGGACCTTTTCCTCCGTTCCGTACGGAACCAGGTGGGCGTTCAGTTCAAGCATTTCCACCCATCCGCGCGCAAAACCGGCACTCATATCATTTCCATGCACCGTGCCGTCCAGCGCCTTTTCAATCGTCTTTCCCTTCATCACGGATTCAACCGCCCCCAGGATATACGGGGCCCAGTTCACACGTCCGGATACCAGACTGGTCGCCGGAGCAATATCCATCATGCTCCGGTGATTCCCCACATGAAAGACCACCCGGTCCGCAGCCGCTTCCTCACACGCCGCCGCGGGTCCGAAGGTACGGGAGTGCTGCGCAATCACGATGCACCCCTCGTCAATCATCTCCCTGGCCACCGCTTTTTCCCTGGGATAGCTGCTCCCCGTGTACGTATACCGGACGCACATGCGTGCCTCCGGCGCCGCGGACCGCGCCCCCAGGTAAAAGGCCGTAAAGGCAGAGATCACCTCAGGGCTCGGGAAATTGCCCACAAAGCCGATCATCGCCTGCTCCGGTTTCAGCACATGCTGGTCGATCAGGCTGCGAAGCTTTGCCCCGGCCACGATCCCGCTGACATACTGATACTGGTATACCTGGCCATTAAACGTATGATAATTGGCCGGTCCCTCTGTTCCCACACAGTTCTCACCCGAAACCTGACAGAATTCCACATCCGGATACCGCTCTGCCGTCTCCCGGATCTGTGTGCTGGCGCCATTGGTGAAAATGATTTTGCACCCCTTATCCACCAGTTCCATCAGCGGTTCCTTCGTTTCACTCTCCAGCACGTTCCTGAAGGCGTACACATTGACGCGGTCTCCATATTCCGCTTTCAGGGCACGCTCTGCAAGAGCGAAGTTATAGGTATAGGGCGTACTCTCGTCATTCTCATAAATAAATCCCACACTGACGGTTCCCATGCCTCCCGGTCCGTACAGGAACCGGGTCACCAGTGCCGTCACGGCAATAAGCAGTACGGCGGTCAGTGTTGCTGCGATATTCATGCGTTTCATTTTTTATCCTCCACGGTCCGCACTTTTTCCGTTCCCATTCCGCATTTTCATTCCGGCGGAATCCGTTCAGGTTGCGGCCGCAGTCTGGCCGTCGATGGCATCATCATTGTCCGGTCCCTGTCCTGAGTAGAGTTTCTTCAGGTCAATCTCACCCTTGTCAATGAGTCTGAGAAGAATGTCCACAAATTCCGGATCGAACTGTGTGCCCCGTCCGTTTTTCATCTCATTGAGCACATACCCGAAATCCATCTGTTTCCGGTACACCCGATTGGCTGTCATGGCATCAAAGGCATCCGCCACACCGATGATTCGGCCATACAGTGGGATCTCCTCCCCCTTCAGTCCCTGCGGATAGCCCTTTCCGTCATAACGTTCATGATGGTACAGCGCTCCGTCAATCACATGATCGATCAGGGTAAATCCCTTGAGAATTTCCGCGCCGCGGGTCACATGGCTCTTCATCTGCGCATATTCCTTATCATCAAGACGCCCCGGCTTATTGAGAACCGCATCCGGAATTCCGATTTTTCCAATATCATGTAGCCGGGCGGCTTTCTCAAGGTTCCGGCACTCCTCCTCGCTGAGCCCCAGTTCCTTGCCGATCTTATAGGAATAGATGGAAACACGCAGCGAGTGCTGGTTGGTCCGTTTATCCTTGGCATCCACCGCATTGGCAATGGCCAGAATGGTCTGATTGCCCATTTCCAGCTGTCGGTCTTTCAGCTGGATTTCTCTTTGCTGTTTTTCAAAATTGCGCCGTTCAATCCCGTGCAGAATGGCCGCCGCCATCCAGATGCCAAAGGCCATGGCCACCAGAATCACATAAAGAATGAACCAGGTGTTGTCGTAGATTTCCTGTGTCTTGATAATCCGGTACAGCCGTTCCTCGAGGATGTTCTCCCGTCCGTTGTCAAAAACCGCCAGATGCAGGGTGTACGTTCCTGCCGGCAGGTTCGTATACTCAATGGTGCGCAGTTCGCTCTGCAACATGGTCTTATATTCGGCATCAAAACCTTCCAGCTTATACCCGACATTCAGATCCTGAATGGTATAGTTGATGATCTCCGGGAACAGTTCAAACCGTCCCACGCCCCGGTCGATCACGATCGGTTCGCTGTGTTCGACCCGCCGGACCTCCTTGCTGTTGTCCAGCCGAATCCCCGCAATGGACATCCGGTAGCTGGCCGCATGCCTGGTATACCGGTCCGTATCAATGATAAACAGGCCGGTGTCGCAGGGCAGGAACAGATCTCCCTCTCCGTCATCGTAATTCCAGGAATTGACGGTCAGCGCGCTGGTGAGGCCCGTCTTCCCGTCAAGCAGGTCATAGGACAGCGAACCGCTGCCAAAAAGCAGGTCCGACCGGTCCACCACATAAATGCCGGCGCTGCTCATGACGAACAGCTTTTCCTGATCCTTTGCCCAGATATCATAGTTGTTGTAATACGGGAAACGATCCAGAAAGCGAATGGCAGAATTCTCATCCATGAAACACAGGCCGTTGCTGGTGACCACAAACACGCCCTCTGACTGCGTATCCGGAATCAGGCGCAGAATGACATCCGAACTGAGTCCGTCCTTCTTTTTAAACAGCTTCGTGACCTGTCCGTCCTGAATCACCGCAATGCCGTCGCCGTCCGTGCCGGCCAGAATGAGGCCGTCTTTCATCTCAAGCAGGGTAAGAATTTTGGTTTTGATCTTTCCGTCCGAATACCGGATCGTTCCATGAACCTTATGGTCCCTGATGAAGGAAATTCCGGTATCCCCTGCCACCACCACATCCCCGTCACTGAGTTCCATGACCGTTCTGGTGGTGTTCCCGAAGCTGCCGTTTTCATCATTATAAATGTACTGGGTTCCCTCCGGCTCCACTTCGATCAGGCCCTTGTCATACGTGCAGATCCAGAGATGGTCATTTGAATCGACACGAAGACAGCGGATCCGCGTATTCCTGAGTTGCTCCGTCAGCTCATTGGCAATGGGATTTCTGCAGGCCCCGTCCACAATATCCAGCCCGTTGTCCGTCCCGATGTAATAACTGCCCTGCCACTTGTCCACGGCATTGACCACCCGCCGTTCCATCCCGGCCGTGCTGTAGACATCCTTAAAGGAGGAAGGCGACATCCGCAGGAGGCCCAGCCGTGAGGAGGTAAACCAGAAATTTCCCTGGTAATCGACCAGCATGTGGTCGATGGAGTTGTTGAACTCATTGGTGTTGATCCTGTCAAAAACACCGGAGCGATTCAGATAGCCGATGCCGCTGTCCGAGGTGATAAACAGCACACCGTCCTCCAGATATTCCATGTCCTTGATGTTTTTGAGTTCCCCGCAGATGATCTCGCCCTTTTTTTCAAAGAAGCCGCCGCTGATCTCATACGTATAGATATGATTCGACGTCGTCCCCGCAAGAAGGGTTCCGTCCGGATCAAACGTACAGGATTTAAACTTCTCAACTCCCTCAACCAGCTGCACCGAGCTCAGAATCTGTCCGCGGTTGAGCAGGAAAAGCCGCCCGTCATTGGACACCGCCGCCACATTTCCGCGTTCATCCGCGCCGACGCTGATGGTGTAATTCAACTCCGTCAGCGTATTCACCTGTTTAAGACCGCTGTTCAGCGTCAGAACCTGCATGCTGCTGGTGGTGCCGATGTAATAGTATCCCTCCGAATCCCTGACAATCGCCTTGACGGAATTGGAGGGCAGACCTTTCCGGTCATCGATCACGTTGACAACGCTTTCATCAATGGCGATGGAAAGACCATTGTCATTCGTTCCGATCCACAGCCGCCCTTCCTCATCCACATACAGGCAGTTGACATTCCGGACCGAATCATAGCCGGAAATCCACCTGAATTCGTTTCCGTTATACCGGTACAGGCCCGCATACGTTCCTACCCAGAGAATGCCGTCATGGGTTTCCGCGATATCGTTTGCCTCGCCGCACGGCAGCCCGTTGTTGCTGCTGAAAACCGCCTGAACATAATCATTGTAATCCACAAACTCAGGCTCAGCCGCCCTGGCCGCCGCACAATTTCCCAGTACGAGGAACATCACCAGCAGACCGGCCAGTGTCGAAGCCGCGGACGTTTCCGACTTTTCCGCCGGATCTGCCGGCTGATCTTTTGTTTTTCGCCTCTGGCAGGCCCGAATGATTTTCAGCACCAGATACAAAAGGATCAGCGTAATGGTCTTATCCGAAAAATCCACATACGCCTGGCCGATGACATACGAGACCATTCGCGGGACGCCCAGCTCGCTGTAAAAGCCGATAATGCCGTCCCCCCAGCGGTTCCCGGTCATCCCGTTTGAAAGCAGAATATTGAGCGGCACGGAAAGGATCACGGTCGCTACCATGCAGTATACGCTGGTGGACACGGTGCCCAGGAACGAATCCAGCTTTTTATGCCGGGCCGCCAGACCGATAATGATGCCGGTTGCCGCGCCCGCAAAGGCATACAGCCAGGTCACATGATGGATCAGGGCATACATCACATTTGCGGCAACCCCCACCACACTGCCGGCAAACGGGCCTAAAAGGTAGGCACACAGAACAGTACCAAATGAATCAAACCAGAATATCGTTCTTGAATAGTCTGTCAGTTCGCGTCCTGCCAGGTTCAGCAGAATGCAAAGCGCTGTCAGAAGACAGACCTTCCACGTTTTCCACTTGTTCATAATTCTCACCCCACATCACGCCAGGTTCTGTTCATTCCTCTCGGCCTGTGCCCGTTACTGTCCGATCCGGCGGGCATACCCGCTGTACTCATCAAACCATTTCTGATAGGTCCCGTCTTCAAGAACCTCGTCGATCACGCCGTTAACAAAGTACATCAGCACCAGATTTCCTTTCTTTCCGGCCACCCGGTCCCCGTCAAACTGGGGCTCGAGGATGAACTCAATGCCCGGGACAACCATCAGCCCGCAGTCCGGATTGGCCTCAATATAGGCCAGTACATTCTCATAATCCACGGCAATCGCATCCACCGATCCGTTCCGGAGCGCCTCATACACTTCCTCGCTGGTGGACAGGCGCCGAAACTCCTGATACAGGGGAACATTGTCAGCCATCAGCGCCTCCTGAAGGGACCCCCGCTGGGCGGCAATCTTTCGTTTCTCCAGGTCACTGACAGAGGTGATCCTGTCCCGGTCCTCCTCACGGATCAGCAGCCGGCTTCCGGTATTGTTGGTGGTATAATGATAGCCCTTGGACAATTCCACCTGACCGGCCCGGCCGGGGGTAAACGCCAGACCGGATATGCCCAGATCACAAACCCCGTCAGCCACCGCCGGCAGCACTTCCGTAAATTCCATGGGAACAAGCTCAAGCCTGACCCCCATCCGTTCTGCAATCCGCCGTGCCAGTTCGATGTCCGATCCCACAATCTGTTCCTGCCCCTCCAGTGACGGGTCGATGAACTCATAGGGCGGAAAGTACGGCTCCGTCGCAACACGCAGAACCCCGGAATCACGGATTCGCCGGAGGGATTCATCCACGGTTTCGGGAATGCCGCCCGTGACATCCATGGAACCATCCACAAAATTATATTCGTTCTCCATAAACGGCGTCTCCTCCGCGATTCCCGCCGGCATCAGGAAAACGATCCAAAGCATTATCAGCAAATACAGCGCACTTTTCATCTCAGATCCTCCAGAAAAGTCCGGTCCTGTTTCCATCAAGCAATGACTTACCGGATTTTACGTCATTCTGTGTATATTATATCGTATCGCTCTGTAAAGATCAAACAAAATTCTGTAGTGTTTTAGCATATCATTGCGTTAACGTTCGGAATTTCTACCCACCCTCTGCAGCAGCCTGCCTGTTGGAAACCGCTGCGCTCATCCCTTCCAGTCCGACGCCGCGCATTTGCCCGCTTCGTATCTGCAGCCATCTCCGTTCTCATCCCAGCCGTTCCGCTGTGCTTTTCGCAATTGCAAAAATATTTCCTGCACTTTGAAAATTTATTTTCATTTCTTCCTTGACAGGAAATTTGATTTGCATATAATAGAGACATCCGACCCCTGTCGGAGTCAGTGGAAACACGCATTTACGGAAGAGGTGATTTTATGCAGGAGAATTTTTCCATGATTGTCGGCCGGTGTATTCAGAGTCACCGGGATGAAAAGCATATATCGCCCGTCGATCTCGCCAGACTTCTGGGGACCTCACGCCCCACCATTGCAAACTGGGAATCCGGAAAAACCGTTCCGGACGTACGAAACGCACGGGCCATGTGTGATCTGCTGGAAATCCAGCCCGCCGAGATTCTGGGTTATGAGTCTGCCGAAACCGGCCGCCCCTCCTTTACCAAAGAAGAGGCAAATCTGATCAAATACTACCACAAGCTTGAGCCGGCCAACCGGCGCACGGTGAACAAGATGATTCTCTCCCTTGTCGAGGATCAGGATGCGCAGCGTTTTGAGCATTTCAAAAACGACTATGTCCTGATGATCGACGATCCGACCCCTGCCGCGGCAGGAACAGGCTGTGATTACTCATCCGAGGAACCGACTTACACCTTTGTCAGACGGAATCCGGCAAACTTCAATGCCGATCATCTGATTCACGTATCCGGTCACAGCATGGAGCCGTTTTATCAGGATGGCGACATCGTCTACGTCCGGCGCACACGGGAGCTCATCAAGGGCAAGGATTATATCTGTGACACCGCCGATGGACGGGTTATCAAGCGGGCCGGGGATAACTGTCTGTATTCCCTTAACCGTGATCTTCCCTTCCCGGACAAATACGAGGATGACCACGTTACCATCTTCGGACAGGTACTGGGAGTTCTCAAGGCAGAGGATCTGGTATCCGAACAGGATTTCAATGATGTTCAGGCTGCCCACATGGATGATGTACGAAACTTCCGTCAGCGGCTTTACTCCATGGATTAACAGACCCCGATACAAGGACGCTCCGGTTCCCGGTCAGCTTGCTTTTCCAAAAGATTCTTTGTCTGCCTGGTTTTTTCAAAGAAACATGTTGAAAAAACAGGCAAAGCAGGGTATCATGAGAATGAAAAAAGGAATAAAGCAAATGGATAAAATGAATCAGGAACACCTGGATGAACTGAATCATGAACAGGTGGAAGAAAGTGAACAGAAGGGGCTTAACAAGCCTTATGACAGCGCGTTTAAGAGCATCATTCAGAAGTGTCCCCGACTAGCCCTGTTTCTGATCAATGAAATGTTTTACCAAAGAGGACTTATTTCAAAGAAATATGATGGAACGGAGCAGGTGAGACTGCTGAATGGGGAACTGTCAGATGTGCTCGACAGGAATCTGGAGGAAGATATCCGGATGATGGTGGAAAGCGAAGAAAGTGGGAATTTCCATCTGGAATGTGAATCCGCACCAGGAAATGCCTATGTGATGCTGCGGGTGGTGCGTTATCATGTGCGAACCGCCCTGAATAACATGAAATTAGTCAATGGGCATATCAAGGTTCGGATCGATGATTCAGGCGTGCTGTTTTTGCGGAGTACGGAGAATACACCGGAAAAGGTTATTGTAAGTATCGAAGGGCCGCAGGAAAGCAGCATGTCCTATGAGATTCCCGCATTGATGTTGAAGAGTTATACAGAAGAAATCCTTATGGAGAAGGAACTGTACATTCTGCTCCCCTTCCTGTTTTTTAACTATGAAAAAGACTTGAAAAATGCGAAGGATCCTGAGAGTTACAAGACGCTTAATACGCGTTGGGGAAAAATTATCGATCATCTGAAAGAGAAAACGGCAGACGGATCCATAAATGCATACGAAGAACAAACGCTGTATGATGCGCTGAAAGTTGTCGTAGAAGCTCTGGCTCAAAAAAATAAAGTCACGGAGGAGGTTAAGGAAATCATGGGTGGAAGAGTACTGGAATTCAGAGCAGATAATGTGTTTAATGCTGGAAAAAATGAAGGCCGAAAAGAAGAACGTAAGGTATGGCAGGAAAAGGACAAGGTATGGCAGGAAAAGGACAAGGAATGG
>DGWH01000085.1:10037-12487 GCA_002395225.1 Christensenella sp. UBA4263
AAAGGACAAGGAATGGCAGGAAAAGAGCAAGGAATGGCAGGAAAAGAGCAAGGAATGGCAGATGGAACGCCAGAAGATGCAGATGGAGATAGAAAAATTGCGGATGCAGATGAAAGCAACAAACGCAATGCCCGGATTAGCCACTTAATCATGGGTTTGGACAGTGTCGGCAAGAGTCATGCTGTCTTCCTGGCAAAGGCAGCTTTCCTTTGTTAAGTGTACATTCCGGCTCCCTCAGCTGACTGTTGCAAGAGTTTTTGCGCCAGTCTGCGTCTTTTCACAGAACGGTATTGATAAATAGGCAGACCAAAGTACAGTGTAGCGGATAAATGACGAGGAAATCATGGGCGGAAGAGTACTGGAATTCAGAGCAGATAACGTGTTTAATGCTGGAAAAAATGAAGGCTTCAAAGAAGGCTTCAAAGAAGGCTTCGAAGAAGGCCGAAAAGAAGAACGCAAGGTATGGCTGAATAGAGAAAAGGAACGGCAGCTGGAACGCCAGAGGCTGCAGATGGAAATAGATAGATTGCGCACGCAGCTGGAGGAAATGAACAGATCGGCCGGATTGCCTTCATAATCATGGGAGCGGGCAGTGTTGAATTGAACCGTTCCCTCTTGCCCGCCGCCAGTCGCCAGCAGCTTTTCGGCGGTCAGTGAATGTCCAGCTCCCGGTTGAAGCAACAGACTTTGCATTAAAATAATGAAATACAGCGTGATGGTATGAAGTCAGAGACTGTGAGGTCTTTTGACTGAACGTCCCGAGAAGGAGAATAAACATGGCAAAAAAAGCATCTCCCGCAGCCGAGGAAACGGTCGTTTCCCCCGAAGCTGAAGAGTCCAAAGCGGCCAAAAAGACCGCTAAGAAAGCCGTAGAGCCGGAGGTTCTCTCTGAGGCTGAGGCTAAGAAAAAAGCCCTCAAAACCGCCCTTGCAGGAATTGAAAAGCAGTTTGGCAAGGGAGCGGTCATCCGCATGGGTGACAAGCCCAAGACCTCCATTCCGGTTATCCCCACCGGCTGCATGGATATCGACATGTGTCTCGGTGTCGGCGGACTCCCCCGCGGGCGTGTCATTGAGATCTACGGTCCTGAATCCTCCGGCAAGACTACCGTCGCCCTTCAGACCATTGCCGAGGCACAGCGCATGGGCGGCGTCGCCGCATTTGTGGATGCCGAGCATGCCCTCGATCCCATTTATGCCCGTGCCCTGGGTGTTGATGTCGACGATCTGTATGTTTCCCAGCCGGATACCGGTGAGCAGGCTCTGCAAATCACAGAGGCTCTGGTCCGTTCAGGCGCTATTGATATCATCGTCATCGACTCCGTGGCCGCTCTGGTTCCGAAGGCGGAAATTGACGGCGAAATGGGCGATTCCTTCGTCGGTCTGCAGGCCCGCCTGATGTCCCAGGCGCTTCGCAAGCTGACCGGCATCGTCAACAAGACCAACACGGTCTGTATCTTTATCAATCAGCTGCGTGAGAAAGTCGGCGTCATGTACGGCAATCCGGAAACCACGCCCGGCGGACGCGCACTCAAATTCTATGCTTCTGTCCGCATTGATGTACGCAAAGGTGAACCCATTAAGGAAGGTTCACAGGTCATCGGCAACCGGACAAAAATCAAGATTGTCAAGAACAAGGTTGCACCGCCTTTCCGCAACTGCGAGGTCGACATGCTCTTCGGTGAGGGCATCTCCAAGGAAGGTTCCCTGCTGGATCGGGCCGTGGACTTTGACATCATCCACAAGGCCGGCGCCTGGTTCTCCTTCAACGGCGACAAGATCGGCCAGGGCCGTGATAATGCCCGGCAGTATCTCAAGAGCAATCCTGACTTCAGAAGCGAAGTGGAGCGGCTGGTTCGTGAGCGCATCCGCGCAGATGCCGGCGCCGAGGAAGAACCCGCCGCCGCTGAAAATGCCGCACCGCTCCAGCCGGTGGATGCGGATCTCCCGGACTCCCCCTCTGAACTCGACATGTCCGATGAGGAACTGCTCGATTCTCTCCCCGAACTGGATTACACCTGATTTTTTCAAGGATGTGATTTCATGCTTTATACCTGTCCTTCATGCAGGTACGTTTTTCACTCTGTTTCGGTTCCTGAACGCTGTCCGGACTGCGGAAAGCTTCATCCGCGTCCGGCTCATCCGGATGAACAGGAATGGTTTCACCGTATAGAGAAAGAAAAACGGGCTTATCAGCAGATGCAGCGGCGCTGCCGTCTTTCCGCTGTTTAAGCACTGCGTCTGTGAACTGAACCGGGCAGCGGATCATGCTCCGCTGCCCGGTTTGTTTCCATCCGTCCCGGCGTACATTGCCAGTGCCGAAAAAAAAGCAGATGCGTTCTTGCATCTGCTTTTGGTGTTCTGTGTACTTAACGGGTCGTGTAGATCGAGAGACGATGTCCGGCCACGATGTGATCCGGATTGGAGATGCCGTTCCACTGGCAGAGATTT
>DGWH01000085.1:12546-12865 GCA_002395225.1 Christensenella sp. UBA4263
ACTGGCAGAGATTTGCAACCGAGACACCGTAGCGGTGTGCGATCTTGGTGAGCGTGTCGCCGCGCTTGATGACGTAGGTGATCCAGTGGGCCTGTCCGGCGCCGCCGGCGGCCTCATTCATCTCGTTATCGTTCAGGGTCTGTACGTTCTTGAGTTCCTCGTTCATGATATGCCTCCTGTTGATTTGTCGTTTATTGTCATCTGTTTATACGATTCAGAAAGGGAGCCGGCAGGGTTTTCACGAAATTTGCCGGTGTTTAGCGGTTGGTGTAGATGGAGAGGCGATGTCCGGCTACGATGTAGTCCGGATCGGTGATGC
>DGWH01000085.1:12936-13255 GCA_002395225.1 Christensenella sp. UBA4263
ACTGGCAGAGATTTGCAACCGAGACGCCGTAGCGGTGTGCGATCTTGGTGAGCGTGTCGCCGCGCTTGATGACGTAGGTGATCCAGTGGGCCTGTCCGGCGCCGCCGGCGGTCTCATTCATCTCGTTATCGTTCAGGGTCTGTACGTTCTTGAGTTCCTCGTTCATGGTTTGCCTCCTGTTGATTTGTCGTTTATTGTCATCTGTTTATACGATTCAGAAAGGGAGCCGGCAGGGTTTTCACGAAATTTTCCGGTGTTTAGCGGCTGGTGTAGATGGAGAGGCGATGTCCGGCCACGATGTAGTCCGGATCGGTGATGC
>DGWH01000085.1:13330-40120 GCA_002395225.1 Christensenella sp. UBA4263
TGCCGTTCCACTGGCAGAGATTTGCGACCGAAACGCCGTAGCGGTGTGCAATCTTGGTGAGCGTATCGCCGCGCTTGATGACGTAGGTGATCCAGTGGGCCTGTCCGGCGCCGCCGGCGGCCTCATTCATTTCGTTATCGTTCAGGGTCTGAACGTTCCTGAGTTCCTCGTTCATGGTTTGTCTCCTCCTCAATGTCGGTCTTATTTGCCGGAGCAGCTTATGTTCTGGTCCAAATCTGACAAACGCCTGCTGTGCATCGGCGCTGCTCCTTAGTCATTGATTGTTCATCCTTTTCTGCCTGTTTATACGATCCGAAAAGGACAATGGCAGTGCCTGCGGATCATTTTAGGGAGAATTATTATCTGAACGCGTTCCTGGCCGTTTCAACCGCCTGGACCACACGGTCCGTAAACTGATCAAACGCCGGGTCTTCCCGCTGCAGTTCAGGATGCTTCATGATGTAATCCAGTGTAATCCGGATGCCCTGATCAAAGCGAACCGTAGCATGCATATCCGGAACAATCCGCTTGATCTTGCTGTTGTCAAACACCACGGAAACAGACTTGTCACCGATCAGGCTGCCCTCAAAGTCATATCCGCAGGATTTCCCGGCAAATGCCAGGAAGTCACTGGACACATACACGGGATTCAGCCGGACGCCAAGCGCGTCTGCAATGGTCTGATAAATCTGATTCCAGGTCAGCGCCTCATCACTGGTGATATGGAACGCCTCGCCAATAGCCCGGCGGTTTCCCATCAGGCCGATATAGCCTTTTGCAAAATCGGTATTGAACGTCACGGTCCACAGAGAGGAACCATCTCCCTGTATCAGAACCGGCTTGCCCGCCATCATCCGGCGAATCACCTGCCACGGTCCCATGTTTCCATGAACGCCAATCGGAATGCTCCGCTCATCATAGGTATGGCTCGGACGCACAATGGTGACCGGGAATCCGGTTTCCCGGTACTGTTTCATCAGGTATTCCTCACAGGCAATCTTGTCTCTTGAATACTGCCAGTGCGGATTGGCAAGGGTCGTTCCCTCGGTAATGATGTAATTGGCCGCCGGCTTATGATACGCGGAGGCAGAACTGATGTAGATGTACTGCCGGGTTTTTCCGGCAAACAGGCGGAAATCCCGCTCCACATCCTCGCGGCGGAAACCGATAAACTCGCAGACCGCATCAAAGGTCATGTCTTTCAGCTTTTCCGCCGTTTCCGCTTCATTGTGAATATCCGCAATAATGGAATGCACCCCTTCCGGCAGGCATTCATTCCGGTTTCCGCGGTTCAGTACCCATATTTCCCACTGGGGATTACATGCCAGCTGCCGGACAATCGCCATACTGATTGTTCCGGTTCCGCCGATAAACAGTGCCTTCATCTTTCCCTCCATCTTTTGTCATGGTCAGCCGCCTGCGGCCTGCATCCAGGCCGCAGACAAAGCAAAACGTCTGCAGAGAAAAACGGTTAAGACGGTACCCTTTCCCGCTTCTTCCTCTCCATTTTCTATTTTACTGTCTTTCCGGGAATTGTCAACAGGGACATTTTCCCCGCCGGCCGATGTGGCGCATTTCGATCAAATCGCGTATAATTGACCCCGTTATTATCACGATTGTGTGAGGTTGTTATGAAGAAAGACTACCGGAAAACCCTGATCGCCTGCTATCTGGGGTTCATTACGCAGGCCATCACGGCGAATTTTGCCCCTCTCCTGTTTCTCAAGTTTCATGCTGATTTCCAGATTCCCCTGGGCAAAATCGCCCTGATTCCCACTGCCTTCTTTTTTACCCAGCTTCTGGTGGACGTATTCTGCGCCCGGTTCGTCGACTCCATCGGCTACCGGCGAAGTGTTGTCTGTTCAGAGGTTGCCTCCGCGGCAGGCCTGATCCTGCTCGCCTTCCTCCCGTCTCTGCTTCCGGACCCCTTTATCGGCATCCTTCTCTCCGTCATCGTCTACGCCGTCGGCAGCGGACTCATTGAGGTGCTGGTCAGTCCCATCGTCGAGGCCTGTCCCTTTGAACACAAGGATTCCGTCATGAGTCTCCTCCACTCCTTCTACTGCTGGGGAGCGGTCGGCGTCATCCTTCTTTCCACCCTCTTTTTTGCCGTGTTCGGCATCCGGCACTGGCGGATTCTGGCCTGCCTCTGGGCCCTGATCCCGATTTACAACATTTCCAATTTCATGACCTGTCCCATTGAGCATCTGACCTCCGAGGGAACCGGCATGTCCATCCGGGATCTGCTGCGGGTTCCGCTGTTCTGGCTGGCAATTGTGCTCATGATCTGTGCCGGTGCCTCCGAACTCTCCATGGCACAGTGGGCCTCTGCCTATACGGAGGCTGCTCTGGGCATTCCCAAAACCCTGGGCGATCTGGCCGGTCCCTGTCTGTTTGCCATTTTCATGGGCATCGCCCGTGTCCTGTACGGGAATACCAACGGAAAAATCTCTCTGATTCCCTACATGATGGCCTCCGGCGTATTGTGTCTTCTCTGTTATCTGGCCGCCTCCCTTTCGCATAATCCCATCATCGGCCTCATCGGCTGTATCCTGTGCGGCTTCTCCGTGGGCATCATGTGGCCCGGGACCATCAGCCTCATCTCCCCCCGGCTCCCCAACGGTGGCACTGCCCTGTTTGCCCTGCTGGCCATGTCCGGGGACATCGGCGGGGCCGTCGGTCCCAGTATTGTCGGCACCGTGACCCAGCATTCCGGGGATAACCTGCAGGCCGGTCTCCTGGCTGGCAGTATTTTCCCGCTGCTTCTCGTTCTCGCCCTGATCCTTCTGCGCGCCTCGGACGCCCGGCGAAAATAAGCACCGCCTTTGCGCAGCCTGTTTTCCCGAGAAAACTCTCCCATTCAGAAAGGAATCCTGATCATGAAGTTTCTTTCCCTGTTCCTGATGCTCCTGCTTGCTTTGTGTGCCATGACCGGACTGACTGAAACAACGGCCGTTCTTCCCTCCGGCTATGAAACCGGCAGCCTGCGTTATCCGGTCCTCTGCCTTTTGCCCGAGAGACCCGGGGAACCGGTCACGGATGAGGTTCTTGCCGCCTTTCAGGCAGCCATGACGGAATCCAGTTTTGACATGATCATTCTCACGCCCGCTCTCACCGACGCTGACATTTCCGAAACGATCCGGGACTTTTTCCTTGAAGCGGACCGGAACTACCGGACCATTCCCTCCCCGGATGCCCGGTTCCTGGCCGGCTGCGGCTATGGCGGCTATCTGGCCTATGCCGCGGCCCTCAAGGATCCTTCCCGTTTTGGCGGCGTCGCCAGCATCAACGGGAATTTCGCCGCGGAGGGCAACCCGTGGCATGCGTCCCTGGGTTCTGTCATGGAGCAGCTGGAAAAGGTTCATCAGGACCGTCCGGATGACCTTCGCCGGCTCTTTACCTATCTGGATGCACCCGCCGGGGCACCGGAGGCGGAGCTGCCCGGCTCCACCAATGCACTGGGCCGGAAAATGATCTCCTACCGTCTCCCCGCCGCCATTCATGAATTTACCCTGCGCCCCGGCACGATGGATGCGGCCTTTCTGCAGGAATCCGCCTCCCGGTACATTGGCTGCATCACCGGCCTTCTCCGCCGGAAGCTCCTCCAGGGCAGCCTCTTCCCATCCATTGTCCAGGAAGGAACAGACCGGTCCATCACGGTCACAGCGCAGATTCAGCTGCTCCGTGATCTTCCGGAAGCGGACCTGTCTGCCTGGCCCCTTGAGGCCGTCCTTGAGCTGACCGACCGCCGCAGCGGACAGGTGACGGAAACGCGTCTTCCCGTTCAGCCGGATGAGGCAGGGCATTTTTCCTTTGCCGCAGAACTGACTGAAAAAGACCTGCTGCCTGAAAGTGACCAGCTCACGGCCCGGCTGTCGGTCTGCCTCCCCGGAAAACGGTTTCCTCTGAGCGAACAGATCCTGTCTCTGCCTGTTCCGGCACTGACGGCAGAGGGCATCCTGTCCCTTGAGGGAAACTGGTTCTTCAGCTATACGGGGATGACACAGCTGCCCATGGAACAGATTCAGCCGGACCTGTTCCGCTCCTGGAGCGTCGTGCAGCCCGGCATCGGAAACTGGACAAACGGATACGGAAACATTTCCGCTGAGAATGTCCGTGCCGATGCGCAGTCGGACAATTTTGACTTCTTCATTACCGGCAATGCGTACTATGCCCGCACCTTTGACCTGCCGGCCTCCTTCGCCGCGGATTCGTTTGTATTGTCCATTGGCTATGTGGATGACCGGTGCGAGGTCTGGCTGAACGGTGCCCGAATCGGGGAAACCGGGATGCAGGAGGGCCGTTCAAACGGACAGAGTACCTGGGCCGATTACTCGGCTTTCCCGGTCGATTCCGCCCTTCTCCGTCAGCAGGACAACACGCTGGTCGTCCGCTGCTTTAATGATCTCCCCTTTGGCGCCGGCGGCTGGTACGGCGGTCCGGTTGCCCTGTACACGGCGGACGCGTTCGCAAAAGCGCATGAATCGGATACGGATCCGCATTTCTTTGAGATCACCTTTTCCTCCCGCTATGCCGCCCAGGGTTCCGGCCAGTTCGAGACAGAGGTCCCCTGCCTGATCTATCTGCCGCCGTCCTATTTCAGTGAGCGCCGGCATTATCCCACGGTCTATCTGCTCCATCAGTTCAATTCGGACCATACCTCGTACCGTCAGGACCACGTGAAGGAAATGCTGGATTCAGGCATCGCCTCCGGTACCCTGGATGAGATGGTTGTCGTGATCCCGAAATCCCATCCCAACAGCTGGTGGCGGGATCAGTGGGAAAAGATGGTGACAGAGGAGCTCATTCCCTATATCGACAGCCACTACCGGACCATTCAGGACAGCAGATGGCGCCTGACCGCCGGCTGTTCCATGGGCGGACAGGGGGCATTCGGCATCGCCCTCCGTCATCCGGATCTTTTCACCGGTGCCCTCTCCTTCTTCGGTGCGTTCAGTTACGGCGGGGATGCCAATCCGAATCTCATTGCCAACCGTGAAAGCGCCGAGTATCTTGACAGTTTCACCCTTGCCTTCATCTGCGGAAACCAGGACGATTACGGCTTTGGCATGCCCGCCCTGGACCTCCATCACCTGCTCAGCACCAAGCAGGTCCCCCATCTGTTCTTCATCGAGAACGGCGGACACAACAGTCAGTTCTATACCCCCTATTTCGTGGATACCCTGGCCTATGTCCGGCAAAACATGGACAGGTCTGACCTTGTCCGGGAGGACTGGTTTAAAGCCGGCATCTCCGGCAAAGGCCCTGCCCTCCTCCTGGATGTCTCCGAAGAGGCCTCCGTCCTCCTTCGCCGCATTCCCGAATCCTCCTATACCAAAGATCCCATCCCCCCGCTTCTCTGCACGATCAACCTCATAGAAAACAGCAGTGAGGGGGAATCCTGTCTCCTTTCCATTCCGGATATCCGGATTATCCCGGGTGAAACCACCACGGTGCCTCTGCCGGATGCCCTTGCCGGAATAGATCCGGACACGGTTTCCGCTGAGATCGCCCTGTTCGATCTCCTTCTCCATCCCGCACAGATTTCCAAATGAAAGACAAAACCATGCACAATTCGCACAAACCGTTCCGGACGCTTCTGCGTCTGGCCTGGCCGGTCATGGTGGAGGAGGCGCTGACCACCATCGTCCAGTACATTGATGCCGCCATGGTCGGCCGTCTCGGTGCCTTTGCCTCCGCGGCCGTGGGCCTGACCAGTACCGTTACCTGGCTGGTCAACGCCCCGCTCTGGGCACTGGGAACCGGCGTTCTGGCCATCCTCTCAAGGGAATACGGCGCCGGGAATCACGAGCAGGCCCGGCGTGCTTCAGTTCAGTCCATCTGGCTCTCCGTGTTCTTTGGCCTCATCCTGACCGTTCTCACCCTTGGGATCAGCCCGGTTCTGCCGGCATGGATGGGAGCAGATCCGGCCATCCGTGCCCCGGCCTCCGCTTATTTCAGCATCATCTGTCTGCCGCTCATCGCCCGCTCCCTGATCATCGTCCTGGGCAGCACCCTGCGGGCGGTCCGGGACACGCGTACCCCCATGCGGGTTTCCCTTCTGATCAACCTCATCAACATCGTGCTCAATGCCCTGCTGATCTTCCCCGCCCGGACCATGTCCCTCTTCGGCCTGGTTCTCCCGCTCCCCGGAATGGATCTCGGCGTCACGGGCGCGGCCATCGCCACCAACCTGAGCTATCTGGTCGGCGGCTGCCTGATGCTCGCCGCCCTGTGGCGCAATCCCCTCACCAGTCCCGCCGGGAAATCCCTCCGGCCCGACCCGGGAATCATCCGGCAGTGTCTGCGGATTACCCTCCCGGCAGCCCTGACCCGGATCATTTCGTGTCTTGGCCATGTGGTCTTTTCCGCCCAGGTCACCCGCCTGGGCACCCAGGCGCTGGCCGCCCATTCCCTTGCGCTGACCGCGGAGGAGGGATTCTATATCCCCGGTTACGGTCTTCAGGCTGCGGTTTCCACCCTCAGCGGGAATGCCGCCGGATCCCGGGACATGGAAGCGCTCAGGCGCACCTGCCGTACCGGTCTCGCGCTGAACATCGGCATCATGTGCCTGACCGGATTCACGCTGTTCCTCATTCCCGTTCCGATGATGCGGCTGTTTACCGCCGATCCCGGCGTGATCGCCGACGGCGCATCCGTTCTGCGGATCGTCGCCCTTTCCGAACCCTTTTTCGGTGCCGCTATTATTTTGGAAGGCGTGTTTGACGGCATCGGCGATACAAAGACGCCGCTCCTGTATTCCCTCATTTCCATGTGGGCGGTCCGCATCGCCCTGACCCAGGTTTGTCTCAGCGTCTTCCATCTGTATCTGAACGCGGTCTGGCTCTGCATGGTCCTGGGGAATATCACCTACCTGCTGCTCCTGTCCCTGGCCTATGCCCGCGGCCGCTGGCGAAGATTTGTCACCGGCTGAGCATCACCCTGCCGAAAAACCCGATTCATCCGACCATGCTTCATATAAAACCGTAACCTCAGGAGGACATCCAACCATGAATCTGAACGTTCGTTTTGCCGGTGAGCAGGATATTCCTGCCATCATGGAACTGCTCCGGCAGGTCAATCGCGTACACCATGAAGGCCGCCCGGATCTTTTCCGGCTGGCCACCAAATACACGGAGGATGAGCTGATGGCCATTCTCAGGAATCCTCAGACACCCGTATTCGTCTGCACCGACCCTTCCGGAAAGGTTCTCGGGCATGGCTTCTGTGTGCTGCAGCGGCCGGATAATCCCCGCCTTCTGAATGACCACCTGACGCTGTACATTGATGACATCTGCGTAGACGAGCAGGCAAGAGGCCGGCATGTCGGCCGGGCCATCTATGAGCACATTCTCGCCTATGCGCGTCAGCTCGGCTGTTACAACGTCACGCTGAATGTATGGACCTGCAATCCCGGGGCGATGCAGTTTTACGAAAAGCTGGGCCTTGTCCCCTATAAGATCGGCATGGAAAAAGTGCTGGAATCATGACAAAAAAGGAGCTGCATCTGCAGCTCCTTTTATAAATCTTACTCGTCGTCCTCTTCCATTGCCGCCTTGTTGGCTTCAATGATCTTCTGGGCATTCATTGCCGGAACTTCCTCATACCGCTCGAAAGACATCTTGAAGGAGCCTTTCGCCTGGGTCATGGAACGAAGATCCGTTGCATACTTGAACATTTCAGCCTGCGGGACCTCAGCCGTAATGACCTGCTTGCCGCTGACGGGTTCCATTCCGAGAATACGGCCGCGGCGCTTGTTGAGATCGCCCATGATGTCGCCCATGTACTCATCCGGAACGGTGACCTCGACATGCATGATGGGCTCAAGGAGAACCGGGCTGGCATTGATGCACTGCTTATAGGCAATGCGTGCCGCCGTCTTGAACGCCATTTCAGAGGAGTCAACCGGATGATAGGAACCATCATGCAGCTTGGCATGCAGTCCGACCATCGGATAGCCGGCCAGAACGCCCTTCACGAGGTTCTCGCGGAGGCCCTTTTCAACGGAGGGGATGAAGTTGCGCGGAACAGCGCCGCCAACCACGGCATCCTCGAACTCGAATTCAACGGAGGGATCGGCCGTCGGGGAGAACTCAATCCATACATCACCGAACTGTCCATGACCGCCGGACTGCTTCTTATGGCGTCCCTGTACGTCAATGGTCTTGCGGATGGTCTCACGATAGGCAATCTTGGGATCCTTGAAGACCGCTTCGGCACCGAACTTGGTCAGCAGCTTCTGACGCACGATTTCCAGTTCCAGCTCGCCCTGGCCGCTGATCAGCGTTTCCGTGGTCATCGGGTCTTTTGCAACAATGACATCCGGCATTTCATCGGTCAGACGGCTGAGTCCGGAGAAGACCTTGTCTTCCTCACCGGCCTTCTTTGCATAGACCGCCATGGAAATCTGCGGAGCCGGGAACTCAATGGCATCAAACTGAACCGGCTTGCCGATCTCGCTCAGCGTATCACCGGTAGAGGTAAACTGCAGTTTGGACACGGCACCGATATCGCCCGCGCAAAGCATGTTGACCGGAGTCTGCTTCTTTCCGCGGATGCTGAAGATGCCGGCCGCCTTCTCAGGCTTGTCCGAATTGGCATTGTACAGGGCGGTCTGAGCGGTGAGGATACCGGAAACGACGCGGATAAGAGACAGCTTGCCGACAAAGGGGTCAGCAATCGTCTTGAAGACCTGCGCGGTAAAGCTCTCGGAGGTATCCGCATGACGGATATGCATCGACTTCGTCTTCGGGTTGATGCCGTGATACGTTCTCTCCATGGGAGAGGGCATATAGGAGGCCAGAGCAAACATCAGCGGACGCACGCCGATGCCGTCGAGTGAGGAGACCGGCGCAACGGGAACGATGCTGCCGTCATAGATGCCGGCAGAGAGGCCGCGGCGCATTTCCTCATCCGTCAGGGTGCCCTCGTCAAAATACTTCTCCATCAGTTCCTCACTGGTGGAAGCAGCGGCCTCATAGCAGGCCTCAAGCGCTGAGGCAACCCGATCCTTCATGTCATCCGGAATCGGGATCTCGCGGCGGTCCTTATGCGAACCGGTAAATGCCTTGCCGCTCAGCACGTCAACAACGCCCTTGAATGTGGTGCCCTCACCGATGGGCAGAACCATGGGGATAATGCTGCTGCCATACTTTTCACGCAGCGAATCCAGGACTTTCTGATAGTTGACATGCTCACGGTCCACCTGAGAGATGGCCACGAATCTTGCCATATTGCGTTTTCCGCTGGCTTCCCAGGCCTTCTCAAAGCCGGTTGAAATGCCCGTCACAGCGCTCATGACAATCAGCACGCTCTCACACGCCGAAAGTGCACCGGCTGCCTCACCGGCAAAGTCAAAATAGCCGGGAACATCAATCACGTTGAGTTTCTTTCCGTGAACCTCGATGGGGGCGACGGATGCGCTGATGGAAATATGACGCTTGACCTCTTCGGGATCATAATCGCTGACGGTATTGCCTTCTTCGACACGGCCCTGCCGGTCAATGGCACCTGATGAAAACAGCATGGATTCCACCAGAGTGGTCTTTCCTTCCGAGCCGTGTCCCAATACAGCGATGTTGCGAATATCCTTTACAGAATAATCCTTCATGATTTTCCTCCTTATCCTAAAACCGCGCTGCGGTATCATTCAAGAAAACGGTCTTTGAAACTATCTCCGTTTTCACGTTGAATCGATTATAACAGAATCCTTCGCCGTTGAAAAGCTTTTTATCTGTTTTCTTTCCCTGAATGTCCGCCCGCCTCTGTCAGTGCCGCCCCGGAAAGCCTCCGCCGGAGTCGTTCCCAGCGGGACATCCACCCCATGATCTGCATCAAAAAAAGGCGTCTCCAGGGAGACGCCTCAAAAGTGACAGGCTTTGGGACCTGCTTTTTCCTTTCACGCAAATGTCCGGGATCAGATGCCATACCGGATGTTCTTGACCGTTTTGTTTTCCAGCGTGAGGTCTTCATAGATCCGGACGCCGCCGTTGCCCGTCGGTGCCTGCGCCAGCAGACCGACCTTCACTTTTCTGTCCGCCGGCAGGCTGAAGAAACGCATCATGGCGAAATGCTCGCCGTCCATGGAATAATGGAACGAGAAGGTGTTCTGCACGCGGCACACCTTGAGCCAGGCCGTGTTTCCCTCCAGATTGCAGCCGTTGGCGTCATCTGATTCACCCCGCTTGGTGACGACGCTGACCGCCGCATGGGTGCCAAAGTCCGTTTTTTCAAAGCAGGCTTTCGCCCAGTTCTTCAGGTCAACCATCACCATGACGGAAGCGGAATCGTAGATATCCCTGAACGCGTGCGATACCCTGACCTTAAGGACGAAATCGCCTTCCACCTCTGTATAGTAGTACGGCGCATTGCTCAGCGATTCCGGCGTAATGCCCTCCTCGCTGACACAGCCGCTGTTGCAGAAAAAATCGCTCTGCGGCGTCGCCATGATTTCAATTCTGCTGCCTTCTTTTCGAATCTCCGACTGATTCATCCACTGAAATTCCATCTGACTGTCCTCCCTTGTGGGCCTCAATGTTGGTCTTTAGCCGGACCAACTTTGTTCTGGCCCAGATTTGACTTACTGTCGCTGCGCGACAGGGCCACTCCCTTTGTGGTCAATGCTGTGCCTGCCTGAAACTATATCACAGGCCTGAGATGCACAAAAGGTACTTTTTCCCCAGATCATAGCACTATTTGCCCAAACGGCGCACAGTACCGGGCAAATAGCCGTAGTGCTGCCGGAACTGACGGGTAAAATAGCTTGAGGAATGAAAACCGCAGGACTGGCTGATTTCCTGGATGGTGCGTGTGGTGTCGCTGAGGAGACTGTGGGCTTTTTGCAGTCTGTACTGAATCAGGACAGCGACAGGCGTTTTCTGCAGGGCTGCCAGAAAACACCTGCCCGCTTCGCTCCGGCTGATATTGGCCGCCCCGGCAATGTCTGCAAGGGAAATGATCTCACTGTAATGTTCGTAAATGAATGTCAGCATCTGCGAAACCCTTATCTGCGTGTTCAGCGCCACCCGGGAGATCTGCGTCCTGGGAAATTCATCCAGATGCACATTCAGATAATCAAAGATCGCGGTCAGCGCCTGCTGGACGCGAAGTTCATACAGCGGACCCCCGTCACTCAGCAGTTCATAGATGCGCTGAATCGTCTGATGGATCTCCTCCTGTTCGCCCCGCCTGAACACCACATACGGAAGTTCCAGACAGGCCGCAATGTTCTGAACGTATTTCTGATAGACCACACTTTCCTCAGGGGCAATCAGCGTTCCCGAAAAGGCGATGCCGGGCATCGGGTCCGGCACTTCACCCGAAATCTGCCGGATGCAGTGCAGCCGGTTGGCATTGAGGAACAGGCGGTCACCGGCCTCAAGCAGGACATGTTTCTCCCCCACCTGATAGTCAAGGACGCCTGTCACGGCGGTGACGATTTCAAACTCGGGATGCCAGTGAACCGGCCCTTCCCGGGCAGGCAGATCAACGATTTCATCATGAAACCAGGTGATCGGAAACTCCGCGGAAACAGGATGGAGCTGTTCCCGAAGCTGATGATCCAGGATAATCGCCATCTTCTCGCCTCCTTAACAAATCTCAGCTCTTTTTATTCGCCTGAGGCGCTTTGTCAACGGCCTGTTCACATTAATTCTCCGAACAGAAAGACGGACTGCACGGACACCAGGTCCTTGTGCAGTCCGTTCCTTTTGATTCCATTCCAGGCGACCGGCATCCTACCGGATGCGGTTGCTTCCGGACAGGCTCCGCTCAGGCACTCATCTGGAGCCGCGTGTATTCCGGCGGTCCAGATAGCCCCGTCCGTTCCGCATTCTGCGAACGTAAATTTCCATTCCGATTTCCTGCCAGAATCTGGGATACAGCAGCAGAATGACCGGAAATACTTCAAGGCGTCCCGCCAGCATATCAAAGATCATCACGCACTTTGACAGGGCGGAGAAATCGGCATAATTGGCTGCCGGGCCGGCCGCGCCAAATCCCGGTCCGATGTTGTTAAACGTCGCCGCAACCGCCGAGAAAGAGGTTTCAAAGTCAAATCCGTCCAGGGCCACCAGAAGAACCGAAATGGAGACGATCAGGAACACCCCCGTATAATAGACGAAAATCGCACGAAGGGTTTCCACTTCCACTTCTTTTCCTTCAAACTTGACCTTCCTCACCGAACGGGGATGCAGGAATGAGTAGATATAGGAATAAAACGACTTCCCGATAATGGCAATCCGGCTGACCTTGGTGCCGCCGCCGGTGGATCCGGCACAGGCACCGATAAACATGAGCAGGATGATAATGATCTTGGAAAAGGTCGGCCAGACATTGAAATCCACGGTGGAAAATCCTGTTGTGGTAATAATCGTTGCCACCTGGAAAAAGACCGTCCTGAGTCCCTGCTCCACGGTAGCAAACTGCCCGGCGAGATTTCTGAAAATCAGGAATCCGGCCGTCAGGATAATGCCCAGATACCAGTGCATTTCCTCACAGCGGAGTGCATCCCGGAATTTCCGAAGGAAGATCAGGTAGTAGACATTGAAGTTCACACCAAACAGGATCATGAAAATGGTGATCACCCACTGCAGGTACGGACTGAAGCTGGCACAGGAATCGTTATAAATGCCAAATCCGCCCGTTCCGGCTGTTCCGCAGGCGGTACAGATGGCATCATACAAAGGCATCCGTCCGGCAATCAGCAGCACGATCATCAGGACGGTCAGCGCCACATACAGACCGTAGAGGAGCTGCGCGGTAAACCGGACCTTGGGCACCAGCTTTCCTACCGAGGGTCCCGGGCTTTCCGCTTTCATCAGCTGCATGTTCGATCCGCCGACCATGGGCAAAACTGCCAGCAGGAACACCAGAATGCCCATGCCGCCGATCCAGTGGGTAAAGCAGCGCCACATATTCGTGGTGCGTGACATCTGCTCCACATTCCGCAGAATACTGGCCCCCGTGGTCGTAAAGCCGGAAACCGTCTCAAACACCGCATCCAGGTAGGAGGGAATCTCACCGGAGAGGGTGAGCGGAATGGCCCCGATCAGACTGAGCATGATCCAGCCCAATGCGGTGCAGGCCAGTCCTTCTTTTGCATAAAAATTGATGTTTTCCGGCCGTTTCCTGATCACGGCAATGCCGGCAATCGCACTGCAGAGCGCGACCACCATGAACGCAATCCCCTCCGTCTCCCCGTAAATGGCCGAGGTGGCAATCGGAAGGAGCATCAGGACAGCCAGAACCAGCAATATCCATCCGAGAATATAAATGATGCTTCTCATAACGCCTCACAGAAGAATGTCCGATGCATCACCAAATCCCGTATGCTTGGTAATGACAATCATCCCGTCGCCCGCTTCAATGGTATCCTGGCCGCGGGGGAAAAGAATCTTTCCGTTCCGGTTGATGCAGGCGATCAGAAGCTGATCCTTTTTCTTCAGTCGCATCAGCGGAATGCCGATGACCGGAGACCCCTTTTCAATATGAAATTCAATCGCCTCGACGCGGTTGTCAAACATATGATACAGCGTTTCCACATTGCTGCCAATGGAGTTCCGCCTGGCGCGGACATACGCCGTAATTTCCTCCGCACAGATATACTTGGGATAGACGACACTGCCCAGGTCCAGATCATCGATGACATCATTAAACGTAATCCGGTTAATCTTCGTAATGGTCTTGAGTCCCTGAATCCGGTTGGCATACAGCGTCATCAGGATGTTTTCCTCATCAATCCCGGTCAGCGCAACAAACGCTTCCACCGAGTCAATTCCCTCTTCCTTCAGGACCTGCTCATCGCTTCCGTTTCCGTTGATGATCGTCGCCTCCGGCAGCAGGGCATCCAGTTCATCACAGCGTTTCGGATCCGATTCGATAATCCGGACATCCATCCGCTGATCCAGCAGCTGTCTTGCCAGATAATAGGACGTTTTTCCACCGCCGATGATCATGCAGCTCCTGAGGGATCCCGTCCGCATCCCGATGGCCGTAAAGATCTTGTTCACATCCCTTGATGCCGCCAGGATGGTAATATCATCCCCGGCTTTCAGGCTGTCTGTTCCTTTGGGAATGGATACCTCCCCGTCGCGCTCGATGGCACAGAGAATGTACCCGAATGAAAACAGGCGGTCCAGCGTCAGAATCTGTTTCCCGTCCAGCACATTCCCTTCCGGAATCGTAAAGCGAACCAGTTCCGCGTGTCCCTTGGCAAAGGCGCTGACGGACCGGGCCTGAGGCCGTGAAATAATCCTTCCGATTTCCCGCGCCGCCTCAAGATCCGGATTGATGATCATCGCAATCCCCAGCTGCTGGCGCAGATACGGAAGCTCCTCAATGTATTCCGGATTCCGCACCCGCGCAATGGAAACCAGACGCTTGCCAACCTTTTTGGCAATCGTACAGCAGAGCAGATTGATTTCATCCGATCCGGTTACGGAAATCACAATATCTGCCGTCTCAAGTCCCGCTTCCCTCAGGACCTGCATGTGCACACCGCTACCGGTGATTCCCATGACATCATACAGTTCCGTCACATCCCGGACAACCCGTTCGTTGATGTCCAGCACCGTAATATCATGTCCTTCGCGTGAAAGCTGTTCCACCAGGGTAATGCCGACTTTCCCGCAGCCGACAATAATGATATGCATCGTCGGCATCCGGCGTTTTTCTGGCATAAAATTCTCCTTTGCAGGCCTCAATTTTAGTCATTTGCCGGAGTTGCTTGTCTGAGGCCTGGATCTGACTTAACTGTCGCTGCGCGACAGGGCAACTCCTTTACAAGCAGCAGCCGGTCATACGGCACCAGTCGTTTCCGGTGCTTCTGTCTGACAAATACGCGCCTGCTCACATTTATATTTGAAGCTATTATAAATCCGCAGAGAGAGCCTGTCAAATTCCATCCCGAAACAATTCACGGAATCACAGGCCGCGCAGGCCGGGATCTTTCCCTCTCAGGCAGAACCTTCTTCTTGACATTGCCGCAAAGCAGGGCATACAATGACAGCAACGAATGAATTCTAATGAAAGGATTGATTTTATGGAGGTTCTGAAGAACTTCAAGCTTAACGCAATCTTAACGGCTGTCGGAGAACTGATCATCGGCATTTTCCTGGTTCTAAATCCGGCAGCGAGCAAATCCGTCATTTCCAAAATCGTCGGCGTTCTCCTTCTTATTTACGGCATCCTCAACATCTTTACCTATCTGCGGAATCATGAACACTTCTGGGATCATGCCAGACTGGTCTGGGGAATCGGCGCCGTCATCATTGCCCTGCTCTTCCTGTTCAGCCCCAATACCATCATTCGATTCATCGGCTCCATTCTCGGCATCTGCATCGTCCTCTCCGCCTGCAGCCAGATCCTGCGTTCCCTCACCCTGCGGGCCTTCAAGTTCAGCCAGTGGTGGACGGCGCTCCTGATCGGTGTGATCTTCTTCCTCCTCGGGTTCTCCCTCATCCTGTTCCCCCGAATCTACGGTAATCTGCTTATCCAGTTTATCGGCGCATTTTTACTGATTGAGGCCGTTTCCGATCTCCTCACCATTTTTAAAATAGCAAAACTCGACAAAATAGAAGGAAACAATTTGTTTGTTCGGTACTAATTTGTTCTAAAACAGTCTTTTCATCCCGAAAAGACTGTTCTTTTTATTCCACAAAACTCCCAAATTCTTTTCCTTATTCTGCTCTTGCAAAGTGGCCGGAATCTGATATAATACCGTTCCGATTCGAGCCCTTCCCTTTCAAAAAAGGCCGGATCCGTTTTGAAACACACTTTGACAAACCGAACATTTGGGAGGTTTTAATGACAAAAGATATGACCAGGGGAACACCCTATAAACTGATTCTGGGCTTCACGATTCCCCTTCTTGCCGGAATGATTTTCCAGCAGCTATATAATCTGGTTGACACCATGATCGTCGGACAGACGCTGGGCGTTACCGCCCTGGCCGGCGTCGGCGCCACCGGCTCCATCAACTTTCTGGTTCTGGGATTCTGCATGGGCATCTGCTCCGGTTTCGCCATTCCTGTCGCCCGCAGCTTTGGTGCGCAGGATGAAGGGCGGCTTCGCAATTATGTCACCAACGGCATTCTGATCTGTACCCTGTTCGGTGCGGTACTGACCATCTCCACCGTCATTTTCTGCCGGGACATTCTGGTTCTCATGGGCACGCCGGCTGACTGTCTTGAGGATGCGTACGAGTACATCGTCGTGATCTTTGCCGGCATTCCGGCCACCCTTCTTTACAACATGCTTTCAGGATACCTGCAGGCACTGGGTGACAGCCGGACGCCGCTGTTCTTCCTGGTTTTCTCATCCGTTCTCAACGTCATCCTGGACCTGTTCTTCATTCTGAACCTGCATCTGGGCATTTTCGGTGCCTCGCTGGCCACCGTTCTCAGCCAGGGAATCTCCGGACTCCTCTGCCTCATGTGGATTCGTCTGAAATTCCCGATTCTTCATCTCACCCGTGCCGACTGGCAGGTCCGTCCGGATCACATCCGCGAACTGTGCAGCTATGGCATCCCCATGGGCCTTCAGTATTCCATTACGGCCATCGGCAGCATTATCCTGCAGGTCGGCGTCAACTCGCTCGGTTCCTCTGCGGTTGCCGCTGTCACAGCCGGCGGGAAGATCAACAACTTCCTCGCCTGTGTCCCCAACGGACTCGGCAGCACAATGGCAACCTACTGTGCACAGAACGTCGGCGCAGGACATTATGACCGTCTTGACAAAGGGACGATCTCCGCATCCATCATCGGCACCGTGTACACCGTCTTTGCCGTCGTGATCAGCCTCGCGTTTGGTACACCCATGGCCCGGCTGTTTGTCACCGGCACCGGTTCGGATGCGATTCTTTCCATGTCTCAGCAGTATCTGCTGGTCAACACCATCTTCTATCCGGCTCTGACGCTGGTCAATGTTTACCGCTTTGCCATTCAGGGCATGGGCTTCTCCCTGTTCTCGATCTTCTCCGGTCTCATGGAGATGATTGCCCGGATGTTTGCCGGAATCATCCTTGTTCCCACGCTGGGATTCACCGGATGTTCGATTGCCAGCCCTCTCGCCTGGATCATGGCCGATATTTTCCTGGTTCCCGCCTATTTCCACTGCAAGAAAGTCCTGATGACCAAAGCACATCACATTCAGCCGGCTCCCTCGGAGCGTCTGGCCGGTTCACGTTCCGGTGCAGAACTCTCCGGGCACCGCAGTTTCGGTTTTCTTTTCCATCACAAAAAGAAAACCCTTCAGTCCATCTGACTCTGTCTGCTCCCTTTTCCGAGGGAGCAGATTTTTTGGTTAAACTATCCAAAATCATATCATCTATTTTGGATTGACAATTCTTTTTTCGGGGTTTATAATCCATTTTGTTGTTCGGATTGGTAGCTCAGCCGGTTAGAGCACCCGCCTGATAAGCGGGAGGTCGGTGGTTCGAGTCCACTCCAATCCACTGAAAATAGATCAGCCCTTGGGCTGATCTTTTTTTGTTGTGTCAAAAAATCGCGCAGCTGACAAAAAAACAGGACTCCGTATGGGTCCTGTTTTGCAAAAGGCTTTCCTGACACCGAACTGCTACCGAAGCGGAATGTATCCCGCCTGTTCAATGCATTTCTGTCCTTCGTCTGACACCGCCCACTGAACAAAGCGCTCCGCGACGGCATTCCCCTTCTCATACACCGCATAATAGCGAACGGAATACGGATAGCGTCCGCTCTGAATATTCTCTGCGGTCGGCTCAATGCCATCCACCGCAATCACCTTGATCTTTTCATCCACATACAGAGACTGCAGATAATACAGGTAGGAATACCCAATGGCATTCGGGCTGTCTTCATAGTTTCCGACCCGGCTGACAATTTCCGCCATCCCGCCCGTGATATAGTTTTCATTCGCCGTGATGATTTCCCGGCCCTTCATGACCAGTTCTTCCATCGCGGTCTGGCTGCCGCTTCCATGGGGACGCTGATAGGCAAGAATTTCGCCCTTCTCTCCGCCAACCTCCGACCAGTCCCGGATATGGGGAATCACCTCTCTTATTCCCCATTCTTCGTCCATTGTGGCCGTTCCCGAGTAAATATCCCGGATCTGTTCCGTTGTCAGTGAATCCACCCGGTTATTCCGGTTGATGAAAAAGACGAACGCATCACAGCAGACCGGTACATAGACCAGCTCTTTCCCCGCTGCTTCCGCCTCTTTTTTCTCATCCGCATTCGCTTCCGTCCCGATCAGCAGGTCAATCGGATGCATGTCATCCATGATCGTGTTTTCCGACATGATGGTGACCATCTGGTTAGGGAGGTTATGAATCAGCCGGTCATAGGCATTCGGAGTCGTCGAAAAGCTGACAAACCCCTTCAGATCCTCTTCATTCAGTCCCAGCCACTGCCGCGCAAATTCCATCGCCATAGGGACACAGACGGTGGAACCATCCATGCTGGGATAGGTCCCCCATCCGCGTATCTGAATCGTCGGATCGCTTTCATAGGGCTGTTTTTCCCCCAGGGCAAAGGCCGAGAGATCTTTCACAATCTGCCCCCAGCCCTCCGGCCTTTCCAGTTCCTGATTAATCTGACTCCAGGAATTCTCCGCCTGTGCGCCAAGCAGAAACAGGTTCAGTACGATCAAGAGTATTCCGATTTTTCTGATCATCATTCGTTTACCATCCTCTCTCCATTCTCTCCGTTATCCCCCTCAAATCCCTTTGCCGTACTCCTTCGTTTGCTCCAGTACGCATAAAAGGAATTTTTCAGCCGGTCCGGCATATTCAGAAACTGCAGACTGACCATTTCGCCAAATGCATGTTTCGAGAGGCTTTCAACGGTCGGGGGAATGGTCAGGCTGACCAGTTCATCCAGGCCGACAAACGCCTCATATCCGATCCTTTTCAGTCCAAGCGGCAGAGACAGTGCCCGCAGCGGAACTGGGTACAGCAGATAGCCATCATAATACGGCCCGGCATAAAAGGCATGTTCCGCAATTTCCTCGGTGCCCTTCGGCACGGTATACCCATCCGCTGGTCTGGCATTGGGATACGACAGAAGGACTTTTCTGTCCTTTGAAAAAATCACATCATCCACGCAGACCATCCACGGATTCTTTTCACTCATGACATACCTGCCGACATTGGTGAACTGCATATGGAATTTAAAATCCTCAAGCGTTGAGGGGAAAACCAGCGTCCCGATCTGCATGGCCATAAACGGGCAGAAACCGCGGATGTACCGGACCCCTTCCGGGATCACCAGTTCATCCAATGTCAGATAATAAAGCGCATCCTCGCCCAGTACCCGAAGTGATCCGGGCAGGCAAACCCGGCGAATCTGGTCCTCATCCGGGTTCATTTCATTGACGACATATCCCTGAATCATCCCGGTTTCGATAAAGCCTTTTACCGGCCCGCCCTTAACATAATCAAACCCGCCGCTGTCCAGTGTATCCCACAGTGCCCCGAGAAATTCAATTCCTTCCTCAATCACCAGGGTATCCTCTTCCATATGTGAACTCGGGCAGAATCGGACAGCCTCCTCCGGCACAAAGCCAAAGGCCCTTTTCCCGTTCACTTCAGTCCGGATATAAATAAAGTCCCTGCCATCCTTTCCCCTGAACCGCCCAAGGCCGCCGATCCTTTCCCCTGCTTTCAGTTTTCGAAGCGTCCGGCGTTCACCATCCGGATCATCTGTCAGTGCTGCCTCGCGTGTCACTTCCATCAGGTCCGCCTCACTGATTTGCATTAATGCATCAAACGGCCCTTCCGGCCCGGAGCGCACCGTCTCATCAAGTTCCTGCAGCGTTTCCCATTCATACACCGGATCGGGAACCGGTCCTTCCGCATTCCCGATTCGGATCCACCCGATCCGTTTCGCTTTTCCGGACACGGCATACTCGATCAGCATCCAGTTTTCATCATTGCTCAGAGCCAGCCCGTCAAACGGTTCCCTCAGGCTGACCGCCGCTTTCCCGTCTGCTCCACGGAACGCCGCCTCGGAAGGCGCACTGTAAACCGCCAGAAGACTCGTCGCGGGTTTTCCAAGCACATCTGCCGTGATCTTCATTCGCGCATCAAACTGAAACATCTCCACATTCTCGGTCGTCGCCATCGCTGTGCTGGCCATGCAGACAAACAGCAGAACAATTAAAGCAAGCCTTCTCATACAACCCCCTCCGTTTCTGTGTTCAGTCTCAAAAATTATAGGATAGCCGGTACTTTTGTGTCAATCCTATCCAGTCTCTGCCCTCTTCCCGACTCCCCGCGGGATTCCGAGGCACCTTCCTTATCTCATACGTTCCGGAATCCTGTCCCCCGCCCAAACGGAAAATATAATATAAAACCAACAAATTTTCTTTCAGTTTTTTTAAAAAAGGTATTGACAGTCCCTGTGGTTTTGCATATAATACGTCCTGTTCACGGAACGAAGACATTCCTCAGTAGCTCAATGGCAGAGCATTCGGCTGTTAACCGAAGGGTTGTAGGTTCGAGCCCTACCTGGGGAGCCATATCAACATAATCCGAACGACGTTTTCCAGGTTGGAAGCGGGGTTCGGATTTTTTTATTTCTTCACTCGTGAGGATATGCGCGCGGCCATCAAACGGAATCGGATCTACTGAAAAACAGGGATGCACCATGACGGTGGCATCCCGTTTTCTTATGCCGCAGCTGGGAGCTGCTCCTGCCCATCAGGCTGCTGTTTTCTCTCCTGCTCGGCCTGACGGGTGTTTCCTTCGTCACCAACTTCGATATTGAGAAGCTGGAACTGTCGGTGAGCACGACGAAGAAACTGCTGCAGCGCAAGGTGGGTCCCGCCCTGGTCAGTCAGCTGATTGAGATGCCTGCCTTTAACCTCCTGATCGTGCAGCTCGGCGCGGCCAAGCGCGGCACCTTCGATGCCGGGTATGACTCTATGATGGAAGTGTTCGGCGCAGCCAATGAACTGCTGACGGAGCACCTCCGGACCACCCTGGAAGACCGGCGGACAGCGAAGATCGGGGATCAGCCGAGGAGAGGCTTTCCCCGGAACGAAACCATAATGGTATCACAGATGATGTCATGGCGTGATGCCAAATTGATGCCATGATATCATATTGATACCACATGGAACCGAAGAACGATGCCGGACCCGGGATAGAACGTGAAGGCCGCTGGGAGAATCGTATCCCTTTGTTCCGTGATGTCCCAGGCTGCCGCCTTATGCTGTGACTGCTCCGCCGTCACAGCCCGCGCCCGCCTTCATTTGTCCCCGTCCCGGCGGGCAAAACAAGCCGTCCGCTGCCATCCCCTCGCAAAGGTATAACACACACGACTTTGTAAGCAAAGTCGTGTGCCAAGGGGACGCTGTCCCCGTTGGATCCCTGCCACTAAACCGCCGGTTCCTTTGGATTCTTCCGGCTAAAGTGGAGACTGCTTTTTCCATAGAATCCCCATGCAGCAAGGGACCGTGAATATGTCGTGTAAAACTCGCGTTTATGAAAGCGAAATTCGTGGTCTCAATAGACTTTCCGGTTCAATTTAGAGAGAATTGTTGTCTATACTACATATGAATAGCCCATACTCCTTGTATTTTCTAGGTGTATGGGCTATTATTTGTATTGTCGTCGAAACTTCCGCTAGGCTGTCAAGTCATACCAAGAGAGAGTCTGCCAGGAAGGAAAGGTGCCGCGAAAATGAAACAGTTATTCAGACAAAATGGACAGTGCTACCACAAAGGGAGCCGAGCCAAGGCATTGATTGACGCTCTGGATATGCAGATGATTATTGACGGGGGAATTCTCGATCTTGATAGAGTAGAAGATATTCTGTTTGGTGATTCATAATCAAGTTGTACTTTTTACAAGCCAAAAGTACAACTTGATTTGAAAACATGCGCAATTTAATATGTTTTTTTAACCAAGTCACACTTTTTCGATGATATTAACTTGATGGATTGTGAGACTGATAACGGAGGAGACCATCCGGCTCAGCGAACCGGAGGAAGCACAGAAAGACCAGGTGAACAGTTCGGATATGAATTGCTCAGGGGATCCACAAACCTGGTTTTATAAACCAGGTTTGTGGTTATACTCCGGAAAGTATCCGGTTTATTGAACTTCAGGCGGACAAGGAGCGGCCCTGTCGCGCGGCGACAGTCAGTCAAATCCGGGGCATTGCGCAGCAGTTCCGGCAAAAGACCAACATTGAGACCACGACGGAGGTAAAAATGGCAGAAGCCATTCAAACAATGATCAGCCCCGATAATTTCTGGGCGCTGCTGACAGTGCTTTTTGCATCCACGGCTATTGCCATCTGGCTGGAACAGACATACAGGTGGGCATCCAAAATCTCCGGGGCAATCATCACGCTGGTGATTGCGCTGATCCTGGTTAACCTGCACGTGATTCCGCACAGCGCGCCGGTATTTGACGACATTGTCTGGGGATATGCGGTGCCGCTGGCGATTCCGCTGCTGCTCCTGCAGACCAATATCCGGAAGATCTGGAAGGAAACCGGACGGTTTCTGCTGATCTTCCTGATCGGTTCAGCGGGAACCATCGCCGGAACGCTTCTTGCCACTGCCCTGCTTGGCGGAACCGTGGAAGGACTGCCCGGCGTGGCGGCCCTGATGACCGGCTCCTATATTGGCGGCGGCGTAAACTTTACCGCCATCGCGGATGCTTTTCATGTCAACAGCAGCCTGGTTTCCGCTGCCACCGTCGCGGACAACCTGAACATGGCGCTGTATTTCCTTGTGCTGCTGGGCATTTCCGGCAATGCGTTCTTCCGAAAACACTTCCCCCATCCCCATATCGATGAGGTCAAGGCCAGGGGAAAAGGCGATATGGAGACGCTGGCGAAGCAGTACTGGACTCCAAAGGAAGTGTCCCTGAAGGATGTCGCTTTCGACCTGGCTTACGCCGTGACCATCGTGTTTCTTTCGCGGCTGGCCGGGAATTTCTTTTCCGGATGGATCCCGAAGGACAACTGGTTCCTCCAGATGCTGTGCACCTTCTTTGGCAGCCAGTACGTCTGGATCACCAATTTTTCCGTGATCTTTGCCACCTTCTGCCACAAACAGGCAGAACTACTGCATGGCGCCCAGGAAATCGGCACCTGGCTGATCTATCTGTTCTTCTTTGTGATCGGTGTTCCCGCGTCCATCGGGGTGCTGATCCGGAACGCGCCGATCCTGCTGCTGTTCTGCATGATCATTGTCCTGGTCAACATGCTTTTCTGCTTCCTGGGCGGAAAACTTCTGAAGTTTGACCTGGAGGATATCATCCTGGCCTCCAACGCCAATATCGGGGGGCCGACCACCGCGGCAGGCATGGCAATTTCTCAGGGATGGTCAAAACTGATCGGGCCGTGCATGCTGGTAGGCACTTTCGGGTATGTCATCGGCACCTGGCTGGGCATTCTGGTCGGGTCCCTGCTGGGCGCCTAACGTCCGGCACCGTTCCGGAAAACCAGCCTGAGCCCCAATAACCACGACACAGGATGAATGTGCAGGGATGTCGCCCCACGGTGACATCCCTGCGCTTTTTCATGCTGACCCTTTCCGGAAGGCTGAACCGACAAAAGAACCGGATATCATCCGGATTCTCTGTCAGTCCGCCCAAATCTTTGATATAATGGCATCACTTTCCATTCAACCATGTCAGCATCCGGCTGTCATAAGCGGCTCTTCCGCAAGCTGCATTGACATCCGACTGGAGGTTCCCCATGATTCGCTTGATCATTATTGCAGACGATTTTACCGGCGGTCTGGACACCGGCGTCCAGTTTTCGCAAAAAGGAATCCGCACCCGGGTCGTCACCGACTGGAAGACGGATTATCTGCAGGCGGCCGGGGAATGCGAGGTGCTGGTTGTCGTCGCAGAAACGCGGCATCTTTCGCCCTCCGAGGCAGCCCGGATCGTGTCAGCCATTGTCCGCAAAGCCGTTATTCTGAACATCCCTTTCATTTACAAGAAAACCGATTCCGGTCTGCGGGGAAATATCGGTGCTGAACTGAGTGCCGCGCTGAATGCAGGCGCGGCAAAGGTTCTCCCCTTTCTCCCTTCCCTGCCCGCTCTTGGCCGCATCACTGTGGGAGGCATCCATTATATCAGCGGGGTTCCCGTGGCAGAATCCGTCTTTGGCAGGGATCCGTTTGACCCCGTCACCGAATCGGATGTATGTCAGCTGATCCGTCAGCAGAGTCCGGTGCCGGTATCCGGCGGGTCCCCGGATCGTTTCCCTCAGCGTGAGGGAATCTGGGTGATCGATGCCGCGAGCGAAGAGGATCTTGTCACGGCGGGACGGAAACTCCGGGATGCCAGTCACCTTCGCGTCATGGCCGGATGCGCCGGTTTTGCCTCCGCTTTGCCGGATCTGCTGGAGCTTCGCAAAGAGCCCGTTCCCACCCTTCCGCCTCTGCCCTCCGGCCTTCTGGTTCTGTGCGGCAGTGTGAATCCCATCACCCGGCGTCAGCTGGCGCACGCGGAATTGGCCGGATTCACCCGAATTCATCTCCTCCCTGAGCAGAAACTGAATGCCGGTTACTTTGAGTCCGCGGACGGCCTTCTCGCCCTTGAAACCTGGCGGCAAATGTCAAGGGAGCTCCCCTGGCTGATTCTGGATGCCAACGATTCAGATCCGGACAACGCATCAAGCCTGGCCTTCATCGCCTCCCACAACATGAGCATGGAACATGCCCGGCAATGTGTATCCGATTCACTCGGACAAACTCTGCCGGCACTGCTTGAGAGTCCGGCCAAGCGAACCGTGCTCATCACCGGAGGCGATACGCTGCTCAAATGCATGGAGCATCTGAACATCACCCGAATGGAGCCTCTCCTGGAACTTTTCCCCGGGGTGGTCCTTTCCTCGTTTGAAGCAGCCGGACAACGGTACATCATCACCAAGTCCGGCGGTTTCGGCACGGATACCCTTTTATGCGATCTCAGGGAACTGCTCATCGACAGACAACGGAGGGAATCATGACTTATCCCATACTCCCCGGTCTCACTCCGGACGGGCGTATCTACCGGAATGCTGAAATGGGAACGCTGGAATCCTTTCTTCCCACCGGCGGCTATTTTTCCGCCCACGCCCCGGGGCTGATTGAGCTCCCGGATCATGCCCTGCTGTGCTGCTTGTTCGCCGGCAGCTCGGAAGGAAATGCCGATATCCATATCATCTGTTCCCGCCTGGAAGACGGCGGCCTGTACTGGTCGGAACCGGTGAATATTTCAGGCGATCCGGAACGAAGTGAACAGAATCCGTCCTTTTTCGCCGGGAATGACGGCAGGATCTGGGCGGTTTACACCGCGCAGCTAAAACGCCGGGCCGACAGGGACAACATGCAGTTCACCGCACAGATCCGGGTTCAGAAGAGCGCGGACGGCGGCAGGACCTGGGGCCCCTATGAGACGCTGTTCGCCCGCGAAGGCAGTTTCTGCCGTCAGCCGATTCAGGTGCTCAAAAGCGGACGCTGGATCTTTTCCAACTGGCTCTGCGGTGACACGGAGGACCGTCTTGCCAGCGATTTCACCGTTTTTCAGCTTTCAGATGATCAGGGAAAAACCTGGCATCAGGCAGATCTGCCACAGAGCCGCGGCCGGGTTCATGCCAATGTGGTCGAACTTGACAACGGTCATCTGGCCGCCTTCATGCGCAGCCGTGAGGCGGACCGCATTTACCGCAGTGAATCCACGGATAACGGGAACACCTGGACCGTCCCCGTTCCTACCCCGCTGCCCAACAACAATTCCTCCATCAGCGCACTGAAGCTGCAAAGCGGACGCATCGCCATCGCCTACAATCCGACCTGCGCGCCCAGTGCTCAGCCGGGAGCGGCCTCCTGGCCGGGGTTGCGCTGTCCGGTTGCTGTCGCGCTCAGTGAGGACGGCGGCCTTACTTTCCCCCTGATCCGTTATCTGGAGCGAGGTGAGGGCTTCGCGGGCGAACGTAACCGGACCGGCAACCGTCAGTATGAATATCCCTGCCTGATGCAGTCCGCAGATGGCCTGCTGCACCTTGCCTATGCCGCCTGTTCCCGCAGGGGCATCAAGTACATCCGTTTCCGTGAGGCGGACATCATCGGGCTGAATGATCCCGAGAACCGGTGATCCTGCCAGATGCAAACCCGCACTGCGGCAGTTTGCCGTAAATGCAGCAGTGCCGGACCAAACGAAAGAGGAATGGCCTGCGGTCCTGTCGCGCAGGGACATCCAATCAAATCTGGAACAACCCGCTGCGGCTCAGGCGATATTGCCCTGAGCCCAAGAAAGAAGGATAGATATGAAAAAACCTATTCTGGGCATCACCATGGGCGATCCGGCTTCCATCGGACCGGAAATCACGGTGAAAGCCCTGTCCCATCCGGAAGTCTGGCAAACCTGCTGTCCGGTGGTCATCGGCGATGCCTGCATGCTGGAAAAGGTCCGGCCGCTTGTCGGGGCCGGACAGATCCGCATCCATCCCATCGCAGATGTAAAAGAGGCGCTGTTCACCCCCGGCACCATCGACGTCTATGACATGAAGCAGGTCGATGCCCGGACGCTGCCCGTCGGGCAGGTATCTGTCGAGGCCGGTGAGGCTGCCTTCCAGTATGTCAAAAAAGTCATTGAGCTTGCCAATGCGGACCAGATCGACGGCACCGTGACCAATGCGTTCAACAAGGAAGCCATCAATCTGGCCGGGCATCATTTTTCCGGCCATACCGAGATCTATGCGCATTACACGAACACGCCCAGATACACCATGATGCTGGCGCACAAGAACCTGCGGGTGGTCCACGTCTCCACCCATGTTTCCCTGCGTGAGGCCTGTGACC
>DGWH01000093.1 GCA_002395225.1 Christensenella sp. UBA4263
AAACCCCTAACCTATTGGTAATAAGACCAACATTGAGTCCCACAAAGGGAGTGGGCCTGCCGCCACAGCGGCAGTTTGTCAAATATGAGCACCGAAAAACAGCGGTGCCCAAAGACCAAGTCACTGTGCTCATAAAGGAGGATTTATGGAAGTACTGGATTTGCGGCAGATTGTTGCCGCAGAGTCTCAATATGAAGGAAAAAGCGTGACTATCCAGGGATGGGTAAGAAATCACCGGAAGCAGAAACAGATCGGATTCATCGAGTTCTTTGATGGAACGGTCTTTGCCACCATGCAGATCGTTTATGATGAAAACGTCGCGGATTTTGAAAAAGTTCAGGGCATCCGGAACGGTTCCGCGATTACGGCAACCGGCAATCTGGTTAAAGGGCGGAACGGCAGCCTTGAGATGATGGCTCAGTCCATTGTGCTGGAAGGGGATTCACCGGAGGATTATCCGCTGCAGCCGAAACGTCATTCGCTGGAATTCCTTCGGGACATTGCCTATCTGCGGCCAAGAACACGTCTGTTCCAGGCAGTTTTCCGCGTTCGCTCGGTCGCCGCACAGGCGGTTCACAATTACTTCCAGTCAAGAGGCTATGTCTACGTGCATACGCCGCTGATTACGGCAAATGACGGAGAGGGTGCCGGCAACACGTTTACCGTGACCGCTGCCGCCCCCGGAACCTGCGTAAAACCGGAGGATGATTTCTTCGGAAAGCCCACTTCTCTGGCCGTGACCGGGCAGCTGGAAGGGGAAACCTTCGCCCTTGCCTATAAGCGCATTTACACCTTCGGGCCGACATTCCGGGCCGAGAACTCCAATACGAAAACGCATGCAGCTGAATTCTGGATGATCGAGCCGGAAATCTGTTTCTGCGATCTTCAGCAGCTGATGGATATTGAGGAAGACTTCCTTAAATGTGTTGTCCGGGAAGTGTTGGAGAAAGCTATGCCGGAGCTTGAGTTCCTGCAGGGCTATGCCAAATCCAATCTGATTGAAAAGCTCACAACGCTGCTTGATTCCCATGTGGCCAAAGTGACACATGCCGAGGCCATCCGGATCCTCCGCGAGGCACCGAAGCAGTTTGAACACGAGGCCAAGCCCGGCGAGGATATTTTCAAGGAGCATGAGAAATATCTGACCGAGGAATACTTCAAATCACCGGTATTCGTGTATGACTGGCCGAAGGACATCAAGGCATTCTATATGTATCAGAATGAAGATGGTGAAACCGTGGGCGGTGTCGACCTTCTGGTGCCGGGTTCCGGCGAACTGATGGGCGGCAGTCAGCGTGAACACCGCTATGAGCGGCTTTGCCAGCGCATGGATGAACTGCACATTTCCAAAGAGCAGATGTCCTGGTACGTGAACCTGCGCCGCTTCGGCGGATGTGTACACTCCGGTTTCGGCATGGGCTTTGAACGCCTGGTGATGTACCTCACGGACATCGAGAACATCCGCGATGTACTGCCTTATCCGCGTACACCCGGCAACTGCGATTTCTGATCAGACAAAAAACCGGGGCTGCTAAACAGCCCCGGTTTCATTATCGCCAGTTTTTCCGCATTTTGTAATGCTCAATCTCACGCTGGATGGAACGTTTGAGATCGCCTCCCACAAAGAGAAACACATTCGCCAGCGAGAGCAGAATGGTAATCTTGACGGAGAAAGATCCCGTAATAAACTGCCACAGGAAGAGAACCGCATCCAGGATGGCCAGGTATTTCATTTTCACCGGAATGATCATGAACAGGAGCACCTGTTCATCCGGCCACATGGCGGCATAGGCAAAGAAAAGAGACAGATTCAGGAAGGAGTTGTCCGCATATCCGGTGATCAGGCAGGCAAGAATCGCTCCCAGCATCCCGATATAGTAGAAAAGACAGAACCGGACCGATCCCCACAGCCGTTCCAGTCCCTGCCCGATGAAGTAGTAAAAGTAAAGGGCAAAGAGGATAAACAGCGGAGAAGAGGAGGGGGGAACAAAGACGAATGTGACCAGTCTCCACACCTGCAAATGGAAAATCTGATCCCGGTTCAGCGTAATCAGGCGAAGCAGCGTATAACCGACCGATGGCCAGATCATCAGCAGCGCGAAAACAATTCCCTGTCCGATCACCACATACTGCATCAGATTCGGGATGGTGAATTGTCTCATTTTTCGTTCGAGATCAAAATTAATTCTGTTGTTCAAAGAAATCACCTCACAGAGATTATAACATAACCGGACGGGGAGTGGAATGCAAAAATCCGGCAAGGCTCTGTCCGATATTGTCAAATCTTTAACAATCTTTTTTTAATTTATCGGTTGACAGACTGGGGATTAATGACTATAATAACGCCTGTGCTTAAGCGAGACATTCCTCAGTAGCTCAATGGCAGAGCATTCGGCTGTTAACCGAAGGGTTGTAGGTTCGAGCCCTACCTGGGGAGCCAGATTGGATAATCCGAACGTCGTATTTCATTGAAAACGACGTTCGGATTATTCTTTTTTCGCCGTGTCATGTGCCCTTAATCAGACCGATAAAAAACGGGATGTCACTCCGCGGTGACATCCCATTCCTTATGTCGCAGCAGGAAACCGCCGGAACCAGGTCAGCAAAGCCGGTAAAAAACGGTCGGCCTGCTGCGCTGTTCCGGGCACTGCCTGACAGAAACCTGCAACTGAAAAAGCAAAGGGGAAACGGAAATGCTGATTAAACAGGATTGTACCTTCGATGCCGTCTGCGCAAACCGGCCGCTGCACATCTGGCTGCCGGATGATTATGAAAACTCGGATGAACGTTATCCGGTGATGTATTTTTTTGACGGACACAATCTGTTCAGAGACTGTGATGCAACGTACGGAAAAAGCTGGGGCCTGATGGACTATCTGTCTGCATGGGATAAAAAAATCATCGTCATCGGAATGGAATGCGGGCACGGAGAAGGGGAACGCCTCAGTGAATACCTGCCGTTCCGGCCAGCCCGGGGAATGTTTTCAAAGTATGAGGCAAAAGGGGATCTGACCATGCAGTGGATCCTGAATACCGTCAAGCCCATGGTGGATCAACGTTTCCGGACAATCCCTTTCAGAGAATGTACCGGCATTGCCGGATCAAGCATGGGCGGGCTGATGGCCGTCTATGCGGTCACCCATTATAACCGTTACTTCTCCAAAGCAGGCTGTCTGTCATCGGCGCTTGGGTTCTGTTCCCCTCAGGTCATGGGGGACATTAACCGGAGCACGATTGATTCAGATACCCGCGTCTACCTTTCCTGGGGAACACTGGAAACCCCGGGAATCAAAAATCCGGAAACAGAGGACTGTCACTCGTACACTTACAGACGCAACAAGGCCGTTGCCAATAAAATCGAAGCACGCGGCGGTCAGGCGCGGCTTTATTCCCAGGTCGGCGGGGCGCACTGTGAGGCAGACTGGGAAAAGCAGCTGCCGCTGTTCCTTCCTTTCCTCTGGCAAAACCGTTAATCTCCCGGCTCAGTACTCATCCAGGAACGAAAATCCCTCGCCGTTTTTCTTCCAGCCGACCATGGTATCAAGACAGCAGGAATGGATGCTGTTGAAGATGTTTTTGTCTATATCCGGATTGTTCTTTTTGAGATCGGCAATCAGATGCTTGATTTCAAGCCGCTTGGAATTGCTGTTTCCATTGCGCAGCGTCCTTGCCGCCTCCTCGGTAAAACGGCATGCGCACTGCAGAAAGTCCAGCTGATTGTAGTTTTTCCAATGGATGATATCCTCTTCCCGGATGCAGTAAAGCGGCCGGATCAGTTCCATTCCGTCAAAATTCCGGCTGTGCAGCTTTGGCAGCATGGCCTGCAGCTGGGCGCCATAGAACATCCCCATGACCGTCGTTTCAATCACATCGTTAAAGTGATGCCCGAGCGCGATTTTATTGCATCCGCGCTTTTGTGCCTCACTGTACAGGAATCCCCGCCGCATTCTGGCACAGAGATAGCAGGGATTATCCTCTGCGGAATTGGCCACATCAAACACATCGCTGTCAAATATCTCGATGGGGATTTCCATCAGTCCGGCATTTTCCCGGATTTTCTGGAGATTGGCCGGGGCATATCCCGGATTCATGACCAGAAAGCGCAGTTCAAAAGGAACCGTTGTATGGCGCGACAGTTCCTGCATGAGCTTGGCCAGAAGCATGGAATCCTTTCCTCCTGAAATACAGACGGCGATCCGGTCACCGGGGGAGATCAGCTGGTAGGTTCGGACCGCATGCATAAACGGCGTCCACAGTTCTTTCCGGAACCGCTTGTTAATACTGCGTTCGATCAGCTGGCAGGGCGTTAAAACACGGCTCATTTTCATTACCTCATCTTGTACTGTGGCACGTATTATACGAATCCCCGGAACTTCTGTCAATTGAGAGAAGCCTTTTCTGATTTGTAATCCCACTCTTTTTGTAGTATAATGCAGCCGACTGAACCGGAGGAGCGGCCCTGTCGCGCAGCGACAGTTAAGTCAAATCCAGGCCTCATGCAATGCTGCTCTGGCAAATGCTCAACAGTGAGGCCGAAGGAGATCGGAGGAATGCAGGAATGTTGATCACAACGAAAGGCCGATACGCGCTGCGCTTTATGATTGACCTGGCCGAAAATGAGACAGAGGGACCGGTGACACTGAAAGATGTGTCCATGCGACAAGGAATCTCTGTCAAATATCTGGAACATGTGGTCACGCAGCTGAACCGGGCCGGACTGATCCGGAGCGTACGGGGAAATCAGGGCGGATATCTGCTGACAAAAGTGCCTGAACAATATACGGCCGGGGAAATCCTGACTGCCGTAGAGGGACGGATGTGTCCCGTTTCCTGCCTTGAACAGAGTCCTAACCTCTGTGAGCGGTACGATCAGTGCCGGACCGTACGTTTCTGGGAAGGCCTGGATAAAACCGTCAATGACTATGTGAATTCCTACACCCTGGCGGACCTGCTGAACGCGGAACTGCCCGTCAATGGTCCCTAATCAAAATAAAAAGCGATGCTGCAGCATCGCTTTATGCTTATTTGGAGAGATGAACCACCAGCGTATCCTCTATCCTGCGGATGGAATCCGGATGAGGAAAGTCCGGCATTGCCGCAACTTCCGGGCGAGAGGCAAGCTGTTCCTGCTCATAATCACTGAGACAGTTCATCGGATAACCGAGGGTTTGCCAGAAGAACCAGGTCGTCAGGCTCTGTGACTGAATCGACGTTTCGCCCTTTAGCACATCCATTACCGCCAGATGTTCAAATCCCTCCCGCTCATGCACGAGAGGCGAACGGGAAAGGGAGCCGATGAACGCCGTCTGCGTCTGTCCGGGGATAAAATCCTCGCGGTTCTCAAGCCGGTGGATCACCTGTGTCATAATGGAAAGGCTGGTGTCAAGATCCAGATTGATCCTGAGATACGCCTGATTGGCAAACAGCAGTTCGCCCAGGAAGAAAAAGCCATAAAGACCGGCGGCGAGGGCAGAAACGATCTTCTTTTTCTGGGGAAGTGACTTTAGTGCTGAATACAGGATGATCAGCAGCATGGCATCCAGAAAAAAGACCGGAAAAGGAAACTGTCCGGTTAATCCGGCCGAGGGCAGCATCAGGACAACACAGAGCAGCGCCAGGGGAAATATCGCGTTTCTTCTTTTGATGAGCAGCACAAATGCCAGCACGGGAACCAGACTCCGGAATATCCGGAAGAAATGTGGATAGATTGTTGTCGGGGTAAACATGGCTGTAAAGGGAGCCATCAGGATCTCCTTCAGTGACCGCCCCTTAAAGGCAAAGAGAAGCTCCGGCGCAATGCCGTTGCGTCTGCTGAAAAAGGCCGCCCCTCCGGCAAATAGGATCACGGCAATTGCCATCGCCGCAGCGGTCAGAAGATAGGGTTTTCTGTTCTTTCCGGGGCTCTGTTCCGGATGTGTGACCCAGAACAAAAGCGGCACGCAGAGGGCCGTCACCGCCAGCTGCGGACTTAGTCCCATTCCCAGGAAAAGCAGAAGAGCGGACATCGGGAAAAAGTCGGGGCGGATAAACAGGAGGGCAGAGCCGGCGACCATCAGGAAAAAGGACAGAAAGAACATGTCCGCTGTCAGCAGGGAACCGGCAAACTGTTCAAGAACAGCCGGATTGAACAGGAGGAGGCCGCTCATGAGAGAGAAAAAGAGCGTATCCTCAATGCCGCACAGATAAAAAAGAACGAGGCAGGAAGCGGCAAGAGAAATACAGGAGATCAGTCCGATGATCAGAGGAGAGGCAATTCCGCCGCGCAGACGAAGGTACAGCGGGCGCAGAAACTGACCGGCAGATAAAAAGCTGTTGTTCATTTTTTCCGCATTCAGCATGACACTCTCGCCGCGAAGGGAAAGGTTGAATATACAGAAGGCATGTGCCGCCATAAACAGGATCAGGGAGATAAGAATACACCGGATAAGCGTTGTTCTGTCTGTTTTGATCGTCATGAAAACCTCATTCAATGCAGCCGCCGGTCCTATTGGGCCGTGCGGCCGCTCTTTGTCTTGATATTCTGACGCCTCGCGTCAGGTTCGCTCATTACATCAGCTTGATGACGAGTACCCCGTCAATCATCTGAATATACCCCTTTGCGGGGTATGCCGCCATGTTTTCGATTTCAGGTCCCCACAGGTGTCCCCACCCGTCTACATCCTCAAGAAAACGGATGGAGGAGCCGCAAATCTGGCGAAGATACCATTTGGTCGACGTTTCATACGCAGCCGCATAAGTATACCGGGCACCCTGCATCGGATTCAGATCCTCCAGTCCGTCCCGTACCATTGAGATGCGCGAGGAGGGAAGGTAACCGATAATCAGCGCCGGCGTCTCGCCCGGCACATACGCGGGAATCTCATGGGCATCCGAGAGAATACGGGTAAATGCCGACAGGGTGGAGCGATACTCCACCTCCCGCTTCATGGCAAGGCGGTTGGCCGTCAGCACATTCATGGCCAGATAAATACAGAAAAGAGCGGCGACAGGAACGGCCAATACCCGTCTGTTCCATTCGCCCTGTTCAAGCAGAATGACGGGCACAAGATAGAAAAAATAAATGGAAACAATCATCAGCCCGTTGATGATGCCGTTTGAAATCAGAAAGACAAAATTCATGGCAAAGGGGAGCACCGCCAGCAGACACAAAAGCGTCAGCCGGGCACCGGCTCTCATCTTTCGCAGCGGCCGGAACATCAGTGCCGCGGCAGCGAGCAGAAAGGCCAGGTTCAGTCCCGCCGGAATCAGCGCCTGATGGCTTGGAATAATCAGGCGGTTTCGCGGGTCAAAGAGATAGGTGAGCGGCAGCAGATACGACTGGGGAAGATTCTCAAGAAACGTGAAAATGGTTATTTCCTCCAGTCTTCCGACTCCGTTATATTCATTCGATGCTCTCAGTCCAAAGTGGCCGAGAACGAACCGAAGGACAACAGCGTAAAGGACCAGCCCCAGAAACAGGGACAGAACCGAAAGGAGACCTTTTTTCCAGAGTGTGCCCGCCTGCATTCCCTCAAGGAGCCGGACAATGTACAGGAGAACCAGCAGCGTGGCACCGCAGGTAATATAACTGGGATACAGCGCCAGCGTGCATGCATAAAAAAAAGGACTTATCAGGAAGCCAAATCGATACGTACTGTCCAGCATCACACCGATACAGACAAAGAGAAGGGCGAGGGCATAGACATCCGTCCACGGAAGATAGGTCGCGTTTGACAGGGAAACCGTTTCATTCGTCGTCAGAATTGCCGCCAGAACGGCAATGGAGGAAAGGCGGTTCAAATGCAAAAAGGAACTGATGAAAAAGACGGACAGGAAAAGAAAACCAGTGGCAAACAGACCAACGATAAAGGGGGCAACAATGCGCCCGCGCAGCATCCAGTAAAGCGGCTGCAGGAACCGTCCGAGACTGATCTGATAAAGCCAGTCGCCGCCCTCATAAATCATCGTCGAGTCACCGGAATAGCCGAGGCTGAGATAGCGGTAACCGGAGGCGGCAAAGGCGAAAAGAACGGAAAAAAGGGCAGAGAATTCAAATCGTTTTCTGATGTCCATTTCAGATTCCCTTCAATGCGGTATTGAATAAAAAAGAGGAAGGCCATAAACTGCCATGGAAAAAACTGATAAAAAGCAGTCTCAGCCGTCTTCTGAGGATCTGAGGGTATTTTAAACGGCAGGCATATTCTTGTCAAGAATTCGCGAAGGATCGATTCTTTCAGGGGAGAACGCGAAACATTGTCTGCCGCACAAACCGTTGTCACTGACCGCACAATATTAATGAAGAAACTGCCCGAAAAACTGCCGGCAAAACACAGAAAGATTTGGCTGTGTCCGTTGACAGCACCGGAGGATATGGCTATAATTAAAGGGTAGGGAACTGTTATCTGACATTTAGCTGTCTTTGTTCTCACAACTTTGTAGGGAGGTAGATTACCAATGGCCAAGAAAATGACCGTCGACGGTAATACAGCCGTCAGCCACGTGGCATATGCGTTCAGCGACGTGGCGGCTATTTACCCGATCACTCCGTCTTCTCCTATGGCTGAAGTCGCGGATGACTGGGCTGCGCATGATCGTATGAACATGTTCGGACAGACCGTGCGTATTGCAGAAATGCAGTCCGAGGCCGGCGCTGCCGGTGCTGTTCACGGTTCTCTGAAGGCCGGTGCTCTGACCACGACGTTTACCGCGTCACAGGGCCTGCTGCTGATGATTCCGAATATGTATAAGATTGCCGGTGAGCTTCTGCCGTGCGTTTTCCACGTCAGTGCCCGCGCACTCGCATATCATGCACTTTCCATCTTCGGAGATCACTCTGATGTAATGGCCTGTCGTCAGACCGGATTTGCCATGCTTGCGTCCAACTCCGTCCAGGAGGCAGAGGATATGGCTCTTGTCGCTCATCTGGCAACGCTTGAGAGCAGCATTCCGTTCCTTCACTTCTTTGATGGATTCCGGACCTCTCATGAAATCCAGAAGATTGATGAAATCGATTATGAGGACATCAAGAAGCTGGTTCCGTGGGATAAGGTTGAGGCATTCCGTGCCCGCGCACTGAATCCGGAGCATCCGCATCTCGGCGGCACTGCCCAGAACCCGGATATTTATTTCCAGGGACGTGAGGCAGCGAACAAGTATTATCTGGCTACCCCGGATATCGTTGAGAAAGTGATGGATGAGGTCGGGAAGCTGACCGGTCGTCCGCATAAGCCGTTTGACTACGTCGGCGCTGCTGATGCCGAGTATGTCATCGTAGCCATGGGATCTGGCTGTGACGTCGTCACCGAGACGGTTAACAAGCTCAACACGATGGGCGAGAAGGTCGGCCTTGTGGCTGTCCATCTGTATCGTCCGTTCGACACCAAGCGTTTTGCTGCTGCACTGCCTGCTTCTGTCAAGAAGGTCGCTGTGCTGGATCGTACCAAGGAGTCCGGTTCTCTTGGTGAGCCGCTTTATCTGGATGTTGTTGCCGCCCTGTCTGAGGAAGGCCGCAAGATCGAGGTGGTTGGCGGACGCTATGGCCTGGGTTCCAAGGAATTCACCCCGACCCATGTGAAGGCTGTCTTTGACAACCTGAAGCTGGCTGCTCCGAAGAACCACTTCACCGTCGGCATCGTGGATGATGTGACCAACACCAGCCTGCCCGTCGGTGAGATCTTCAATGCTGCTCCGGAAGGTGCAATCTCCTGCAAGTTCTACGGACTTGGCTCGGATGGTACCGTCGGTGCAAACAAGAACAGCATCAAGATTATCGGCGACCATACCGACATGTATGCTCAGGCTTACTTTGCCTATGACTCCAAGAAGTCCGGCGGTCTGACCGTTTCCCATCTGCGTTTCGGCAAGAGCCCGATCCAGAGCCCGTATCAGATCGATGCTGCTGACTTCACCGCCTGCCACAATCCGGCTTATGTGACGCAGTATGACATGCTGTCCACCCTGAAGGACGGCGGCACGTTCCTGCTGAACTGCCAGTGGAGCGACGAGGAGCTTGATGCAAATCTGCCCGCCAGCATGAAGCAGATGATCGCCAAGAAGCACATCAAGTTCTATGCCATCGATGCGATTGATCTTGCCGCCAAGGTTGGCATGGGCAACCGCATCAACACGATCATGCAGGCGGCCTTCTTCAAGCTCGCTGAGGTTATCCCGTATGATCAGGCCGATGAATACATGAAGCAGTACGCCAAGAAGACCTACGGGAAGAAGGGCGATGCTGTCGTTAAGAAGAACTGGGACGCCATCGATATCGCTATCTCCGGTCTGCGTGAGGTCAAGGTTCCTGCAGAGTGGGCAAATGCCACCACCGGTGCCGAGCCGATGCATGTCAAGGGAGACAAGTATTTCGAGGAGTTCATCAAGCCCGTTCTGGCTCAGGAAGGCGATAAGCTGCCGGTCTCCAAGATCGCTGCAGACGGCACCTGCCCGACCGGAACCACCAAGTACGAGAAGCGTGGCATCGCGGTTAAAGTTCCCTGCTGGGATGTCACCAAGTGCGTACAGTGCAATCAGTGCTCACTGGTTTGCCCGCATGCCGCTATCCGTCCGTATCTGATCGATGCAGACGCTGCGAAGCCCGAGACCTTTGTCACTAAGAAGGCCAACGGAAAGAACTTTGCCGGCAAGGAATATCGCATTCAGATTTCTCCGCTCGACTGCACGGGTTGCGGAAACTGCGTGGATGTCTGCCTCGGCAAGTGCCTGACCATGGAGCCTCTGGCAGAGCAGAAGGCGGAGCAGGAAGCCAACTGGGAGTTCGCTCAGACGCTGCCTGAGGTTGATCCGGCCATCCTCAACAAGACCATTGCCAAGGACAGCCAGTTCCTCAAGCCGCTCTTCGAGTTCTCCGGTGCCTGCGCAGGCTGCGGTGAGACGCCTTATGTCAAGCTGGTTACCCAGCTGTTCGGTGATCGCATGATGATCGCCAACGCAACGGGATGCTCCTCCATTTATGGCGGCAGCGCTCCGACCGTACCTTATACCACCAACGACAAGGGACAGGGTCCTGCCTGGGCCAACAGCCTGTTCGAGGACAACGCTGAGTTCGGCTACGGCATGTTCCTGGCTACCAAGCAGCGTCGGCTGAAGCTGGCAGAGCTGGTATCTGCTCTGGCAGAAAATGTTGACGATGAGAAGAAGGCCGTTTGCCAGGCCTGGCTTGATACCATGAATGACGGTGAGAAGTCCAAGACGACCTCTGCTGCACTGGCTGCAATGGTGGATGGCATGGATTGTGATCTTGCCAAGCAGATCGCAGGCATGAAGGACATGATGGTCAAGAAGAGCCAGTGGATCTTCGGCGGCGACGGCTGGGCATATGACATCGGCTACGGCGGTGTTGATCACGTTCTGGCACAGGGTGAGGATGTTAACATTCTCGTTCTGGATACTGAGGTTTACTCCAATACGGGCGGACAGGCATCCAAGTCCACTCCGACCGGCTCCGTTGCGAAGTTTGCGGCCTCCGGTAAGAAGACCCGCAAGAAGGATCTCGGCATGATGGCCATGTCCTATGGATATGTCTACGTGGCGACCGTCGCGATGAGCGCAAATCCGCAGCAGCTCCTCAAGGCGATGAATGAGGCTGAGGCTTATCCGGGCCCGTCCCTGATCATTGCCTATGCGCCCTGCATTAACCATGGTATCAACATGGCGCACGCGCAGATGGAGATCAAGCACGCTGTAGCCTGCGGTTACTGGCCGCTGTATCGCTACAACCCGGCTCTTGAAGAGCAGGGCAAGAATCCGCTGACCGTCGACAGCAAGGATCCCACCGAGAGCTATCAGGACTTCATCAAGGGTGAGGTTCGGTATGCCTCTCTGGCCAAGCTGTTCCCGGCAACGGCAGAGGAAGCGTACAAGGTCAACGAAGAGGATGCAAAGCGTCGTCTTGAAAACTACAAGAAGATGGCTGCAAACTAATCGATCCCATTCAGGGCACTGCCGAAAGGCAGTGCCTTTTTCATGCGGGAAATCCCGTTCTTTTCTGTTTCGTGTAAAATCTGTCCATAAGGACAGCCGAAAGTTTGTCCGATTTCATTAACATACTTGAATTCAGAAGCCATATCCTATATAATAAGTTCCTAGGGTTCTAAGAGGGGGGACGAATATGGCCAGACGCCGCAATCAGCCGGATGATCAGGAAATGTCAAACAGACAGAGTCCATTTGAAGATTCTGATTTTATAGATGATTTTTCTGATGAATTTTCTGAGGAAGATTCAGATATGACCAACGAAGAAGATTCGGATATGGACAGTGAGGGCAGCGAAGACAGTCCAGGCAGCCGGGGATTTTTCTCCGCACGTGCAACGCGTGTATTGATCGCTGTTGTGATTGTTCTTGTTGTCGTTCTGCTTGCGCTGATCTTAGTCCGGGTTTTTCTTCCGAAAAAGAATGCTGTTCCCAACAGCGCGGATACTGCAGAACAGTTCACACCTGCACCCACCGCCTATGAAGCGCTGCCGGTTGGAATTCCGGATGAACAGCCGGAATACTCTGACCTTCCGGAGGAGACCGATGCCCCCGCTGCAGTGTTTACGCCGATTGTATTCGGGAACAATACGCAGCCGGATGAAGCAGAGGAAACGGATACACCCGAGCCGGCGCCAACACCGACAGGAACACCGGAACCAACAGACACGCCTGAACCTACGGATACACCGCTTCCGATTATCCTGACCAATACACCAACGCCGACACCGACCGCGACACCTACACCGACACCCGAGCCAACGCCGACACCCAGTCCGACACCCGTGCCGGAGATCGGGCATGCAACCACCAACCGGGATGCCAATCTGCGTACAAGTGCCGTGTCGTCCGGAAAAGTGATTAAAACGGTCAAGAAAAATGAGGCCGTGACCATTCACAATGCGGTGATCGATTCAAACCGGAATATCTGGTATTTTGTCACCGTGGATGATCTGAATACCGATGGCTGGATGCGTGACTACGTCCTCACACTGGATTCAGGAACAAGAATCAGTGTAACACCGTCTGTACCGGTGCCTGAAGAGAGTGCCGTATCAGACAGTCCGACCGAAATGCCGCCGCTTCCCGATGGGGTGATTGCCACCGGAAAGGTCAATCATGATGCCAATCTGCGGAAAATCATGAACGGAACGGTTCTTTATCAGATGCGGAAGGGACGCAGGGTCAATATTCTTTCTGCACGAACGGATAAAAAAGGCAGACTCTGGTACGAAGTGAAGCCGGAAAACGGAAGCAAAACCGGTTTCGTCCTCGCATCGCTGGTTAATCTGGACAAAGGCTATGAAATCTCAGGGCCGACAGATGCCTCTGCCGCCGCCAGCTCTTCCGCCTCCACTTCCAGTTCCGCGGCAGCTGAATCACCTGCGGCGGCTGAAACCGTGAGTGAAACGCCCGAACCGGCTGGAGAAATTCAGGAGGAAGCGATCGGAAGCGGCGTCACCAATCACGATGCCAATCTTCGTAAGGTAAAAGGCGGAACCGTACTTACGCAGCTGAGAAAAGGCAGAAAAGTGACGATTTTTGCTGCCGAAACCGACAAAAAAGGCAGACTGTGGTATAAAGTTCAGCCAAGCAACAGCAGCCGGATCGGATATATCATGTCCAATCTGATCGACCTCGATGCACCTCTTGACACAGATACGGAATCCGCTTCCGATCAGACCGCAGGAAGTGCTCCGGTTCCGACTGCCGCCCCGCAGACCGCTGTACTCCAGCCAACCGCGTCGCCTGTGCCGGAGGAAATTCAGGACCGGGATATTATCGGACGTGCCGTGACCAACCGGGCATCAAACGTTCGTGCAACCCCAACCTCCAACGGTCAGCTGGTCCGTCAGCTTTCCCGCGGAATAGACATCAACATCGTCGGGGTTTTCTCGAACAATGGGGAAGTCTGGTATGAAATCGTCACACAGTCCGGAAAAACCCATGGTTTTGTTCGCGATTATGTGCTCAACATCTCCTTGCTGGACAGCACCATTACCCCCACGGCATGGGAAGAAGGAGTATAAATGCAGACAATTCTTGACGGGATCACCCAAATCATCCGGGAGGGCGGAAAGATTCTTCTTTCCGCCTCCTCCTTGCATGCCAAAGGAATTTCCAAAGGCGGACATGCCAATTTTGTGACGGAATACGATTCAAAAATTCAGTCGTTCCTGATTGAAAAGCTGCATGCATTTCTGCCTGAGGCGAATTTCATCGGCGAGGAAAACGGGCTTTCCCTGTTTAATGAGCAGGACAGAAAAGGGTTTGCCTTCGTCATTGATCCGATCGACGGAACAAACAACTTCATGAAGGGCTATGAACCCTCCGTGATTTCCATCGGTCTTTTCCGTGACGGCGTTCCCTTTATCGGTGTCATCTACAATCCGTTCCAGGATCAGACGTATTATGCCATGCGCGGACATGGCGCCTATCTGAACGGATCGCCGATCCATTCCTCTCAGGAATCCCTTGAAAACAGCCTGATCTCCATTGGCACTGCGCCATACCAGCCGGAGCTGCATCCGAAGATGTTCGAGATCAGCGCGCTCTATCTCCGCCATGGCATGGATCTCCGTCGCAGCGGATCCGCTGCGATGGATCTTTGCCTGCTGGCCTCAGGCAAAACCGGCGTCTTCTTTGAGCCCGTCCTGGGCCTGTGGGATTTTGCCGCAGGGGCCGTCATCTGCGAAGAAGCCGGCTGTATCATCACGGATCTTGAGGGAAAACCGCTCACATATGACGGGAGTTCAAGCATTCTGTGTGTATCCGAGGGCGTCAGCAAAGGCAAATATTTGCCCCGGGACCTTCAATAAGCATGTGAAAAGGGAAGTCGAAAATGACTTCCCTTTTCTTTGAGTCTGAAATTGTCCGCCGGATGTTACAGCACACTGCGGGGAATCCACGTACGAACCAGGTTCCCGTTTTCCGTTCTGAACTCAACCAAGGCATAATTGTTTTCAAACGCAAAGACCGTAACGGCGGTCCCGGCAAATGCAGTGACATTCTGCGATGCATAGTCCGTTCCCGGACCGAAGCGCCCGCTGCTGTCCTGCGAAACGGTATACTGTCCGATACTGCTCTCCGCCGGCAGAGAACCCGGTTCAATGCTGAGGCAGTCAGCCGGCGCATAACCGCGTCTCAGGCCGCCCTTCGCGCTGAATTCAACCTGGATCCAGTAGTTTCCATTGCCATCCCGGGCAGAGGTCAGCGTGCTGATATTTGTCCCGTTATCAAAATAGGTTCCAAGATCTGTATACGCTCTCCCCGGGCCGCACCGCACATGCATGGGCTGATTCAGTACGGCCTTTTTCCCCGCGTTAATGCTGTACCCCTGCGAAAAGCCTGAAACAGGGGAAAGCAGAATGAGCATGACACTCAGCAGAGCCAGAAAAACCAGCGAACGGTTTCTGACCGCGACAGACATGGGATCACCTTCCATCCTCAAGGTTTCTTGTATGTACGTGCCCGCACAATTTATAAACGAATCGGCCAGGACAGTTTATCCTTCAAATCAAAAAATGGTTCAGACCTGATCCGTTCTTTTGATAATTATTTTCCGAGGCAGTTCATATGAATTGACTAATCCGTAAAAATACAATAGAATAGGTGATATCAAATTGCGGCTTACCGCAGGATGTAAGAGAGGTTATTGAATATGCAGAAGAAAGTCCTGATCATTGGTGCGGGGGTCATCGGGTGCGCAGTTGCACGCGGACTTTCGCGATATCAGATTGATCTGACAGTGCTTGAGCGCGGACATGATGTCTGCGAAGGTGCAAGTAAGGCAAACAGTGGCATTGTCCACGCCGGCTTTGACGCAAAGCCGGGGACCATGAAAGCACGCCTGAATGTGGAAGGATCTCAGCAGTATGAATCTTTCTGCCGCGAACTGGGTGTGCCGTATTCCCAGCCGGGTGCCATGGTTCTTGCTTTCTCTGATGAAGAAATGGAAACGGTTCAGAGGCTCTATCAGCAGGGAATTGAAAACGGTGTAAAAGAACTGTCCGTTCTGACTGCCGCCGAAGTTCTTGCCCTTGAGCCGAATGTGAACAAAGAGGTCAGGGGAGCCCTTCTGGCGAAAACCAGCGGACTCGTTTCCCCTTATGAACTGACCTATGCGCTGGCGGATCATGCCGCGCTCAACGGCGCACACTTTATTTTCAATCAGGAAGTCAGCTGCATCGAAAAGGCAAACGGGGGATTTGTCGTCAAGACACAGGATACCCGGTATGAAGCGGACGTCGTCATTAACTGCAGCGGCGTGAGCTCTGCCATGCTGCATAACCAGCTGAGCGATGACAAGCGGGAGATCATCTACCGGCGCGGACAGTACTGGCTTCTGGATCATGATGTCAACCGGCTGTTTACCATGACCATGTTCCAGTGCCCCTCAAAGATGGGAAAGGGCGTTCTGGTTTCCCCGACGGTTCACGGCAACATCCTTCTCGGCCCGACCGCAGAGGATATTCCTGATTCCCGCGATACCGATACCACGGCGGAAGGTCTGGCAAATGTCCTCCGCACCGCAAAGAAGACCTGGCCGGGCATCAGTACCCGCACGGGAATTACGAATTTCTCCGGCATTCGTGCCCACGAGAAAAACGATGACTTCCTTGTCGGTCCGGTCAGCGGCGTGCCCGGCGCGTATGAGACGGTGGGCATTGAGAGCCCCGGTCTGACCTCAGCGCCTGCCATTGCCAGACTTCTTGTCGGAACGATTGCTGAGAATGAGCACCTGACACAGAAGGCTGACTTTAAGCCTGCCATCCCGCTTCCGAAGCCGTTCAACGAAATGAATGACGATGAGCGCCGCCAGGCGATTGCCGAAAATCCGCTCAACGGAAAGCTGATCTGCCGCTGCGAAGTCGTGACCGAAGCGGAGATTCGTGCGGCGATCCGTCGTCCTGTGGGGGCAACCAGCATTGACGGTGTCAAGCGTCGGACCCGGGCCGGCATGGGAAGGTGTCAGGGCGGATTCTGCTCACCCCGTGTTGCAGAGATCCTCTCCGAGGAGCTTGGAATCCCGATGACGGAAGTGACTAAGAGCGGCAATTCAAGCAAACTGCTGGTCGGCAGGCTTGAAGATTCTTATGCGGAGGTGTAAGTATGGCAGCCTATGGAATTGATGTGGATATTTTAATCGTCGGCGCAGGTCCCGCAGGTCTTGCAGCAGCTGTTGCCGCAAAAGAAACCGGAATCGACAATCTGGTTGTCCTCGAGCGTGAGGACCATCCGGGCGGGATTCTGCGTCAGTGCATTCACAACGGATTCGGTCTGCATCGGTACAACGAAGAACTGACCGGACCTGAATATGCGCAGAGGGACATTGACAAGGCGGAAGCGCTGGGAATTGACATTCGCTGCGGAACGACGGTACTTTCTGTCGAGGCGGATCACACCGTTACCGCGGTCAGCACGGCACGCGGTCTTGAGACGTATAAGGCGAAAGCCATCATTATGGCGATGGGTTGCCGCGAGAGACCCCGCGGGGCAATCGGCATTCCGGGAGCCCGCAGTGCCGGTATTTATACCGCCGGCACGGCACAGAAGTTTGTCAATCTGGAAGGCTTCATGCCAGGCAAACGGATTGTCATTCTCGGTTCCGGCGATATCGGACTGATTATGGCCCGGCGCATGACCCTTCAGGGGGCAAAGGTTCTAGCCTGTGTTGAGCTGATGCCGTATTCATCCGGTCTGAAGCGGAACATTGTCCAGTGTCTGGATGACTATGGGATCCCGCTGTATCTCAGCCATACCGTCACCAATATTGAGGGCGGCGACCGCCTGACCGGCGTCACTGTGGCAAAAGTAGACGAGCACCGTATGCCGATTCCCGGATCCGAGATCCATTTTGACTGCGACACGCTCCTCCTGTCTGTCGGTCTGATTCCGGAAAATGAGCTCAGCAATCAGGCTGGCCTTGAAATCAGCCCGTTTACCAGCGGTCCTGTTGTCAATGACGTTTTCGAGTCCAGCGTTCCCGGCATCTTTGCCTGCGGAAACGTCCTGCATGTGCATGATCTGGTTGACTACGTCTCTCAGGAAAGCACCGAGGCCGGAAAAGCGGCAGCGGAATACATCCGCCGGGAGTCCTTTAACGGAAAGACCGTAGCGGTTCAGGACGGAAACGGCGTGCGCGGAACCGTTCCGCAGAAGATCCTCCTGGATGAGGACAAGAAGGTCAATCTCATGTTCCGTCCCTCCGGCGTGTTCGAAAAGGCACAGGCCATTGTCACGCAGGGGGATACCGTTCTGGTAAAGAAGCGTGCCCAGATCTTTACCCCGGGTGAGATGGTGGTCATTCCGCTGGATACGACAAAGCTGGCCGGCGAGGACCCGGTTAAAGTCAGCATTGAGAAGGTGTAAAAAGATGGAAGAAAAACAGATCGTTTGCATTAACTGTCCTCTGGGATGCCGCATTACGGTAACCATGGATGGAAATGAAATCAAAAAAATCGAAGGCAATACCTGCAAGCGCGGAGAAGTGTACGCGAGACAGGAAGTGCTCTCTCCGGTTCGTGTCATCACCGCGGTTCTCCCGGTAGAGGGAAGTCCTGTTCCGGTCAGCGTGAAAACCGCTGCTCCGATTCCGAAAAACAAGATTTTTGAGTGCATGGCCGAAATGGGGAAGACCAGTCTTAAGGCGCCCATTCATATGGGTGATGTGATTGTTCCCAATATTCTGGGAACCGGGGTCAACGTGGTTGCCACAAAGTCTGTGGGCTAACATAAAACAGTACGGGCTCAGTCTCTGACTGAGCCCGTACTTTGGCAGATCATGATCAGGCCTGTGCCTTCATTTCATTCAGCAGTTTTTCCGCACTGACCAGGCGGACACACAGCGTGAACAGCTTCGCGGCGGTGGTCAGTTCAGACAGCGTCGGATAGGTCGGCGCAATCCGGATATTGGAATCATTGGGGTCCTTCCCGTAAGGCCAGGTCGCGCCTGCACCGGTCATGATGACGCCGGCTTTTTTTGCCCGCGCCACGATCGCCTTTGCGCATCCCGGCATCGAATCAAAGCTGATAAAATAGCCGCCCAGCGGTTTCGTCCAGGTTCCGATGTTCAGTTCCCCAAGATTCTTCTCAAGGGTTTCCTCCACAATTTCAAACTTCGGACGAATAATATCCGCATGCTTGCGCATGTGTTCCACCATTCCGTGAATATCCCCAAAGAAACGCACATGACGCAGCTGGTTCACTTTATCATGTCCGATGGTCTGGTGACGAAGCTGGCGCTTGATATCCTCCATGTTGTTGGGCGA